>JAJDCW010000206.1 GCA_029260635.1 Phycisphaeraceae bacterium | reverse complement strand
GATGTCCAGCTCGTCGATGTCGTCGACGTAGCCGCGTTCGGGCCGGAGCACACAGTTGCGCCCGCCCAGGTAGATGTTCGCCTCGTGGCCACGTACCACCACCTCCAGCCCGACGTCGTTGGCGGTCGAGCCGGCGACGACCATGGTGTGGCCGGTCTCGAACTCGACGTTGATGTTGACCTGGTCGTGGTTCTCCCTGGCCTTGTCGACGTAGTGCCCGCCGGACGCGACGATCCGGGTCGGCCAGCCGGCCTGCAGGGCGTACATCATCGGGGTCATCACGTGCACCAGCAGGTCCCCGATGATCCCCGTGGAGTAGTCCTTATAACGACGCCAGCGGGCATAGACCTCCGGGCTCCACTCGCGCGTGCCCAGCGAGCCGCACCAGCGTTCCCAGTCGATGTTCTTGCCCGGCTCCCAGGCGGGGTCGATGTCGTAGTAGAGCCACTCGCCTTCTTTGGAGTTCCGGCAGTAGCTTGTCTGGCTGAAGGTCGCCTTGCCGATCGCGCCCTCGGCCAGGAGTTTCTTGGCCGAATCGAATTTGGGCCGCATCATCTGCTGCGTGCCGACCTGCACGATGATGTCGGGGTTGGCCTTGACGACCTCGCGCATGTGCAGCGCCTCGGGCAGCCGAAGCGTCATCGGCTTCTCGCAGTAGACGTCTTTGCCCGCCGCGATCGAGTCGATGGAGTGCCCGGCATGCCAGTGCTCGGTCGAGGCGATCACCACGCCGTGGATATCGTCGCGCGCCAGCAGCTCTTCGTGGTAGACATACGTATCGGTCTGCACACCCGGCTGCTTCTCATTGCAGGCGATCAGCGCGTTCTGCCAGCGGGGTTCGCAGACATCGCATAGCGCGACGATCTGGACGTTGGCATCTTTGCGTTCGTTGATGCCGAGCATCGCGTGGACGTGCCCGGTGCCCATCCCGCCGACGCCGATGACGCCCAGGCGGATCGGGTCGTTTTCCCCCAGTGGCGTGCGTTTGCCTGAGTTGGGGACCTTGGCGCCGGGGTCCAGGCCGATCTTGGCCTCGCTTTTACTTGTAGCGCCGAGCACTGCGGCGGTACCGGCGAGCGCGGCGGTACGCACAAGGAATTCACGGCGGGAAGCGCCCTGACGCTGTTTCAATTCGGTGGGGGGGGTAGGGTCAGTCACTTCAATCGTCTCCCTGGGTTGCGGGTGGTGATGGAGGGTCATGGGGTACGCGGATCTTGATGTTGCGAAAGCTCACGGCGTCGCCGTGGTCCTGTAATGCGATGTGTCCGAATTCGGCCTGGCCGTACCCGGGCATGTCCTTGAATTTAGAGGCGGCGACCAAGGTCTTCCACGCTTCGCTGCCCAGTTCGTATTCCAATAGCTTCTGCCCGTTGAGGTGGTGCTCGACGTGGTTGCCCCGGACGAGGATACGTGCGAGGTTGAATTCGCCGACGGGTTTGGTGGCATCGACGGCGGGAGCGTGCAAGGCGTAATTCGCGCCGGCACTGGTGAGCGTGTCCCCGCCGTCCTTGTGTGCACCGTTATCAAGGACCTGCATCTCCGGGGCGCTCTCGTAGACGTTGCCGTATTCTTCGGTGCCGTTGTAGAAGATGCCGGAGTTGCCGCCCTCACTGATGCGCCACTCGATAGACAGCTCGAAGTCGTCGAACTGCTCACGGGTCATCAGGTCGCCGCCGGGTCCGACGCGGGTGATGCAGCCGTCCTTGATGGCCCAGCCGTCGTGTGAGTCTTCCTGTTTGTAGCCGCGCCAATGGTCTATCCTTTTGCCGTCGAACAACAGGATCCAGCCGTCGGCCCGCTCTTGCTCGGTCAGGGTATTGGGCTCGGTTGCCTGATCGACACCATCTTGATCGGCGCAGGTTGTGCCGGTCACACATGCCGTCAGCAGCATCGCGACCAGAAAACGTATCGTGGTTGATAGACTCATCCTGATCTCCTCGATCGTGCTTGTGAAGCGGTCAATGATAGTCCGGTTGGCCGGGACTACAACCCCCAGCCAAGGCGGTTTGACTGAAATCTGCTAAACACTTGTTAACCCCGGGCATCCCATAGACCGGGGAATCATGTAGCAGTGTCCTCAGCCGCCACGGCCCCCTTTGCCTGCCTGAACAGGGCCAGGATGACCACCGTCGCGACCAGTGCCAGGGCCGATTGCGCGTACCAGAACTGCTGGTATTGCTGTGAGCCGGCGGTGTCCGTATAGCGGTCGAAATACTGGTTATAGAACCCGGCCAGCACAGGGCCGACGCCCAGGATAATGATCCCGAACACGGTCTGCGCCGAGTGGCTGATGTCCCTTGGTGCGATCTTCTCGACGTAGAGGAACGCGCCGGCGAAGAAGCAGCCGTAGTTGAACCCGTGCAGGATCATCGCGGCCTGAACGATGCCCTGGCTGGGCGTTTCATCGGAGAGCACGAAAGCGAACAGGCCGTAACGCAGGACATAAGAGAGGGTGCCCATAATCAGGACCCACTTGTAACCCAGGCGTTTGATGAAGAGACCGAGTACCGCCAATACGAGGATCTCGCTGACCTGCCCGATCGCCATGATCGGTCCAACGCTCGCCACGTCGAATCCGATGGCGTTTTCCAGGTACAGGCCGGTGCGGAAAAAATAGCACTGGTGGATCATTGAGATGATAAGTGCAGCCATGGTCAGTACCGTAAAGTCCAGTCGGCTAAACAGGCTAAAAGCCTTGGCGAACGCAAACGGGTGGGCCACGTCTTTCTTCGGCGGGGTTTTGGGCAGCAGAAGCACGCAGTAGACCGCGTAAGCGATCGACACGATGCCGGAGACAGTCACGGCGTCGGCGATCAGGTGCGTGCTGCCGGCGATCTTGGTCCCGTCGATAAAAGGCCAGTACCCGACCAGTTTCACGTCCGTCATCATCCACGCCACGGGGAACGCGACCGACGCGACGATCCACCCGATCGTGCCGAACGCACGCACCGGCGGGAACTTCTTCTCCGGGTCGTCCAGATTCGCAAACGCGATGCTGTTGGTCAGCGCCAGGGTCGGCATGTACAGCACGGAGTAGAGGATCGACAGCCACAACCAGGCCTCGTAAGACGTCTGGGTAGCTAGGATGAGTTTGACGACCCCGCCAAGCAGCAGCAGCAGCGCGAGGGCACGCTCGGCATTGAGGTAGCGGTCGGCAACCTGGCCGGCGATAAACGGGGCGGCGACGGCACCGATCGCGCCGGCGAGCCCAAGTATCCACCCGATCTGTGCGCCGGTGAAGCCCAGCCCGCCTTGCCCGTTTTCTAACACGGGGGCACCCAGATAGTTCGCCATGATCGGCAGCCACACCCCCCATACCGCGTACTGCAGGAACATCATCACGCTCAGCCGCAGGCCGGCCGATTGCTTCGGTGCGTTGATCGAGGGCGAAGATACAGGGGCGTTGCTCATCGAGAGGGCTCCGTGGCGACGTGAGGCGGGCGGCTGACGACCCGCAGATAGTACCGGACCGGCTGGGGATTGTCCCGCCCGGGGTTATCGCAACCGGGTCTGCAACAGTGGGTGTAATCAGGCCGAGATTGAACCCCTTATATAGATGCGGCGTATGAATAGGTGTCATGAAAACCGGTCTGCCCCGTCTATGGGGGTAGATCATGGGAATGTACTGTCTTTGGGTGGTTCGAGTTGGTAACATATTTACGGGCTGTCGGCGGCTTGAGGTGCCGCAGGCGGGCACGTTTCGTTCATCGCACCCGTTGATCGACCTCGGGGACATCATCATGACTGACCACCTCGGCAAGAGCCCGTTGGACGTACACGACACGCAGGCCCAGGCCGTCTCTACGGACCTTATCTCGGATATCTTCCGCGCCGCGGTTTTGCGTTGGGGTGTGCTGTTATCGACCGGGTATCTCTTGCTCTGGGGTGTGGCCGCATTAATCACACGGTTTGCCACCGGGGTGGACAGCGCACGCTGGTGGTTCGGCGGTATCGGGCTGGTCATCGTCTGGCTCGTCGCCTGCGGGCTGGCCTGGCACGAAAGGCCCGACCCGCAGCAGGCCCGCGCCGTCGTGGACGGCCGAAGGAAACTCGGCGGCCTGCTGATGGCGCAAGATATGGACGGCTTCGACGTCTGGGCGCAGCGGCTGTCGGTCCCGACACCCCTGCGTGTGCGTTGGCGTGGCGGGCAGACGCTTGCGGCGCTTGGCCTGTCCGCGGTCTTCCTGATCGGCGCGGTGCTCGCGCCGATCCCGGAAAGCGAGGCCTCTGCCATCGCCATGAACGTGCAGCGGACGATCGATTCACTGGAGGATCAGGTTCAGGTGCTCGAGGAGGAGCAGATCATTGACGAGCCGCAGGCCGACGCGATGAGGGACGACATGGCCAAGGTCGCCGACGACGCGCTGGGGACCGACCCGTCGCGGACGTGGGAGGCCTTGGACCACATGGGGGACCAGCTGGACAGGACCGCCGCCGAGGCCGCGGACGAGGCTCTGCGGAAAATGGATGACGCCGCGGCAGCAAAGTCACTGGCCCAGGCGATGCAGCAGGAGGACGGCCGACTAACACCGCAGCAGCTTTCATCGGCGATGCAGGCGTTGTCGGAAATGACTCAACAGGCGATCGGCGAAGATATGGCTGCGAACATGTCACCCGAGATGGCCAAGGCACTCAGCGAGGCCGCCGCCGCTGGGCTCGACGCCGAGACACTCGAGAAACTCGCCAAGATGATGGAGGGCCAGCAGGCTGACCTAAAAAAGATGCTCGCGGCGCTTAAGGATGCGAACCTGATCGAGGGCAAGCTCTCGGATATCAACTACGAACTCGATCCGGCGGAGTTGTTGGAGTGGCTGGAGAGTCAGGGGGAATGTGACTCGGACAAGGTCTGTAAGGCGTGTAAGAGCGCACTGGCGGGTCGTGGCGGGATCACCCGCGGCCCCGCCCACACCGAGATGCTCTGGAAAGACCCGTCCAGCAAGGAAGAGGCTTCGTTCGAGCCACAGGTCCTGCCCCCGTCACGCATGCGAGACATAGAAGACGCCCGACTGATGGGCGTGACACGCGCGGTACCCGACAGCGAGCCGGCCGGCGGGCAATCGACCGGCGGGGCACTTTCCGGGGTTACGTCGACCGGCGGCAGCGCCGAGACCGCTCCCGTCCTGCCCCGTCACCGCGGCGCGGTGCAACGGTACTTCCAGCGCTCCGTCTTCGATAATGATAAGGACCCGAATAGCTCAACCGCCCCTTCGGGCCTCCCTGAATCGTCGGGTGAATCTCAAGACGCCGCGCACTGAAGCCGGGTCCGTCGCCGCCGTGATGAGTCCGTGATCGGTTGTCAACCGTTTGTCTGGAGTGTCTATGCCTGAATCCGATGCCCGAACGAAACTCATGCGGCCGGATGAACTGGCCCCGGCGGTCGACCTGCTTAAAAGCGTTCTTCAACAGCTCGACGCGACGCTCCTGGGCCAGCCCGAGCTGCACCGCATGGTCCTGGTCGGCATCCTCAGCCGGGGTCACATCCTCCTGGAGGGCATGCCCGGTGTCGGCAAGACCGCCCTGATCCACGTGCTCGGCCAACTGCTCTCGCTGTCATTCAACCGCGTGCAGTTTACCCCCGACCTGATGCCCAGCGATATCGTCGGCAGCCCGATCCTCCAGGAAGACGACGACGGCAGGCGGCAGATGGTTTTCGAGCCCGGGCCGGTCTTTACCAACATCCTTCTGGCGGACGAGATCAACCGCGCGTCGCCCAAGACCCAGTCCGCGATGCTCGAAGCGATGCAGGAGCGGCGTGTCACGGTGATGGGCGAGACCCGGCCGCTGCCCTCGCCGTTCTTCGTGTTGGCGTCGCAGAACCCGATTGAGTTGGAGGGTACCTACCCGCTCCCGGAAGCACAGGTCGACCGATTTCTCTTGAAGCTGCACGTCGGCCGGCCAAGCGCCGACACACTCGAACGCATCATCGATTCACGAAGGCGTGGCGAGCTGCCCGAGCCGACTTCCGTCATCGATCAGGTTAAGCTCGATTCGTTGTTCGACACGATGGACCGCGTGGTGATGCCGACGCCCGTGAACCGTTATATCGCCAACCTCGTGGTATCGACGCATCCGCAGGAACCCACGGCCCCGAAGGTCGTGGGGGATTATGTCACCTATGGCGCATCTCCACGAGCCGCGATCGCGATGGCGGAGAGTGCGCGGGCGGTCGCGCTGCTTGACGGCCGACCCACCGCGGGGTTTGAAGATGTCAAGGCCGTCGCGCCGCACGTCCTGAACCACCGGCTGATCCTGAATTATCAGGCACGCTTTGATAAGGTCAGCTCGCTGGACGTGGTCGATCAGATGCTCAACGATATCGACGAGACGGGGCTTGAGCTGCCGCGCGGCGTCGAGGTGGAGGCCGCGTCGTGACGTATCATTGCCGGGGAATGATGACCGCGGTTTTCGCCGTGCTGGCCATGCTCCTGGTGCTGCCCTTGAGCACCAGCCGTGCGGACAGCCGGACCTACGGCGACATCTCCGTGTCGGTCGATGGCCCGCTGTCCGGTGAGAGCGGTTACGGCTACGTCGCCTACCGCGTGGTCGTCGCCAACCGGTCCAAGAACCCACACCGCATCAGGATTCAAATCCCCGCGACCACTTATGGCCACGGTGGAGGTGATGTCATCGACCGCATGACGCGCACCGTCGATGTCGAGGCCGGCGCGGCGACGGCGTTCGAGATGCTTCAGCCCCCGGTCCCGATCCAGGGCCACGGCGCGGCGGTTTATATCGACGGCGCCAGGCAACGCCGAAATGTTGAGGTGAACATCGGCTCTCATATCGGCTACAACTCGGGCCAGCTTATCCTGGTCAGCCGGGACGTCGATGGGGCCGTCAAAGAAAAAATCGATACCGCGATCGAGGACGACGGTGCCAGCGGGGCCGGGACGGGGGGATACGGCAGTGGCTATGGCTATCGTCACGGTTCTATATTCGAGCTCGTACGCGAGCCCAGACCCTTGGCCGAGTGGGGCACGAGCTGGCTTGGTTACACGCGCTATATGGCTGTCGTGTTGTCCGACCAGGACTTCGCGTCGATGCCTCCGGAGTTGTCTGATGCCTTGCGTTCTTTTGTCCTGACCGGTGGCACCGTCGCGGTTGTGTTTGCCTCCGCCGAAGCACAGGTGCCAAACGACTGGGTCGACGAGTGGCTCGGAGCATCGGGGGCCGAGGGCTTCTCACCCCTCGAAGGTTCCAACGATTACGGGCTGGGCAATATCCACCTGATCCGTGCGGACACCGCTGCAAGCCAGGATTCCAAGGGCTGGATCAAGCAGCTCAATTACTGGCATTCTCTAACCGGATCCCGCGCTGCAAAGCGCAGCACCGAGAACGCCAACCGCGACATGCCCATCGTCGAGGGCCAGGTCACGCCCGCGCGCGGCCTGCTGCTGGTGATGCTGATTTTCGCGGTGGTCATCGGCCCGGTCAACGTGATGGTGCTGTATATGCTCAAACGGCGCATGCTGCTACTGGTGACCGTACCGGTGATCGCGCTGTTCTTTTCCGCGGCGGTCATGGTCTACGCGTTGCTCAGCGAGGGGATCACGCCCCAGGCGAGGTCCACATCAATTACCATGCTTGACCAGCGGTCGCACCGCGCTGTGACCGTCGGTGTCAGCGGGTACTACGCGCCGCTCACCCCCGCCAACGGCCTGTGGTTCGATGAAAACACCCTGGTCACACCGCAGTTCGAACAGTGGGGTTACGGGTACTACGGCGGCGGCGACAGCGGACGCAGCCGGACCCTGGACGTCTCTCACGGCCAGCACATGGTCAGCGGATGGGTCGCCGCCCGCATCCCCGCGCACTTCGTCCTCCGCAAGAGCGAACGCCGACACGAACGCCTGGATGTCTCCACCGACAGCGACGGGGCCGTCAGCGTCGTCAACGGGCTCGGCAGCGACATCACGCAACTGGTCCTGGTTGATCCGGGCGGCACGCGGTGGACGGCGGAGAATATCGTGGCGGGTCAGAGCGTCGCCCTGACGCCCAGCGCCAAGAACCCCGGGTACGGCTCGCCTTCGTCTGTCGCCGAGCTGGTCCGCCGTGACGACTGGGCGGCGGCGAAATCGATCAATATGAAGCCGGATGTATTCCTTACGCCCGGGAGTTACATCGCGCAGATCAGCGACTCGGCCTTCCTCGATCCGGGGCTTGAGGGTCTTAAAGAACACCGCACGGATTGCGTCGTCCTAGGCTACTACGGGGAGGGCGGGTAATGCATATCCAGGTCGACAACCTTTTTAAGACATTTGGCAAGACCGTCGCGGTGAGCGACCTGAGCTTCGGGTTTGAGAGCGGGCAGATCTTCGCCTTTGTCGGGCCCAACGGTTCGGGCAAGACCACGACCATGCGCATCATGGCAACGCTGGACACGCCCGATACCGGGCGATGCCGGTTCGACGGGCTGAACATCATCCACTACCCCGAGAAGGCCCGCCGACTCATCGGGTACATGCCCGACAACCTCCCGACCCACCGTGACCTCTCCGTCCACGACTACCTGGACTTCTTCGCCCGTGCCTACGGCCTGAGTGGCCGACGACGCAAGAGCATGATCGATCAGATCGAAGACTTCACGAACCTCAAAGGCATCCGCGAGAAAACACTCAAGGCGCTGAGCAAGGGCATGAAGCAGCGCGTCTCGCTGGCCCGCGCCCTGATCCACGACCCGCCGCTGCTGTTGATGGACGAACCCGCGGCCGGTCTGGACCCCCGCGCCCGCGTCGAGCTGCGTGAGTTGCTGCGAGCTTTGGCCGACCAGGGCAAGGCGATTCTGATCAGCTCACACATCCTCACCGAGCTGGCCGAGATGGCCAACGGCGCGGTCATCATCGAGCGGGGCAAGCTGCTGCGTGCCGGGACGATGAAGCAGATCTATGACTACGGCCGAGTCGATCAGGAGCCGTATCAGCACGTCGCCATCCGCACGCGCGACGACAACGAACGTCTGCACCGGACGCTGCTGGAGATGCCCAACGTCAAAGCCGCCCGCGTCGCCGGCAACCATGTCGAGGCCGAGGTCGCCGGGGACGAGGACGCCGCCTGCGAGCTGGTCGCCGAGTTGTTGAGTAAGGGGTTCCGCCTAATGGAGTTCAAACAGGTTCAGGCCGACCTGGAGAAGCTGTTCATGGACGTGACCAAAGGAGATGTCCAATGAGTATGACCGGCGGCCTATTCGGCGTGGCCTCTTGGGTGGACGACCGGATGAACCCGATCGTCGTCAAGGAGCTGCGCCAGGCGGTTCAATCGCGGTTCATCGTCTCGATCCTGATGTTGTTCCTGGTCATCCTGTTGACGACGCTACTGCTGTACGTTCTGAACACCGACACGATCGGGCAGGTGACGGGCAACCACGGCGCGAACTTGTTCCACATCTTCCAGGGGATGCTGCTAACGACCTGCCTGCTGTTTGTGCCGATTTATGTCGGTGGTCGGCTGGCGGTCGAGCGGTCCAGCACCACGTCGGACCTGTTGTTTGTCTCCACGCTCCGCCCGTCGTCGATCGTCTGGGGCAAGCTGCTGGCGGGGATGATCGTGACGGCCCTGATCTTCAGCGCCTGTGCCCCGTTTATGGTGGTGACATACTTGTTGCGCGGGATCGACCCGCCAACGATCCTGTTTGTGATCGGCCTGGACCTGCTGGTGGTGCTGGCGGCGGTGCAGATGGCGATCCTGATCGGGGCCGTGCCGATCTCGTTGGTGGTTAAGATTGTGCTGACACTGTTTCTCGGTGTGTCTTTTATCTGGACACTTGGGCTCATCACATTCGCGTTGGTCTGGGAGATGAGCACATGGGGGATCGGCTCGCGGATGGGTGAGTGGGAGTTCTGGGCACCGGTCCTGGGGTTTGTCATCTGCTGGCTCGGCGGTGTGGGGCTGGTATTCTTCCTCACGGTCGCGTTGATCTCCTCCCCGCCATCGAACCGGGCGTTCCCGCTGCGCCTCTACATGACCGGGGTCTGGGCGGTGAGCCTGGGTGTATTTATTTATCTCGATAGCTATTACGGTCACGGTGAGATGCTGTTTGTCTGGGCGGCGTTTGCCTCGGCCATCCTCCTGATCGCAATGATCATTTCCATCAGCGAACGAGACAAGCTCGGCCCAAGGCTATGCCGATCGATCCCGAAGAATTTCCTGCTGCGTGTCCCGGCGTTTTTCCTTTTCAGCGGTGCCGTCAGCGGGTTGTGCTGGTCGATCCTGATGACGGTGCTGACGCTCGGCATCGCCTGGATCGCCGGGCTGATATATTCGAGCCGCAGTTCATTCAGTGATGAAGGCATCCAGATGCTCGCCGCCATCGGTATCGCCGGGTTGTACCTGCTGGCCTATGCGATGACCGCGGTTCTGCTGAGACGTTGGCTGTTCCGGCACGCCGCCGCGGTCGCTTCCACTTCCGCGATCGCGATCTTCCTGGTGGCGATGGGGTGCATTGTCCCGGTGATCGTGGCTTTCGCGGTCAACCCCACCAACTGGGACATCCGTGGCGACTGGTGGCTGGCGCTGAACCCGCTGAGCCCGATCTTCGAGCTGGACCACAGCCGGTGGACACGTCTGCAGACCCGTGGCTTAGTCATCTCGTCCATCTGGGCGGCGGCAATGGTTTTATTAAACATCCGCTGGCTCGGCCGACAGGTCGCCGAGTTCCGCCCGCTGGTTGAAGATTCGCCCGATCTGGGGGTCGGCCCCGCTGTCACGGGGGCAACGACCGATGGCTGATGACTGGGGCAAGCCGATCGCGGACGGGTATAACGCCGGGCTGGGCTACGCCCTGGTGCGCCCGAGCCGAACCCCTGCCGGGATGATCGGCGAGCAGTTGGGCTCGCACGTCGGCAGTTCCGTCGAGTTCATGGACTACCGGGAGTACACCCCCGGCGACGACCTCCGCCGGGTCGATTGGTCTGTCTACGGCCGAACCGATCGGCTGGTCGTCAAGCTCCACCGCGAAGAGGTTACGCCACATCTGGATATCCTCGTCGATGCCTCACGCTCGATGGCGCTGGCAGACTCCGACAAGCCCGCCTCGGTCCTTGGGCTTGCCGGGGCGCTTTCGGCCGCGGCGGACAACGCGCGCTGGTCGCGCAGGCTCTACGCCGTCGGCGAGCAAAATGATCAAGTGCCTGGTGGGGAGGGCAACCCGCAGGGCTGGGTCTGGCCCGGGTTCGATAGCCGACAGCCGCTTGGCGCTACGCCGATCACCGCGGGTCTGAAGCTGCGCCGTCGGGGCGTGCGTGTCTTGATCAGCGACCTGCTGTTTGATTCCGATCCCTGGCCGATCGTCAGCCGGCTGGCGGAAGGTGCGTCGGCGTTGTTCGTCATTCAGGTCCTCGCAACGCAAGACGCCAACCCACCCTGGAACGGAGACCTGCGCCTGGTCGACAGCGAGACCGGGCTGTTGCGCGAGGTGCGCCTGGATAGCGGCGCGCGCGACCGGTACCTGCAACGTTTGCAGACGCTCCGCCAGCAATGGAGCGGCGCGTGCCGGCGCGTCGATGGCCGATTGATCGAGTTCATCGCCGAAGACCTGGCCGCTGGCTGGGACCTGCGCCCGCTGGTTGAGCGTGAATTACTGCGTCTGTCCTGACAGGAAGAAGCCATGCCGATCCTCGGTTTGCCATTGGCGTTGATCGGTCTGGCAGCGCTGCCCGCGCTGACCGCGATCTACTGGCTGCGCACACGGTTCCGTCGCCAGGAAGTCTCGTCGCTGTTCCTCTGGTCGCTGGTAGCACAGGCCCACGGCGGAGGCCGACGTGCGACACGTCTTCAGACCCCGCTGCTGTGGCTGTTGGAGCTGCTCGCGTTGCTGCTGCTCGCGTTTGCCGCCGCCGGGCCGCGCATCCCAAGGGCCGACCGTGTCGTCCCCGTGATGGTTGTGTTGGATGACTCGTTCTCGATGTCCGCCGTACAGGATGACGGCTACACCGTCCGGGAAGCCGGCGTCGACGCGATTACACAGGAGCTTGGCCGACTCGGCCCGTTTACCGCCCGCTTCGTTGTGGCAGGCCCGGCCCCCACGTTGCAGGAGGGCGCCATATCACGGCTCGCAGACATCGAGTCCAATATCGGCGACTGGCGTTGTGAATCGACCTCATCCAGCATCGGCCCGGCGGTTGCGCTCGCCCGGGAGGTCGGCGGGCCGGACTGCCGTGTGCTGGTCATCTCCGACCATCCGTCCCCGGACGCCCAAACGCCCGGCGAGGGGTCCGAAGCAGAACAAGAAGCAACGGTTATCTCTACGAACAATACAACCGATCAGGCGGGTCGTCTGCGTTGGCGAGCGGTCGGGCAGCCGCAACCCAACGCCGCGATCGTTAACGCCGTACGTTCCACCGATCCCCAGCGGGATCAGGTATTGATCGAAGTCGCCAACTATTCGGATAAGCCATTCAGCGCGACAATGACCCTCAGCGCATCGGCGGGAGCCGACAGCAAAACGGGTTTGCAATCCGATACGGACTTAGGCCAGTCCCGTGTGATCGATCAACGCACGCTCGACCTGGCCGCCCACGAAACGCGCCGCCTCCGGCTGGTCCCGCCAAAGAAAAGTGAAACACTCATCGCCCAACTCGATGACGATGCGCTGACGGCCGACAACCGGGCGGTGCTGCTGCCCCCGGCGCGTGAACCCCTGCCCGTAGCTGTATCGATCCAGGACCCGGTGCTGTTCAAGGCCGTGCGCTCCGCGGTGCAGGCGTCCGGCGCCGCCTCGCTTGAAACGAACCAACCGAGGCTGATGTTCACGGATCGAGTCCGGCAAGGACCCGCGTCGCCACCAACCGACAGCGAAATAGACACCGCAACCACGTCCGCCACATCACCTGATGATCGGGCCGCGACACCCGTTCCCTGGCGCGTCGAGTTCGAGGTGCCGGAGGCCGAGGCGATCGACGCGTACCTCGGGCCTTTCGTGATCGACTACAACCACCCGCTCGCCGCGGGCCTGTCGCTGACCGGGTTGGTCTGGGCCGCGCCCACCACCGAATCGGGGCTCCCTGTTGTAGGCCGAGCCGTGGTCAGCGCCGGCGACGTGTCACTGATCACCGAGCGCAATCTATCAGGCGACGCAAAATCGCTGCGTATCCGTTTGCGCGCCGACCGCTCGACGCTCCTGAGTTCCGCTGCCTGGCCCGTGCTGATCGCCAACATCATCGACTGGCAGCGTGTCGAGCTGCCCGGGCTCTCGCGTGTCAACGCCCGGCCGGGCATGCCGGTCAGATTAAGACCAAACACACCGGTGGACTACGTCGAGGTGATGTATCATCCGTTGTCTGGCGCTTTAACTGAGGAAGCGGTTAAACGTATTGAGGTGTTTAACAATGTCGCGATCCTGAACTCTGATCGGCCCGGTATCTACCATGTGTCGGCGGGAGCAGAGAGCCATCTTTACACGGTCAACGCGTTGTCGCCCGAAGAGTCCGACATCAGCATGGCCGTCACGGCTGAGCACGGGTTATGGAATGATGAACGCGCCCTGCGCACCGATTACCGGGGGTTGGCCTGGATACTCGGGCTGGCGGCGCTCAGCCTGCTGGCGCTGCACGCCTGGCTTCAGTACCGACCCACCGGCCCGTCATCCGCGGTGAATTCGGAGGCCACGACTTGACCTTCCTCGAGCCCCACTGGTTCTTGCTGATCCTGCCGCTGGCGGTTGTCTGGTGGTGGCTGCGTGCGCCGGCGGTGTGGCTGCGCAACCTCCGGCTGGCGACCTATGTCTTGATCATTGTTGCGATGTGTGACCCGCAGCTGATCCAGCCCCGCCGCGCGGGCACGGTGGTGGTGCTGGCGGATCAGAGCGATTCGATGCCCGCCGACGCCCAGGCGCGGCAGGCGGAGATGATCAAGCTGCTGCATCAGTCGATGTCGCCGCGCGAACAGCTGGCGGTCGTGTCCTTCGGCGAACGTGCCGCACTGGAGCACGGCCCGGGGGTTAAGCCCTTCGCCGGGTTTGAACAGGTCGTCGGCAATGGGGCCTCCGACATGTCGTCCGCGGTCCGGCGCGCGGTGTCGTTGATATCCGAAGACGGCGCAGGGCGGCTGCTGATCCTCAGCGACGGGGCCTACACCGGGCGAGAACCCTCCGCCGACGCGGCGCGGGCCGCCGGCCGTGGAATCGCGATCGATTACCGCGACCTCAGCCGGACCAGCGCGGGTGACGCATCGATTACGCGCGTCGATGCCCCGGCCAGCGTCCAGCCCGGCGAGTCGTTCCTGATCACAGGCTGGGTCTACCTCCCGACCACGCAAGAGGTCACGCTCGAGCTTTGGCGCGGCAATACCCTGATCAGCTCCGGTCAACGGGACCTGCCCGCGGGACTTAGCCGGCTGTCTTTCCGTGACCGCGCCGGCGGGCCGGGCTCGGCCGGGTATCGGCTGAGTGTGAAAGGGCGGGGTGAGGACAGCGTGCCGGAGAACAACACCGCGCGGTTTATCGTCGGTGTGCAGGGCGCCAAGCCGTTGCTGCTGGTGTCGCGATCGCCGGGGCAGGGGTTGGCGAAGCTGTTAACTTCGGCAGGGCTGGATATCACCGTGGCCGCACCCGATCAGGTTGACGCGTCGCTGGAAGGGTTATCGAATTACGCGGGTGTCGTCTTGGAAAATGTCCCCGCGTCGGACCTGCCGGTGGGGATGCTCGAACGGCTGGCGGCGCTCGTCGAAGACGCGGGCACCGGTTTGTTCATGACCGGCGGCGAGTCGTCGTTCGGACCCGGCGGATACTTCCAGTCTCCGATCGACCCGATGCTCCCCGTCTCGATGGAGCTCAGGCAGGAACACCGCAAGCTGTCGCTGGCGATCGTCGTTGCGTTGGACCGTTCCGGGTCGATGGCGATGCCCGTCCCCGGCGGGCAGATGAAGATGGACCTGGCGAACCTCGGTACCGCGCAGGTCATCGACCTGCTGTCCCCGATGGACGAGTTCGGCGTGATCGCGGTCGACTCCGCGCCACACATCATCTCGCCTTTGGGGCCGTTGACTAATAAAGAAGCGGTCCGCGACAAGGTCCTGCGCATCGACTCGATGGGCGGCGGCATCTACGTCTTCGAGGCGCTCAAGGCCGCCTCCACCATGCTTGCCAAAGCGACCCCCAAGACACGACACATCATCCTCTTCTCCGACGCGCAGGACTCGGAGGTCCCAGGCGCGTACCGTCAGTTGCTGCGTAAGTGCGAGAAAGCCAACATTACCGTCAGCGTCATCGGCCTTGGCAAGGACACCGACGTCGACGCGGGCCTGCTGAAAGACATCGCCCGGCGGGGCAACGGGCGAATCTTCTTCACCGACGACGCACGCAAACTGCCCTCGCTGTTTGCGCAGGACACGTTTGTGGTTGCGCGTTCCACCTTCATCGAGGAGCTGTCCAGCGTGCAGACGACCGGCGCATTGTCTGCGTTGATCGGCCGAGCGTTGGATCAGCCGCCAGCGCTGGGCGGGTACAACCTGACCTATCTAAAGCCCGAGGCAGAACTCGGGATGATCACGCAGGACGAGTACAGTGCCCCGGTCGTCGCGACGTGGCAGGCCGGGCTTGGGCGTGCCGCGGTCTACACCGGCGAGGCCGATGGCGAGTTCACCGGCCCGGTCGCCGGCTGGAACAGCTTCGGCGATTTATTGACCAGCCTCGGCAGGTGGGTCGAGTCGCGCGACCGCTCGCTGCCGGACACTCTGATGGTGCGCCAGCGCGTGGATGAAGGCGTTCTTTCGGTCGAGTTGTTGATGGACCCGGAGAACCCCGAGGCCGGTCTGCCCGCCGAGCCACAGGTGCGATTGTTGGTTGGTAAACCGGGCTTCGCCCCCGAACGAAAGTCAGGCCGACTGCGTTTTATCGAGACCGACACACTTTCCGCCGACTTCACCTTGTCTGGTGATGAGGTCGCCACCGCGACGATCGACCTGGGGCCGCTTGGCAAGGTCACCATGCCCCCGGTCCGGCTGCTGTATTCCCCGGAGTACCGCCCGCGCACCGGTGACGGCCGAGACACGTTGCGCACACTCGCTCAGATCACCGGCGGCGTGTCGCGCACGGAGCTGGCCGGTATCTGGGGAGACCTGCCGACGGTTGATCGCCGCGTCTCTGTCGCCCACTGGCTCTGGCTGCTCGCGGTCGTGGTGATCCTGCTGGAGGTCGTTGAGCGACGCACGGGTTGGGTCTCCGCGTCCGTCCCGCAGTCATTAAGTGTGCCGCGACTGAAACGAAGCCAATCTGCAGATAGGGCGGCAGAGTCTACAGCACCAAAGACCCGCATCCTTTCACGAAAGAAAGCGCCGTCGGCCACTGTGCCAACACCTCCCAAACCCTCAAGCACAACAGCAACGCCCGGCCCCGGCCCCTCGCAGTCACCGCCCGCACCCCCGGATTCCGCACCCCCGGATGTCGCACCTGACGTGGCCTCGCAAGGCCTGGGCTCCGCGCTGGACAAGGCCCGCCGTCGCGCCGACCGCCGCACCGGGCGGGACTAGTTGAGATGACCCGGTCTGTGGGCAGCCGTGAGATCCCCGGTTCTGAACGCCGCTGTATCCCCCCCGATACAACCGACTTTTGATCTGCCCGGCTCTGCCTTAGAATACCCGGCCGCCGTTATTTTGGAGATTTCTACGCATGGCTGGTCACAGTAAATGGGCAAATATCAAGCACCGCAAGGGGCGTCAGGACGCCAGGCGGAGCAAGGTCTGGAGCAAGTGTTCGCGGGCGATCATCGTCGCCGCCAAGATGGGCGGGCCTGACCCGGATGCGAACCTGACGCTGCGCTACGCCATCGACGAGGCGAAGAGCCAGAATATGCCCAAGGACACGATCGAGAAGGCGATCGCCAAGGGTTCGGGCAAGCTGGACGGGGTCAACTACGAGTCCGTGATCTACGAGGGCTACGGCGCGGCGGGGGTCGCGGTGATGCTCGACTGCCTGACGGATAACAAGAACCGCACCGTGCCCGAGGTCCGCAAGATCTTCGAGAAGCACGGCGGGAACCTGGGCGCGTCCGGCTGCGTGGCGTACAACTTCAACTCCAAGGGCCAACTCTTCATCGCCAAGGCCGGCGCAGATGAAGAGGCCGTGATGAACACCGCGCTGGAGGCCGGGGCTGAGGACTTCCAGGACAGCGACGAGAGCTGGGAAGTCGTCTGCGAGCCGACAGATTACGTCGCCGTGCGCGGCGCACTGGAAGCGGGAGGGTTCACCATCGAATCCGGCAGCGTCACCATGATCCCCTCCAGCACCGTCGAGTGCACCGGTAAAGACGCGAAAAAAGTTTTCAACCTGATCGATGCGCTTGAGGATCACGACGACGTCCAGAAGGTCCACGCCAACTTCGATATCCCCGACGAGGAGATGGAAGCGCTGCAGGAATAGTCGACTTCGGTTGTCATCGTCGTATCAATTCAATATAGCGGGGTCAGGTCATGATCCGAATCACGGTCCGCTACATCGGCGAAGTCCAGGGGGTAGGGTTTCGGTATGTTACGAACCGACTTGCCGAGCGTTTCGCAGTAGCGGGGTATGTGATGAACCTTCCGGACGGCCGGGTCGAGCTGGTCGTGGAAGCCGAGCGTAAAGAGGCCGAGGCCTTTCTTAACAGGGTTCTCGAATCGCTTGGTGGGTACATCATCCACATCGAAAAAGACATCTGTGCAGCAAGCGGCGAGTTTGGGAGTCCGTCCGCTAATGACGGCTTCACCATCCGGTATTAATTTGGTTTGTTTTCACTACCCGCGAACACAGGTTTGGCGTCACACCTGTTCAGACCGAACCGGGCCTCTCCAGTTCCAGCAGGTTCGCGATGTGCACGAGTTCGGCCAGGCCCTTGATGCCCATCTTCTCCATCACGCGGGCCCGGTGGTTCTCGACTGTTTTGGCGCTGATGCCCAGCTCGGCGGCGATCTGCTTATTGAGTTTACCGGCGACGACGTAGGCCATCACCTCCTTCTCGCGGGCGGTCAGGGTGACCAGCTGCGCCCGGGCCTCATGGAGCTTCTGGTCGTCGACACGCTGGTCGATGTCCAGCGATATCGCTTCGCGGATGCGCTTCAGCAGGAACTCGTCGTCAAATGGCTTCTCGATGAAGTCGAACGCGCCGTCGCGCATCGCACGGACCGCCAGGGAGATCGTCCCGTGGGCGGAGAGCAGGATCACCGGCAGCCTGATCTGCATGGCGCGGAGTTTCTCCTGGAAGTCCAGCCCGCTGATGTCGGGCATACGGATATCCAGCAGCAGGCAGCCACGCATCTCCGGGCGGTAGTACTCCAGGAACGACTGCCCCGTCGCGAACGTCTTCGCTGATAGCCCGGCGGTTTCCAGCAGGAACTCGATCGCGTTGCGCAGTCCCTCGTCGTCATCGACCACGAACACCGTCGCGATCGCCGCGGAAGGCACCGATGGGATGTTATGCTTTGGCATGGTCGGCCGCCTTGATGGTGAAGCTGAATGTCATGCCCTTGCCGTCTTGTGTCGTCGCCCAGAGCCGGCCCTCGTGTGCCTCGATGATCGTTCGGCTGATGGACAGACCCATCCCCATGCCGCCAGCCTTCATACTCACGAACGGCTCGAAGACCCGCGACAGGTCCTCAGGCTTGCAGCCCTCGCCCGAATCCTGCACGTGGACCTGCACCTCGCCCGCCTCCCCGGGTACGGCCCAGATCCTTACCGCTCGGCGGACCCCTTCCAATGTCTGTAACGACTCGAACGCGTTCTTCATCAGATTCACCAGTACCTGTTGAAGCTGGACCCGATCCACCAGGACCGCCGGGACATTATCGTCGACATCGATCGTCAGGTCTATACCCAGGCGTTTGCGTTCCGGTTCTACAAAGCCGGCAGACTCCCGGATTATTTCCAGCAGGTCCAGGGGCAGTTTCTCGGGGCTGTCGGGGGTGAGGAACCTGCGGAGCCGATCAATGATCTCTGCGGCGCGTGTGCTCTGTTGGTCCATGTTGGTCACGGCAAAGCGCACACGGTCTTGATCGGGCGTGGGCTGGTTGAGGATACGCAGACACGCCTTGGCGTAGCTGGTAATCGCGGCCAGGGGCTGGTGCAGTTCATGGGCCAGCCCCGCCGCCATCTCGCCCATCGTGCTGACACGCCCGATCTGCGCCAGGTGGTCCAGGTGCTGGCGCGCACGTTCCTCGGCCTCCTGGTGTTGACTCATCTCCCTGGCCAGCATCTCGTTGGTCTCGCTCAGCGCGTGCGTCCGCTCCCGGACCCGCCGTTCCAAACCCGTGTTCGCGATGTACAACGCACGCTCCACCCGGCCACGCTCCACGATCTGCCTGTTCAGCGCCCATAGCCCCAGACCCATCCCGATGATCAATGCGATGCAGATGCCCCCCAGGGTCAGCGTCCCCGTGTCCCAGATGGTCGAGGTGTATCGACTAAGCCGAAGGGTCATCCCGTTGTCCGGCGGGATCAGGGAGATCGTATCTACCAGCCCCGGGTCAAGCGTTCCCGAACTCGGTATGCCATAGATCAGTCGGCCGTTCTCGCTGAGCAGTTCGGCCTGATACTGGCCTAATACAAGGTCGTCCAAAACATTCGACATTAGATCAATGTTGACGTAAGCAATCACAAACGCGCCCAGCAGCTTCTTGCGATTCGTGACCGGGACGTAGAGGTCGAATCTCTGGAGCTCGTCTAAACCTATATAGGGTTTCGTGAAATTTGATGTTTCTGATTCTGCGATGTGCTTGAACGCTTCAACGTGTTCAGGGATACGGGTAAGGGCATCTTCGCCTTGTTCATCCACACGCACTGGAGAAGACCACAAGACGGTGTGGTCTGGCCTTAGGTAGTACACCGCATTCATGTGCGGGTGGTCGGCGATATAGCTGTCCGCGAGGCGGTGGAACTCCGAGGAGATCAGCGCGCCTGCCACCGCCTGGTCGGCGAGCACCCCCAGGAACCTTTTGTCGGCATCCAGTCGTGTTGCGATCCCGTCCCGGGCGGTCGTCAGGGACCGCTGCAACGACTCCTGCTGCTCGTTCAGATGACTTGCCTGCATACGCCCGAACAGCAGCCCTATCAGCACCAGCATGCTCATCGTGACCACGGCCGGCCCGAACCACGGCAGGCGCAGCGCCCAGCCGTCCTTCGGGTCCGGGGTCGGTATGGGGCCTGGTTCGGATGACATCCCCAGATTCTATCCCACTTCGCCCCGCCATCCACCAGTTGGGGAATTTACCGGTATCGCCTGGCCCCTCGCCCTTCACATGCTCAGCTTGGCAGGCGTAAGGCAATGCGTTGTATGATGTTGCCCTCACACTCATTGGAGCCCTGTTGTGACTTACAAGCCCGCTGAAAACCGTTACGAATCGATGATCTACCGCCGCTGCGGTCAAAGCGGCTTGGACCTCCCGGCGATCTCGCTGGGGCTCTGGCACAACTTCGGCGGGGTGGATGATATGGATACCGCCCGGGCGATGATCCACCGCGCGTTTGACCTGGGGATTACCCATATTGACCTTGCCAACAACTACGGCCCGCCGCCGGGCTCGGCCGAACTCACCTTCGGCAAGTTATTGAAGGAGGGCCTCGCCGCCTACCGCGACGAGATGGTCATCTCCACCAAGGCTGGCTGGGGCATGTGGCCCGGGCCCTACGGCAACCTGGGCTCGCGCAAATACCTACTCGCCAGCCTTGACCAGAGCCTCAAACGCATGGGCCTTGATTACGTCGATATCTACTACCACCACCGGCCCGACCCCGGCACGCCGATGGAAGAGTCCATGGGCGCGCTGGATCACGCGGTGCGCTCCGGCAAAGCGCTCTACGTGGGTATATCCTCTTACAGTGCCGAACAAACAACACTCGCCGCCGAGATTCTCAAAGACCTCGGCACGCCCTGCCTGATCCATCAGCCGTCGTACAGCATGTTCGACCGCTGGGTCGAGGGCGGATTGCTCGAGGTGTTGGATGAAAAAGGCATCGGTGGGATCGTCTTCTGCCCATTGGCGCAGGGCCTCTTGACTGACAAATACCTCAAGTCGGTCCCCGAAGACTCACGCGCCGCCAAAGCACACGGCTTCCTGCAACGCGACAGCATCACCGATGACAAACTCAAGAAGGTCGCTGCGCTGAACGACATCGCTAGGCAACGCGGGCAGACCTTGGCCCAGCTCGCGCTGGTCTGGGTCCTGAGGCAGTCGGCCGTCACCTCCGCCCTGATCGGCGCAAGCAAGGTCAGCCAGATCGAGGATTGTGTCGGCGCACTGAACAATCTTGATCTGACCGAGTCCGAATTGACGGCGATTGAAACGGTTCTTGGCAACTAAAAACCGGCAGGACTTCAGTGGGAGGGAATGGCTTTAAGCGGCTGTTTAATCAGATGCTTGCGTAAGCGGTGCGCGGCCCCAGGTACATTATATCGTCTCTAATCTTGAGCAATGTTGGGCTCATAATGGGGTGGTCGTAGATTATTTGCGGGGGGCATCATATGGGGAGTTTGAGATGCAGTTTTTGACCAAAAACCAGCTAATTGTTGGCAAATGTGTCAGTATTTGAAATGCCATCAAACACGTAAGTGTTTGGTGTGTTGTCGGTTACCGCATGTCACCCCTGTTGACCCTGACACGCTGATTCCGCCCCTACTTTGGCCGCTTAAGTCGACCGTCCCGACCTCAGAGAGGGCGGGTCGGATGGCGGCGGCACGCGCCGGTTTTTCCGTGGTCGGGGTTACTATGGCGGGGTACAAATAGATTGTCTTCTGCCGGGCCCATATCGAGTTACGTGCGAAAGTCTCAACTATACCTACCCGCTTCATCAACCCATTGCTCCTGCTGTTAGTCACCGCCAGTAGGGGGCATTTGGCCAAGCAGATCCAGTACCTCAAGGCCGAGAACGAGGTCCTCCGCGCCAGGTTGCCTGAGCATATCCGAACTACCCCGGCGGAGCGGGCCAAACTGCTCATATTCGGCAAGCCCTTGGGTGCCTCTATTAAGGATGTCATCACCATCGTCCACCCCCGAACCTTCGCCCGTTGGGTGGCTCGGGAGGCGGGGTTGGTTCAGCCCCGGCCATTGCGCCGTCGTCGGACACCGGAACAGATCCGAGCCCTAGTCATCCGGATCGCCCGTGAGATCGGGTGGGGGTATACGAGAATAGTGGGGGAGTTGCGTAAACTGCACATCCGAAAGATCAGCCGATGCCTAGACCGATCACCTCACCGGTAAGAGCTGTGCGTGTTGCTGTTAGTAGCTGTACTCAGGTTTGCTCGGATTTCAGATGGCCGTCTATATGTACAGCGCGCCCATATCAAACGAAATGGATGTAAGTTAGATATCCGTGCGTTCGGCCAGCCACTTTACGGCTTCAGGCCACAAATCCCGCTGGGCACGTGAGCCGACGGCGAGGCCGATATGTCCGGCGTCAAGTTTAATCGTCTTCCGGTCGTTGGATCCGACCAGGTCGTTGAAGGGCTCGCTTTGTGAGCAGGGGACGAGGTCGTCGCGACGTGCCATCAGATTCAAGACCGGGCAGATGATCTGCTTCAAGTCGATACGCTTGCCGCGGATGGTCAACTCACCCCGCGTCAACTGATTCTGTTGGTAGAGATACTTCACGAACTCGCGGTAGATCTCGCCGGGGACGGCGATGTTGTCGTTCAGCCACGTCTCCATAGTCAGGTACTCGTTTACAAATTTATCGTCTTCGATCCGCTCCAGGAAGGAGATCGGTTTCTGCATCAGGTTTTGTACGGGCTTTAGCATCAGGAAAGACCATTGCAGGTATTCCGCGGGGCAGTTGCCGAAGGCATCAACGAAACCGTCCACGTCGAAATTATCTTCGTCGGCCCAGATGTTCAATAGGCCCTCCCGCGTGCTGAAGTCGATCCCCGCGGCTAACAGGATGAGGTTGCGGACCTGCTTGGGGTGAAGTGCCGCGTACATCGAACTCAGGGTCCCGCCCATACAGTAGCCTAGGATATTGACCTGATCGACGCCGCAGCGGTGCTCCAGGTGGTTCACGATGCGTGGGATGTAGCCGTTGACATAGGTATCGAGGGACTCGTTCCGATCTGCGTGTGTAGGTTTGCCCCAGTCGATCAGGTAGGTGTCGAAGCCCGCCTTCACGAAGTGCTCGACCACGCTCTTGCCCGGGAGCAGGTCGAGGATGTACGGCCTATTGACCAGCGCGAAAACGAACAACAGGGGCTGGCGGTACTTCGGCGGTTTATCGCTGTGGTAATGCAGCAGTTTGACCCGGCCGTCCTGATGGACCACTTCGGATTTGCTGGCACCTTTGCGAACGTTCTTTGCCTTGTCCATAACGTCTGGAAGACGGCTGAAGCGGCGCATCTGCTGCACAGATTCGTCGATCGCGGCTTTGGATAGGTCAGACCAGGTCTTGGCGTATTCCTGTTCGGGGCTCATATACAGTTCTCCAACCGGTATCAAAGCGGTTTCTTCTTCGTTCGTTGCTTGGGGCTTGATTTTTGTTTGGCTGAGGCACCGGCCTTGGGCATTTTATGTTTATGATCATGGCGTTCCAAATCGTCGAGCCGGGTGCTGACGGCTTCGAGGCAGTCCACCAACTGCTCGTAGGTCTCGGCGAATCGGCCATCAAGGTTCTCGACACTCCGCATCAGATGATCCATATCCTGGCGGGTCGCACCCTGCATAGCGTGCTGCATTTCGCCCATCTGCTGGTTCATCTGCTGGCGCATTTCGATGGCCATCTTCATGGTGTCACGCATCATCTGTTGAAACTCGGATGAACGCATGTACCGCTCGCAGGCATCAGACCAGGCGGCGAAGAAAGTGTCACGCATCTGCTTGGCGGCATCGGCGGGCGATTGGTTCTGGGGGAGGGTGAACCCGTTGGAAGCCGCCTTGGTCGCGAAGTCTGACCACATCTTTGTAAACGCCTCGGCACTATCGTTGAACAGCTTGGCCGCCGGGCCATCGGTTGCGGTTGTATCCTTCATTGTAAATCCTCTAGATTGATTTTTACATCCGTTCCACAGCCATCACGACCGACTCGCCCCCACCGATACACAACGCGGCGAGGCCGATCTTCCCGTTTCGACGTTTCAAGGCATTCAACAGCGTGACTAGAATCCGGGAGCCGCTGGCACCGATCGGATGGCCCAGAGCGACAGCTCCGCCCAGCACGTTGACCTTCTCGTGGGGGATCCCCAACTCTTCCATGGCTGCGAGAGGGACACATGAAAACGCCTCATTGATCTCGAACAGGTCCACGTCGTTTACGGTCAGTTCAAGCTTGCGCATCAATGACCGGATGCCGCGGATCGGGGCGAGTGTGAACCACTTGGGGTCCCGCGACATCCCGCTGTAGCCAAGAATCCGGGCCTCGGGCTGAACCCCCAGTTGATGGGCTTTACGCTCGGAGAATACCGTCAGCACCGCGGCACCGTCGTTAACGCTGGAGGCGTTGCCAGCGGTCACCGTCCCATCCTTATCAAACGCCGGTCGTAGCGAGCGGAGTTTATCCTCGTCGAAGCGTTGAGGCTCTTCGTCCTCGGTAATGTTCTCGGTCAGTTTCTTTCGCTTCACCTCGACAGCCGTGATCTCGTCTTTGAATGCGCCTTCCGCTTGTGCCGCTCGGGCACGTTGGTAACTCGCCACGGCGAAGTCGTCCTGCTTCTTGCGCGAGAGGCTGCGTTCGGTGGCGCAGCGGTCACCTAGGAAGCCCATGTGTATATCGCCGTAGGTGTCCCACAGCCCGTCGTGGACGAGACTGTCGATGACCTTGCCGTCACCCATACGGTAGCCATTTCGCGCCTGCTGAAGCAGGTAGGGGGCGCGGGTCATGTTCTCCATCCCACCGGCCACGACAAGCTCGGCATCGCCACACTGGATGTACTGAGCCGCCATCATCACGGCCTTAAGGCCCGAGCCACAGACCTTATTGACGGTCACGGCGGGTACCTCGGTCGGCAGGCCCGCAGCGATGGAAGACTGGCGTGACACGTTCTGGCCCAGCCCGGCGCCGATGACATTGCCCATGACCACCTCGTCGACCTCCTGTGGCTGGGCTCTGAGGCGTGCGAGAGACTCGCGGATGGCCACGGCACCGAGTTCGGCGGCAGGGACATCGGCGAACGCCCCGCCGAAGCGACCGATCGGTGTACGCACCGCTCCACCTATGAACACCTGCTTGAGCATGCTGGACTCTCTGAATGATCGGGACCTGCCGATTGCACCACACGATTGCGTGCGTAGTCATAGCCGCCGTGCGGACATTAAACGGTGAACCCTGATCCTACCGATCACGCATGCATTGCATGAAGCCTGGATCAACATATCCCGATCGCCCGCCCTTTGGCTGAGTTACTCCGCGGCGGCGGTGGCTTCTTCCGTCTGCTTTGCAGCCAGTTCCATCCATGCTTTCGCGACCTGTGCGTTGGCTTTCAGTGTGGATTGCACGTTTGAACGCATCGCGTCTAACGAGGTTTCCCATAACTCGTTGAGCTTCTTCTGCGCCGCTTCGATGGAATCCGCCTGCCCGACCTCGAAAGCCTTGTTTAGCAGATCGATGCTCTGCTGCGTGTTCTTCTCCATCTGCTTCAGGGACTTCTCTGTATTGTCCTGCCACTGACTGATAGCTTGGGTTAAAACCACTTTAAGCTTCTTGGTCCAATCGGCGGAGCCATTGACTGAGGTGACTTGATCCGTCCACCAACTGGTGACGTCCTCCTGCACCTTCAGGCCGGTCTTCATGGTATTGAAGTAGGCCTGTCCCGCCTCGTCCAACAGTTCGATCATCCGGTCATGAGCGTTACCCGACATCGTGCACCTGCCTTTCATTCCCGTTCTAGAAGGTGGTCAACTGGCTGAAACGAATGCCACGGACACAACAACATAAGACTAATCGATCTTAAAAGAAATCGCAAGCTAATTTTGTGCGAAAGCACAAAACTTTAGATGTGTATTCACGGTGCATAATCCCGCTGGCATGTCCAGCGGACCTTACCCAAGCCTGGGCAATGGATTAAGGCACAAAAACTTCAAGATTTCAGGCCTTGTCAGCCCGGGCGGAGTGCAACTGGGTCTGCAGTGACTCGACTCGCTTGCTCAGCTGCTCAACCCGGTTGTGCAGGTCTTCGGCCTGCGGAGACGGCCTAAGTATCGTGTTTGTGTCCGTCAGGGGAAGCGGCGGGGGGGTCGCCTTCATAGGATGCGGTAAAGACCCATCCGGGGCCTCGGCGGGCCCCTGGGTTCCCAAGCCCATGGCACGACGGAAGTGGTCCTCGTAAACTTCACGCGATGACAGAAACCAGTCTAATGCCCTATTAAAATAGAGTTCGACAAACTCCTGAACGATTAATTCGTTCGATTGAATCAGTTTGTGCAGCAGCGGGCTGGGGAACATGCCGAGCTTGAGGCTGTCCATTTCAAGGATAATCTGGGCGAGCACCCGGCTGGTGATATCCGTATCGGTCTTAGAGTCTGTCACCTGAATCCGCCGCCCCGCGCGGATCATCTTGTGGATATCCTCCAGCGTTACATGTCGGCTCTGAGAGGAGTCGTAGTACCGCCGGTTGGGATACTTCTTAATAGATACGACGGCGGATTCATCTTTGTGGTCGATCAAAGCCATCCCCTCGGTGCTTCTGCACCCTTGATGCGGCCGGGTACCCTCTTGCTGGACGTACTATACCACAGGTTCGGGCCGATTTATATTGCACACGCAAAATAAAGGTAGATTTATCTTTATATGGGTGTTATCCTGTGCCTGTTCAATCACTTTTCGCACAGGAGCACGGCCATGCAGATTCAGAAAAAAGTTGCTGTGGTGACCGGGGCGGCCAGCGGGATCGGGCGGGCGGTCGCTGAGCGTCTAGCCGTTAGTGGAGCCGGGGCCGTTGCTCTGGTGGACCTGGCCGACGGCGTCACAGCAGCGGCGGAGGAACTCGCAAGCGTCCACCCGGAGACGATGTTTGCCGCGTGGGTCGGCGACACATCCGACCCGATATTCCGCGCACGGGTATTCGATGAAGCCAGCAACCGCTTCGGTGACCTGATCCAGATCTGTGTACCCGCCGCGGGGATCACGCGTGACCGGCTTGGCGCAAAGATCGATCGTGAGACGGGCAAGTGCAGTCTGTATCCCCCCGAAGACTTCCGCTTGGTGTTAGAGGTGAATCTCATCGCCCCCGTGTATTGGGCGCTTGAGATGGTTGGCCGACTTGCGGAGCAGCGCAAGGCCAAGGGTTTGAAAAAATGGTCGCCGGAGGAAGGTATTCAGGCCGTCACCGTCATGATCGGTTCGGTCTCATCACGGGGTAACCGTGGGCAGGTGTCGTATTCGGCAACCAAGTCGGGGCTGGTGGGGGCCGCGGCGACAATGACACAAGAGGGGATGTTCCACGGAGCGCGCTGCGGCGTCGTACACCCGGGATTTACCGATACGCCCATGGTGCGTTCGATGGGAGAGGAATTAATCGCTGAGCATGTATTGCCACACACAAACCTGGGTCGATTGATAAGGACCGAAGAGATCGCGGATGCGGTGTGTTTTATGGTTAGCAACTCCGCCGTGAGTGGTTCCTTGTGGGCCGATGCCGGCTGGCAGCCTACGCCTTGAGCAAGTCCGTGTAGGGTTACATCTTTGGCGCCCACGGTTATGGAGTCGATATCGTCTCGCTGGGCCAGGCTGTGTGTGGGTTTTCGTAGCCTCCACTACACGGCTAGGCCTATATCTGTGCATGCCCATAAGGAATCAAAGGCCAACTTCTTCGCTTAGGATATTCAATACTATCCGATTGGTCTGTTGATCCTGTTATACAGCGTGTTCTATACGGGGTCTTCTTCTTGGACTTTCTTGGGGATGTTTAGCTCTTCCAGTTTGCGGTAGAGGCTGGATACGCCGATGTCCAGATGCTTGGCGGCCTCGGTCTTATCGAAGTCGTGCCGGCGCAAGCAGTAGATGATGTGATGGCGCTCGAACTGGCGCATGGCTTCTTTAAGGCTCTCGGAATCGTCGTGTGTCATGCCCGGGATCGCGAAGGGCAGGTCTTCGGACTCGATGTGGCGGTCTTCGGCGAAGATTACAGCCCGTTCAATCACGTTTTCCAACTCGCGGACATTGCCACGCCATTCATGGGCGAGCATCGCACGCATCGCGTCGTTGGTGATGCCCAGGACGTGCTTGTTCATCTGGCTGGTGTACTTGTTCAGGAAGTGATGGACCAGCCCGGGGATGTCTTCTTTACGCTGGCGCAGAGGGGGCAACTCAAGCTTCACGACATCCAGCCGATACAGCAAGTCCTCTCGGAATTCGTCATTAGCAACCATAGTCTTCAGGTCGCGGTTGCTTGCCGCGATGATGCGGACATCGACTGGCCTTGGCTGGGTGTCACCTACCGGAACGACGACGCGTTGCTCGAGTGCACGAAGCAGAGAGCTCTGCACGCTTACGGGTAGTGTGGAGATCTCATCGAGAAACAGTGTGCCGTGGTGGGCCGCCTCGAAGTAACCTTTCTTGTCACGGATCGCGCCGGTAAACGCGCCTCGACGGTATCCGAACAGTTCCGACTCGATCAGGTTGTCGGGGATCGCACCACAGTTGACAGCGACGAAGGGCTTGTCTCGCGTGATGCCGTTGTAATGGACCGCTCGGGCGAAGAGTTCTTTGCCAGTGCCAGATTCGCCGACGATCAACACACTCGTCTTCACCGTGGCGAGTTTCTTGACCATCTCAAAGAGCTTGGCCATGTTCTGGGCTTCACCCACCATATTATGAAACGTACTGCCCTCGGCGAGTTGGTCGGTGATGACACGCTGGGTCTGAGTCAGTTCGCCAAACTCGATGGCACGCTCGACTTTAAGCAAGACATCATCGAAATTAATGGGTTTGAGAAGGTAGTCGTGGGCCCCGCTGCGCATGGCGGCAACGGCACTCTCCACGGTGCCGTAGGCGGTGAGGATGATGACCGGGGTCTGAGGCGCTGCCTGCTGAAGTTTACCCAGCAGTTCGATGCCATCCATGTTGGGCATGCGTATATCAGATAGAACCAGATCAACGGATTGCTTGAGGATGTAGTCGTAGGCTTCCTTGCCGTCGCATGCCTGGTGGACTTCGTAGCCCTCATCGCTAAGCAGTTCGGCGAGGCTCTGGCGTAGTACCTCTTCGTCTTCAACAATCAGGATCGATTTGTTCATGGATGGCCTGCAAAACTGAATCAGACAGTGGCTTGAAGGGTGTGGGCGAGACGCGATTCTCAATAACGGGAATTATACAGGCCTTTTGTCTCAAATAGCGCCTAGAAAAGTAAATGGAGCAAGTAATCCACACGTCCATGCATGACGAGTTTTCGCCCGGAGTACTTCATGACATCACGGATCTGCTGGCGGTATTTAGGGTGGTAGCAATGCCTGGGACAATGTTTGCATGACGGTTTGGGCTGCATCGGGCAGACGGTCCGTTTTACCAATGCGTGTGCCAATAGCTTCCTACAATCGGGGCACAAGCAAACATTCTTTCCCGTAAGTTCTTTGATATCATGAGTTTTCAGATCTACGTCTTTTCGGTCTGACCTGTCGGCATGGTGGCTGTGACAATAAACCTCGACGAATTTTATGAGCAAAAGAAGGTCTTTTAGCACCCTTGGGTTGTATTGAATAAGGGGGCGGCATGGGATGTTCATGATGGCTCACCTCGATGGTCGAACGGCACATAAATCCCGCTCAATCCATCTTTCTGATCTGCAAACTCGATACCAATCGCAATTTCAGAAAACTCACGGTTCGGCGTGCCATTTGTAGTGGCATACATGGGGCGCAGACTTAGCTGGCGTAGGAGCGGATGATGCCCATGGGCCGTATGAAAATCTCAGAAACGATATTAAGCGTAACCCTGCTCGTGCTATTAATAGTCATGCTGGTTTGGTTGGGGATTGAACCGGATGTAGTGACCGCCAACGGTACCTCGGCCCAGGCAATCTCTCAGTCCGATGCCGCGCCATTGAGATTAGGACTCATCCCCGAACGAGACATCTTCGAGCAGCGGCGGCGCTACGAGGTCCTGGCCGAATACCTAACTGGGGAACTAGATAGGCGGGTTACGCTGGTGACCTCCAGTACCTACCACGGGGCGCTGAATGACATGGCTGAGGACCGGACCGATGCCGCCTTTATGGGGTCCATGGTCGCCGCCCTGACCCTGGAGATGGTACGGGCCCGGGTACTGGTCAAGCCACAGACAACCGACGGTGTTAGCACCTATCGAGGGGTCATCTTTGTCCGTGATGATTCGCCGATCCGTAACCTGGAAGACTTGGCCGGCCAATCCATCGCGATGGTCCGCACGACAACTGCGGGGCACCTGTTCCCGATATTCAGACTAAGCGAGTATGGCCTGTTGTCTGGAGAGGATGCGGTCGCCATGCGCTGGGTGGGAACACACGATCAGGTGATTCAGGAAGTCGATCTTGGCAGGATCGCTGTAGGTGCCGCGAAAGACCTGAGGATCGACGCCTACGAGAAGCAGCACCCGATGACTCACTTCCGCCGGTTGGCTCTTGGCGATCCCGTGCCCAATAATGCGCTTCTGGTCCGTAATGATATGGATGAGTCGTTGATAAAGGAATTGACGCGGGTGTTGCTTGAGATGGACCAGCACGAGTCCGGCCAAAAAGTTTTGTCGGTTTTCGGGGCCGCCCGATTTCTACCGTGTCAATCCGACGAGTATCAGGCCGTGTATGACATGACCGAACAACTAGGCCCGGGCTGGGGGAACATCGGCCTATCCGCTCCGCAGGTTTTCATGGCTGACCCGGCATCGACCGACGCCACGGATGCCACGTCTCAGGCGGAGGGTCCTTAGCATGCTCCGTCGTAAATTAATGGTGATCCTGTTGGCGTTGACCGCTCTACTCATGGTTTTGGCGGTGGCGGCCCTGTGGTCATTGCAACGCGTCTTCGTCGATCTTGATCACCTGCGCACCGCATCTACGGCGGTCGATCATGTCAACGAACTGAACACGAGCCTGTCCACAATTGAAGTCGAGTTGTACGCGCTTCAGACAGGCAGGCAACGGCATCTGGATCGGCTGGTCGATGAGATTGAATCGATCCACTTAGCGGCGGATGAGTTGGACGAGCACTACGTTGTGCTGGAGCCGGAGATAATGCCGACATACGAGCAGTTTATGACACGCCTTGGTGGATTCGAATCGCTGGTCGGTGTGTTGGCAACCGCCAACGATCGTGATTTATCCCTGCGATATAACCTGGCGTGTCTGGACCGTGCCGCGCAGATGCATCAGGATTTAATCTTGATTGCACGCCATGTCCAGGCCCATACCCGCAACGAGCAAACCGAGATCAACGGGCGATTCCGCTGGCTGGTTGTGTCGATCGCGTTGGGCTTCCTGGTTGTGATCAACACCTCGATCCTGATGATGCTTCGGACAGCGGGGATGATTCTAAGGCCTGTAGACAAGCTGGTATTTGCTAGTCGAGAACTGGCCCGAGAAAACTTCGGGCACCGTGTTACGCTGGGGCAGGCCGATGAGTTCGACGAACTAGCCAGGGCGTATAATCACCTGGCGGAACAGCTTCAGGAGAACGAACGACGCCGGATCCAGACGCTGCAGCAGACCGCGTTGACACTGAATCACGAGTTAAATAACGCGATCACCACGATCAACCTCCAACTGACACTTCTGCGTCGCAGGTCGGGTCGCGACGAGGCCGTACACAAGGGGCTGGGGCAGATCCAGGAGAACCTCCAGCGGATGTCTGAGGTCATCGCGTCTTTGAAGCAGCTTAAGCGGGTTGTGCTGACTGATTATGTCGACGGCGTTAAGATGTTAGACCTAAATGAATCGATCCGGGAACAAGGGCCGGAAGCTGTGGCGGGTTCATGATGCATACGGGCGGGTATTTTAAGCATGGTCGATAATCTTTCGGTCCACAACCGGCGTGTCCTGATTCAGCAAGTCCATTGGCTTGTACGATTGCGCTGGATCGCCGGATCGGCGGTGATCCTGATCTCGGCTGTTGACAACCTCTGGATGAGGTGGCACGAGAACGCGCCGTGGATGGTCCTGATCGGTATCGTGATCCTTGCGTACAATCTGTTATTACGTTCACGATTGCGGAGTCGTATGGGTGGGCGTGATGCGCCGCCCTCACTGGTTTGGCTTCATGTTATTCCGGACCTGGCGTGTCTCGCGGTATTGGCGGTATGGACCGGTGGCGCACAGAGCCCTTTGTTAGGCTTTTTTGTCTTTCACATGGTGTTTACCAGTCTGCTGTTCCGCCCGCTGCAAGCCTACGGCGTGGCGTTGGTGACAGGGGCCATGTTTGCAGGATTACTTTCGTTAAGCGGTGAATGGCCGCAAGACAGCGGGTCCCGGCTCGTGCTGATGGGATGGGCGTTCACACTGCTGGTTACGATCTTCCTGGCCAACCACATCACCTCGGCCCTGCGGCGTAACCGATCGCATCTGATGGCTAAAAACCAACGCGTCCGTGCGCTCGTGCGCCGGCTTCGGCGGCAGCAGCAGGCGATGATCCAGCAGGAGAAGATGGTGGGGCTGGGGCAGATGGCGGCGGGTGTGGCGCACGAGGTCGCGAATCCGTTGGCCAGTATGGATAGCGTCTTGCAACTGATGCAGCGTAACGACAAGCACATTAAACCTGCGAACCTCGACGCCCTGAGGCAACAGGTTCAGCGGATCAAGCAGACCGTACACCAGCTGACCGACTTTGCGCATCCCACCGATTACCAATGGGAAAGCATCCCGATTAATCAAGTGGTGGACTCGGCCCTGCAGATGGTCCGGTTCGACCATCGGCAGCGTAAAGTGACGATCGACAAGCAGCTGTCGGCGGGCAATGAGGTGATTGAGGTTCAGCCGCACGCGTTGCAACAGGTGTTGACTAATCTCTTGTTCAACGCCTTGGATGCCTTGGATGACCATGAAACGCCCGACCCCCGGTTGCAGATCGGTACGGCGTGCAACGGCCAGATGTGCCGGATATGGATCGCGGACAACGGCCCGGGGATCGATCCAAAACACATGGACCGCCTTTTCGAGCCCTTCTTTACGACCAAACCCGTCGGCAAGGGGACCGGCTTGGGGCTGGCGATCAGTTACAGCCTGATCCACAGCCAAGGCGGTCGCATCGAGTTTGATAACAGACCCGGCCGGGGCGTGACCGCGACAATCCACCTGCCGATCAGCCGGCGGGTGTAAGCCTGTCTTGTGATCGGGAGCCTCAGGACAACGACATTCTCAATACTGAGATTCTTCAGTATTAACATTATTGTATAGAAGACTTTATGGCGATTACGGCTGGCACGCCGTATGCAGTTTCGTTGTGGGGCGTTGTGGGTATGCGCAGCCAGAAAGCAGCGATACCCAAGCGTGCCACCCGAAGGTGAGGCCATACCATGCCCGGTCCGACAGGGAAGCCGGTGGGGATGAACAGGATCGATCCAAGGATCATCGATCAAAGATCCGGATTGGCTATATCGAGTGCTTTCATGGTTCAGTGGTTCACGCGACTGTTGGTTATCTTCATACTGAGTGTGGGGTGGGCTTACGCCGATGTGTATGCGGTCGAAATGACGCCAGCACAGGTGCAGAACAATCGTTGTTACAACTGCCACGGGCAGCACCACATCACCAATCTGTCGGTTTCGGAGCGTCGATCGATGGTCGCGCCTTCACAGGGTCGGTTATTGCTTGATCGTGAACCCGAGGCACGCCCGGGGCTTTTCGTTGCTCCGGATGCTTTGCTGGACGGGCCTCACGATGCGCTGGCGTGTACGGAGTGTCACCAAGACGCGGAGACTCTGCCGCATGCGATCAACCTGAGTCAAGTGAACTGCACAGCGTCCTGCCACGATTTATCCGCGGTTCAATACCGTCGGGGTATCCATGCCGAGGCCGTCGCTGCCGGTGATGATCGGGCTCCGACGTGTGCGACCTGCCACGGTGGGCACGACATCTATCCGTCCACCGATCGCCGTTCGAATCTGTACCCGCTTAATGTGATCAAGTTGTGCGGCGACTGTCACAGCAAGCACCATGAGTCGACCACCAACGGCTACGACGAGACCGAATACGTGCTTAGTTATATGGAGAGCGTGCACGGCAAAGCGGTACGTGAAGCCGGATTGATCGTTGCGGCCACCTGCGTGGATTGCCACGATGGTCACGCCGTGCGGCCAAGTCGTGACGAAAACTCACCGGTCCACCGGTCACAGACCCCCGAAACCTGCGGGCAGTGCCACCGGGGTATCCAGGAGGTGTACGCACTAAGTATCCATGGTCAGAAGCTCGCGGCGGGCGACCCGGACGCCCCGGTCTGTAGCGACTGCCACGCCGCGCACGCGATCACCCATGCGGGTACGCCCGGATTCATGCGGGACATCATCGGGGAGTGTGGGCAGTGCCACGATCGGATGGCCAAGGAGGATGGAACTGCTCGATCGTTCTACGACACCTACCGGATGAGCTACCACGGGCAGGTCAATGAACTGGGGTCCGCACGCTCGGCACGGTGTAGTGACTGCCACGGTGCCCACGAAGTATTGCCCGCCAGTGATCCGGCTTCTCGGATACACACGGACAATATTGTGGCTACCTGCGGTGAATGTCACGAGGAATCGAACCCCAAGTTCGCCCAGTTCATGCCACACGCAGACTTCCGTGATTGGGAAAACTATCCACTCTTGGCGGGCGTCTGGACCTACTTTATCGTCCTTATGAGCATGACCTTTGGGTTTTATGGCCTCCACTCGTTGCTGTGGCTGGTCCGCTCCCTGATCGAGAAGAAACGACACGCCACACGGACGGTTAAGCCGCACACCAAGGCACAGGGCTACTCGGTGAAGCGCTTCCGAAAGATCAACCGCGTGAATCATGCGTTTGTGGCGATCACGTTCTTCGGACTGACGCTGACCGGGATGCCTTTATTGTTCTCCGATCAGGACTGGGCCAAAGCTCTCGCGAAAGCGATGGGGGGCGTGGATGCGGCGGGGCTCTGGCACCGGGTCTTTGCGGTCGTGCTGATGATCAACTTCATCGTGCACTTCGTTGGTATATACAAACGTTTCCGCAAGCAACCGGCCAAGACCTTGCTGACCGGCCCCTACACACTGCTTCCACGCTGGAAGGACGTTACCGATTGCCTGGGGATGTTTCGTTGGTTCCTCACGGGGCGGGGGAAACCGGCGTTTGACCGGTGGACCTACTGGGAGAAGTTCGACTACTGGGCCGAGATTGCAGGGACCTTCATCATCGGCGGGACCGGGCTGATGCTCTGGTTCCCGGGCCTGGTCTCGACCATGATCCCGGGGTGGTCTTTCAATATCGCCACGATCGTGCATGGCTACGAGGCGTTGTTGGCGGCGGGGTTTATCTTCACGATTCACTTCTTTAACGCCAACCTAAGGCCGGAGAAATTCCCGGTAGATGATGTGATCTTCACGGGCGTCGTGTCTGAGGACGAACTGCGGCACGAACGGCCCGCGGAGTACCAACGGCTGAAGCAGAGCGGCGAGCTGGAGTCGCTGCGTGTGAAATCGCCGCCGAAGTGGGCACGGACTGTGTCGGTGATCGTGGGCGTATCAGCGATGGCGATAGGGCTCTCGATGGTCCTGTTGATCGTGTTGGCAGGTCTGGGGCTGCTCTAGGAGAACGGTTATGAGCGATGGCGATTCAAAACAAACCAGTGGCGACACGGCGCAGCTCAGGCCTCGCAGGGGGTGGATGCGTTGGGTTGGTCTGCGTCGGCGTGAAGGCAAGCGGTTGCGTTACATTCCCAGCCGGTGGGGCTGGGTTTTGCTGGTGCTGATCGCGCTGGGGATCGGTTCGGCCGGTTTTGTTGAGTACTCGATGCAGCCGGACTTCTGTCGGTCATGTCACATCATGGAGCCGTACTATCAGGCGTGGCACGATTCGACACACAAGGACGTATCTTGCATTAGCTGCCACTTCGAGCCCGGGCTTGAGAACACCATCCGCGGCAAGTGGGAGGCCTCCAGCCAGGCGGCTAAATATATCACCAACACTTACGGCTCAAAACCACACGCCGAGATCCGTGATGCGTCTTGTATGCGGGAAGGTTGTCACGAGCAGAGACTGCTTGAAGGCAGTGTCGATTGGCCGATCCAGACACAGCGCGGTACGGAGATCACGATCAAGTTTGATCACACGCCGCACCTGACAGAGCTTCGGCGGGGCAAGCAGCTGCGTTGCGTGTCATGCCATTCACAGATCGTGCAGGGCCAGCACCTGGTGGTAACCCTGGATACCTGCTTCCTCTGTCACTTCAAGGGGCTGCAGCACGGTCGTGACGACGAGACACTGGGTGGATGCCGGTCCTGCCATGACGCACCGGCCAGCGATATCCAACTCGCAACAGGCACCTTCAACCACATGGACTACATAGAAAGAGGCGTGAAGTGCGAGAACTGTCATATCGATGCGGTCTCAGGCGACGGCGCTGTGCCGAAGCAGTTCTGCTGGACGTGCCACAACCAGCCTGAACAGATCGCCCGCTACGGCGAGTCGAGCAAGATGCACGAGGTGCATATCTCCGCGAACAAGGTCGAGTGCTCGAGCTGTCATATCCAGATCGTACACCACCTGACAGCTGGTTTAGCCTCGTCCGGCAGCCTCATGCCGGGCGCTCATGGCAGTGGCGATCAGGGCACCTGTGCGAGTTGCCACGACATGACTCATAACGGGCCAGCCGAACTTTACAGCGGGGTCGGCGGGCGGGGTGTTCCAGATATGCCCAGCCCCATGTTCACCGCACAGGTCGATTGTGCCGCGTGCCATCAGCAGCGTGAATTCACCAGCGAGATCGCGCAGGTCACCGGGCAAACTTACACCGCGGCACAGACCGCATGTGATATGTGCCACGACTCTCACTACGGCGGTGTGCTCGATGAATGGCGCGACACCATCCAGGAACACCTTTCATATGTAGAGAAAATGCAAGCGGAGTGTGCGGAGGCGATGCTCACTACAGCCGTGACACCTGAAAAGATGTTGGAACTCCAGAGGCGTATTGATGACGCCGACCACAACCTTCGGCTGGTCAAGCTGGGGCACGGTGTCCACAACGTTACCTACGCCACGGCCTTATTGAATGTGGCGATTGATCATTATAAGAACGTGTTAGAGTCGATTAAGGATGCACCCAAGATCGATATCAAAAATACAGCCGGGGTGATGTGATGACCTGTGCGCAAGCCAATCCGCGAGCGGGTCCATCCAGCCGGTCCGATATTGCATGGGGCCTTGGTGGGGGGTGTCTGTGCACCCTGTTGTTAGTGATACTTCTGGGTTGTGGTCACGAACCATCTGAACCTGATGTGCAGGCTGAATCTGCGCAAACGGGGGTTGAGTCGACCGCGTCAGCATCGATGGGGCATTATGAGAACTCAGACGTTAGCGATGATGCGGATACGCCGGTCGGCCGGTCTATCTTGATAGCCTCTAAACGGGATGGGCACATCGAGCCCCTGCCCAAGCCGGATTCGATACTGCCGCCGGACGCTTCCTGTATCACGCCCGGCTGCCACCTCTCACTGGTTGACGCCAAGCACATCCATGGCCCGGTTGCGGTCGCGAACTGTGAATCCTGCCACGATGCCGACACCGGGGTGCATGTTTACCCAATGAAGCGGGCGGGTAATCAGACCTGCCTGTTCTGCCATCCGGTGGTGGGGGCCCGTGCGCATGAGCACGCGGCGATCGAAGACAACGGCTGCGTGGCCTGCCACGATCCACACCGGTCCGATGTCAAGTTCCTGCTCAACCAGCCTTCGGTTGAGCAATTATGCGCGTCTTGCCATGAGACGCCACTTAAGAAGTACGCCCACGGGCCTTTCGCCGCGGGTCAATGCACCGTTTGCCATCAGCCGCATGAAGCCAACGCCGGCAACCTGCTTCGACAGGGCGACCAGCCGGATCACTGCTTCAGCTGCCACACCGGGATTCAGACCCGCATGGCAAATTCACCCGTCGTGCATGAGCCGGCGAAGAAGGATTGCACGACGTGTCACGAGGCACATACCAGCGAGTACCCTTACCAGTTAGCCGCCCCGGTAGCTGAGAGTTGCTTTACCTGTCACGAGCAGATGGCCGAACAGGTAGCGTCCCAACCCGTTTCCCACGACGCGTTGTTCATCGAGGACGGCTGCGCCAACTGTCACGACCCACATGCGGCAGGCGGACAGGCTCTGCTGAAAGATCGGACGGATAATCTTTGCATGCGTTGTCACAACCAGCCGGTCGAAACCGCCGACGGGCGTGTAATCCCCGACATGCAACCGACACTAAACCGTAAGTACCTCCACGGGCCGGTCCGCGCGGGAGATTGCTCGGCGTGTCACAACGTGCACGGTGGTGAAAACGCCCGTCTGCTTGTCAATCGTTTCCCAGATACCTTCTATGCCGGATTCGAGTTGAGCAATTACGCTTTGTGTTTCAGTTGCCACAGCGATGACCTGGTGCTAATTGAGAACACAGACAGCCTGACAGGTTTCCGCAAAGGCAATCAGAATCTGCACTACCTGCATGTGAATCGCACTAAGAAGGGGCGGACCTGTAAGACGTGCCACGATATCCATGGCAGCGATCGGCCTGATCATATCGCGTCCGACGTGCCGTTCGAGCGGTCACAGTGGGCGATGCCGATCAACTTTAGTCGGACGGACAACGGCGGTAGTTGCTCGCCGGGGTGCCACGAAGCCCGCGCCTATTCCCGTAGCCTATCGGATAGTCCAGAACCTTCAGATGACGAGTCCTCACAGGAGGGTCCATTATGAAACACTTTGTAGCCGTCAGCCTTGTTGTGGTATTGACCTCCATCTGCTTGGGTGTTGACAAACCCACCACCGAGATCAAACCCGATGGCTGTGTCACCGCGGAGTGCCACGCTAACGTTAAGAACCACAATGTTGTGCACGGCCCGGTCAATGTCAACGCCTGCGACGCTTGTCACACGCTGGTCGATGTACAGACACACACCTACAAACCCGCTCGCGAGCCGGCGGATACCTGCACTTTTTGCCACGTGATCGATATACCCGAGGGCTCTAAGTTGCACGAGCCGTTGGTCGCGCGCGATTGCACGGGTTGCCACGACCCGCACGGTGGATTTGATCGCAACTCACTGAAGCAGCCGACAATGAATGAGCTCTGCTCATCCTGCCATCAGGACGTGACCGCGAACATGCAGTATATCCACGGCCCGGTGGCCGCCGGTGCCTGCGGGATGTGTCACGAGGCCCACGCCTCGGCGAACCCCAAGCTGCTGGTTGAAACCGGCCGGGACTTATGCATCACATGTCATACCGAGATGGACGAGCAGCTTCTGACGGTTGCATTCGTACACGAACCCGTGCTCGACGACTGCCTGAGCTGCCACGATGCGCATGGCTCCAACTTCCCGATGATCGTTAATGATGCGCCCGGCACGCTCTGCGCTTCGTGCCACGAGGAAGTCAAGCAGGCGGTGACGGAAGCGAAGCATCAACATTCGGCGGTCATGCAAGACAAGGGATGTGTGAATTGCCACACGCCTCACGGCGGGGACCTCGCCACCCTGATGAAGGATACGCCCGTAGATATCTGTATGACCTGCCACAATAATCCGGTTACGGCAAGCGACGGACGGACTGTCGCGGCAGTCTCCGAGATCACCGACCCGGCATTAGTTAAGCACGGCCCGGTCTCGGAGGGCAGTTGTGGTGGCTGTCATAACGTTCACGGATCGGATTATGTGAAACTTCTCACGGATGAATACCCGGCGACGTTTTACCAGGCATTTGATATCGATAGTTACAAACTATGCTTCCAATGTCACGAGCAGCAGCTCGTGCTGACGCCCAACGCTCAGGGGCTGACCGGATTCCGCAACGGCGACACGAACATGCACTACCTCCATGTCAACAAGGACACACGCGGTCGCAGCTGCCGCGCCTGCCACAGTGTGCACGCCAGCACGCTTGCGCTGCACCTGCGTGAGACCGTGCCCTACGGCAAGTGGGAGCTACCTATCAACTATCAGCAGACCGACACCGGCGGATCGTGTACGCCCGGCTGCCATCAGCGGAAAGCTTATGACCGGGATGCCCCCGTGGATTACAACGTCATACCCAAGAAGGCCACGCCATGAAACATACCTCACATACCATAAAAAGATGCTTCAACACCCTGCGCGACTCGGCCCTGTGCATCGCATTGATCATGACCAGCACGATAGCAGGTGCCCAGCCCGAGCAGCAGACGGAATCGACGAAGATCCAATGGCAGGCGATCGACACAACTGGAAGCCCCGTCAGTGTTCCCCTTGATGGCAAAGTCAGTGTGATCCTGTTTGTTAAGGCCGATCAGGCCCGAAGCGATCAGGTGATGGCACAACTCAGAGCGTTGCTGGCAGAACCGGGATATCAGGGATCCGTTCAGGGCATCGCGGTCGTTAGTGGTCAAGATGCCGGTGTCGGGGCCGCGCAGCTTGACGGCTCTGACCGATGGGCCGGCCCGGTCGTGATCGACGTGGACTACCAGGCATCGGGTCTCATGTCAGCGCGCGTTTGGCCTACGACCGAGATCATTGATGAGCATGGTAATGGTATTGCCCATATGCCCGGGCTGCGCGAATCCTACTCAAAAGACCTGCGGGCGTACCTGGAATATGCAACAGGCGATATTGATCAGTCGGTGCTGCAAGATCGCCTGAAGACCAACGGCACGATCACCAGCACGCCCGACAGTATCGCGTCACGCCACTTACACATGGCGGAACGGCTCCTGGAAAAGGGTCAGATCTCCCTGGCACTCAAAGAGCTGGAGCAAGGTCTGGCCGTTGACCCGGATGACACGCAACTGATGCTTACACTAGCACGTATCCGGGTATTGTCCCAAGATCCGACCGGGGCTTTAACACTACTGGATGAGTTGGATGTGGAGGATGCCCCGGCCTGGCAGGTGCAGACGCTCCGCGGTCGGGCACTGGTCGAATTGAAACGTTACCAAGAGGCACGGGAGGCTTTAGAACAAGCCTTGAAGATCAATCCCGATCCCGCTGAAGCTTACTATTACCTGGGCCGGGTCCACGAACAAGCCGGTGATTGGCAGCAGGCCTCGATTGCCTACCGCAACGCATATGAAAAATCTCCGCAGGAGAACTAGCTAATTCAATCAAGGACGAACATTCCGTCCTGATCCCCTTGTATTGCCGGGGGGTCGACTGTTCTGACGAGCCCCACTCTCTATCGAAATCCGTGATTGACGTCACCGGTGATCAGTAATCTTCATCGATGTGATTCTCCCCGTGGCAGGAGAGCGTGCAGGACCCGGTGAAGTTGCCGCGATCCTCGAAAATGGGCCCGACCCCATTGCTCGCTGGCCCGACGACTGAACGATCGAAGTTGATAAGGTGTGAATTCTCACGAACACCATGCGGATCGTGACAGGTCGCGCAGGAGGTGTCCTCTCCGTCTATATGTTCTTTGTGTTTCTTGAAACTCCGATCTTCAAGGATGCTTGCCCGGTTGTGGCACTGGTAGCACAGGGCATAAGCCTGGGGGCTCTCTTTAGTGTTGTCTCGAGTGCTATAGTTGTGTGTCAGCAGCGGGGCGTAGCGTGATCCGTGCGGCCCTCGGATTGATGCGTCATCGCTGCCGTGACAGTCGGCGCAGTAAATCATGCTGGTCGTGTTGTAGTTCTGTAGCAGGCTCGGGACGTTGGGGTTCCTGCCTTGCGCCTGCACCGGGTGATAGCTCGCATTGGCGGGATCAAACGCGTCGGCGATGTCGCTGTTATCAAAAATGCGGTCGACTGTGGGCTGGCTGACGTTCCGTGAGCCGTGACACTTGTAGCAGACCTGGTACTCGTACTGAGCTTCGCCCGGTGTAAGGCCGGCATTCATCACGCCCGTCGCCCCCGCCATCGCCGGTTGGATGAAGGGCGCTTGCCGAGGCCCGCCACGCCGCGCCTGGTGTGGGTTGTGGCAGTCGGCACACTCGACGTGCTCGCTCATCGCCGAGGGTTGCTCGGTCGGGTCGTGTACGCCGGTCGTCAAGCGGACCGGGTGCGTGCTAAGTGCATTCAGTGATGCCCGAAGGTCGGCGCGGGCAACCGAACCGTCGTGACAATCCATACAGTTCTCTTCTTCTGCTTCACGCCGCAAAAGGCGTTGCCGGCCGCCGGCGGTATGGGGCCGGTGGCAGCTTTCGCATGCTGCTTCACGCACCGTCGATGCGGATAGATTGCCCCAGACCGCAGAGGAACCTGCCAAGGACGCCCCCGATGTGGCGTGATCTGACGTGGTCCAGTTGTCCGGCTCGTGACAGCTAAGACAAAGCCTCGATTCGGTATTGTCCATCCTCAGGAAATCACCGAATGAATCATCGTGGGGTTCGTGGCATGTGGTGCATTGGACATGGTTCTGGTGATCCAATGGCAACTCCGGCGGCAGAGAGGCCGGGTCTCGCAACTCCCCCTTCGTGAGGGCGACACCGGAGTCATAGACGAAGCTGATGGGGTGGTCATCGCTTAGGTCCGTACCGATAAAGCCTTGATCGCTCGCTGTGATGTAGACGGTCCCGCCTCCCGGCGCGTTGCGCGGGTTGTAGGTCTGGGTCAACGCGATCGTGCCATCGTGGCAACTCAGGCACAGCCGGGACGAGCCGGTCGGTTGGCCCACGTCGGCTACCAGAGTTGAGCTATGGTAGGTCTGGTAATACGTCCCCGGGTCATCGCGGTTCCACAAAGGCGCGATGGGGTTGGAACTATGCGGCGTGTGGCAGAACCGGCATGCGCCTGTTGACCCCTCGACCCGCACAGGCCCCGGCCCGGTGGCGGATAGGTTGTGTTTGGTCGAGGCAACATCGGTCGCGTTGTTTTGGGCAACACCCTGATCACTCAATACCATACATACCGTGATGACTATCAGGCTACCGATTAGGGGTTGGATCACTCTCATGGCCCACATCTCCATGGTTGGCCTCGTTCAGGTACTCAAGTACCTGTACGCGGCGGTTGTAGCTGTCACAAACATACACTCGGTTGTTCTGATCGATGAATAAGCCGGAGGGGACCTGGTACCGACCGATCCCATTGCCCGGCCCGCCTACGCTCAGGAGGAAACGACCCTGTTCGTCAAATACCTGTACATTCGAGAAGTAAGAATCGACAATGTAGATGTGGCCGTAGGTATCCACCCCCACACCCTTGGGTACCGCGAGGTACCCGCTTGCATCGCCCTGTGCGCCCAAGTCAAACAGGTACTTCCCTTCTCGATCAAAAACCTGTACGCGGAAATTCATCGAGTCGGTGACAAAGACGCGGCCCTTATGATCGACGAATAGATGGGTCGGATAGTTGAATCGGCCCGGCTCGATGCCTTGTGATCCAAACCGGCGGACCAGCCGACCGTCGTTGCCGAAGACACAGACTTCATTATCGAGTGTATCGACAACGTAGAGCTCTTCGTGTTCACGGTCGTAGGCTAAACCCGTGGGGCGGGCAAAACCCCCGGGTTTCTCGATCTGCCCAGCGGGCTTGCCTTCGTGCGTGAGAAGGAAAACACTTTTCAGTGCGCTGTCTGATACGGCGATCAGGTTGCCCTGCGGGGCCACACCAACCGGTGAGACGAAGTGCAGCGTATCCGTCGCGCGTGCAACGAAACGAGACCCGGACCCACGCATCCCCATCAAATGCACACCCTGCCATTCCTGATCGGTGATGCACAACAGGTCATCGCCCACGACCGCCACACTGTGGGGTCGAAGCAATACTTGTTGACCGCCTCCCGTGATAAATCTCCCAAGCCCCTCAAGGACTGACGGTTTGTGAAGGTCATCGGGAGTGCGTATATCCATGACATGACGGATGCGAGCCGCGCCGGGCGGCGGGGGCCAGACCGGGTGATACGCCTGATCCGTATGCCCGGGCGACGCACAGCCGGCAGCACCGGCAATCAATAGCGCAGCCGTTATACAGACCGATCGTCTTGCTGAATCGTACCGTCTGAACATGGCGTGCACTCCTAAAAGGTACGCCTGAGTGTGAATCGGACCACGTCACTCTCTCCAGTTTCCTCTTCCTGCTCATACTCTTCATGGTAGCCGCTGATCGTAAAGTTCAGGTTGCCTCGCCTGTAGTTGAGCGACACGCCAACACGGGCCAGCTGGTCATTGTCGCGCCCCCGCATGTCGCTGAAGCTGGCCTCGAAACGTGTGATCAGGTCGCGTCTTAGCTTCACGGTCGTGTGCCCGAAGATACCGTACCGCTCGAGAAAGTCCCGGCCGGGCTCGAAGTCGAATTCGTCGGCATTAGTGTAGTTCAGCCTCTCGTAATCCCCACCGAGTGTCGTGGACACGGTATCGCTAAAGACATTGTCGTAGGACCCGCGGATACGGTAGGACTTCGATGAGGGGGACAGCCGCTGATCGCGCTGCTCGTACTCGCCCACGATCGTAAACGGGTCTTCGCGGTACTCCAGGCCAAAGAGGATGATCTCTTCCCGGTCGAGGTTGCCCGGATCGTCCCCGGACTGGAGCCGTTCGTCACGCAGGCGGTACTCACTGATCAAGGCGTACGGAGAGTCAAGTATCTGCAGGCGTTGACGCCAGTTGATACGGTTGGTTTGGAATTCTGCGTCTTCGGCTGCCCCGGCGTTGTAATCCACCAGCACGAGTTGGCCGTTGGTGATCGAGCCTGTTACCAGCCTGACGATCTCGGTGAACTCTCCAAACTGCTGGAGCCGGTAGTCCAAACCCTCGATGTACATGACCGCGTTATTGCTGTCGGTAACCACGGTAGAACCGGGGGTGATGTTGGGTTCCCTTAGCCGTTGGGGGGTGACGCCCGCCAGGACGATCGGCTCGTCACGGATCGCCAATTCGCCGGATTCAGAAGTCTGTTTTTCCACGTCGGTCCCGATCCCCAGGCTAGAGTTGTACCTGCCCGCGGGCGTCTTCTTGCGATAGTCAAAGTTAAAAAACGTCCCGAAGCTTTGCTCGGTGCTGTTATCAAATGTGCTATCCGCCGCAAAGATCCGGCCTGTGACGGTCAGGCTCTGGTAATACTGCTTGATAAAACCGATCTCACCATCGATAAGCTCTTCGCTTTGCGTGTCGGTATCGTCGCTGAGGACCTGTGCCCGGTAGAAGGTGCTCAGGGTATCACTATGCTGAAGGTCAAGGCGCTGATTGATATTAAACAGGTCGTTGTTGAATGAACCCCTGCGTTTCAATACGCGGGTCTGCCCGAACAGTGAGTGCTTGTTGGGCCCGTCAGGGAAGAGCCATCGGTTAGAGAGTCTCAAGTCGTCGCGCCTTTCCGGCAGGTCCTGCGTGACCTGGGGTTCCCCCTCGAGGAAGAAGATAGCCGTCTTGTCGGTGTCCTCGTGTTCATAGGTTAATTGTGTGAACAGGTCGGTGTTGCGATCGTCGGTGATCTGAAACCGTAATAGCTCGGTGGTTTCATCATCGGTGCGGACATCGGATTCCTCGAACGTGTCACTTTTTTCATAGAGCAGCGACATGGGCACCGCGTCATTAAAGTAAATCTCGGCGCCGGTGACGCGGGAATTTAGTTCGATCTGCCTGGCGAAGCTCCGGTCGATAAAGTCTTCGGACTTGCGGGTGTAGGCACGCATGGAGATGGGTTTTTCTTTGAATAGTAGTGCGGACAGGTTGTAACCCGTGATGTCGCCGTCCGAGTCGAAGCTCTCGTCGTTGATGTCGATCCGTTGCTGGGAGAGGCCCAGCCGCAGCCCCGCGTTCCAGTCGATCAGGTTAGGGTGGTACAGGTAGCCGGTTGATCGCAGCCCCAATTCTTCACGGAAGAACTGTTCTTTTTCATCAGTAACCCGGCCGTCGCTGCGGGTCTCTTCATCGATGCGGTAGTGCCCGGTGAATAACAGGTCACCCTCAAGCCCGGTGACATTCATCGCCTGAATCGGTGCGGAACGTTGCGCATAGATCGGATGGGTTAACACCATCACCTGCAAGAGCAGGCCCGCCGCCTTTGGCAGATTACGGTTCATAACTCACCGCCCGGCTCCGCCTGACGGGCGGGAATCTTGATCCCGTGTTTGAGTAGTGCCGGGCGCGACGAGCTGTGGCCGGTATGACATATCAGGCAGTCCACGCGGGCGACGTCGGGGTGATTGCCCGTACGGACTTCTTCGGGTTTATGGCATTGGTAGCACATCAATTCGGCATCGGCGCGGATCAGTATTGGTAACGTCGCACGATGAGGCATATGACAGGTCGAGCATTTGCCCTGCGTGACCGCTTCATGGAGATTATGCGAGCCCGCAGGGACGGTGTTGTAGTCGTCGTGACAGCTGATGCAGGTCGAATCGACATCGTCGGTCAATGCGTTGGACTGCTCCGGGACGTGGCACTTACTGCAAAGGTCCTTAGGCCAGCCCGCATGGGGTGACGGCAGCAGGGCCATGGTTTCAGATCGGCGATCGTAAGTACGGGAATCCGCGAGCAGCATGCGGTTGCCCGAGGCGTGCGGGTCGTGGCAATCTGAGCACTGCCGGTTATCCAAGCCGGCGTGGAACGTGTCTTGTTCGATGAAGGATTCATCGTGGCAGGTCATGCACAACGCGGGCTGAAGGTCTTTGGCGAGGGCGGGGTGCTCGGCTTTGTGGGCTTCATGGCACCAGCCGCATTGCCCGACCACGACCGGGCCATGCACCCAATCGTCGACCTCATGCTGTACGTAGGATTCGTGACACTTGCTGCACAGTTGAGCGCCGGTGGCGGGGGGGGTGTACCCCTTTTCCTGGTCATGGCACCCGAAGCAGTCGCGTTTCTTATACGGCGTGTGGTAGTAGAAGATCTCATCGACCACCGCAGTGGACCGCGCGTTCGGCGCGGCTTGACGCTTGGCGAGCATCTGCTGACCCAACTCGCTCTCGCGGTCTACCGTAATGCCCCATGGCCCGATCAGCGGCTGGTGCTGCTCAGGCAGATCGTGTCCCTCAGGCGGTGGCACCCCATCGAAGAAGAAGCTCAGTGTTTCGTACCGCTTTATCTCGTCCTGGCAACCCGCCAGAATCAATACCGACACCGTGAGCAGGCCTAGCGCCACAGGCACCGCGCGCCATAGCGAACCGACGACGCGAGGGGTGCTCGTGTGACCCGCTTCGTCTATGTCGGCTTTGATATGTCTGTGGTTGCCCAGCGGCATAGGCGCAGCCTTTCCATTTAACATGGGCAAAGCCTATGCCTATATATCCATCTCTATTATTAATCTGATATTGACCTATCTTGTTTCTTAAAATGATCTTACGAGCAATTGCTGGGTATGGTGGTAGCATCTGATCGTACGTTATTCTCACTATTGAGAGGCGTGAGTGGATTGGGTGCTTTCAGATGGGTTTTCTGCTGGAACGGCAGTTGCTTAAACAATGGCAGGGGCCGACACGCTGTGCCGGCGCGTACTCGTACACACGAACCGGGCGGGATCCAAGGAGGCTCGACATGAACGTTTGGATACGGAGCTTAGTGTTGTCCATGGTGATCTCATCATGGCTGATCGGTTGTGCATCCACACCCGACCAGGCCCCCGTGACGGAGCAGGCGGTCTTCTACCCACCGCCGCCGGATGCTCCCCGGCTTCAGTTCCTGACCAGTTTTAGTGATGCCGAACGCTGGGTGACCACCAAGAGTTCTTTCTCAGACTTCGTGGTCGGCGAGAAAGAACAACCCGAGGCGGTTGGCGCGATGCACGGGCCTTACGGCGTCGCTGTGCACAACGGGAAACTCTATGTATGCGATATCCCCATGCATTGTGTGCACATTTATGACATGGCCAACCAGACCTACTCAAGGCTGGGTCAACCCGATTCGTTCTTTGGGCCGGTGAATATCGCGATTGCCGACGACGGTACCAAGTACATCTGCGACACGCAGAAGGCCTTGATCCTGGTGTTCGATACGAACGACCGGTTCGTCCGAACGATGGGCGACCCAAACCGTTGTTCGCCGATAGATGTGGTGGTCGTGGATGACGAGTTGTACGTCTGCAATATAAAACTGTGTAAGATAGAGGTCTGGTCGAGATCTACAGGGGAACTGCTTCGCGACTTCTCCGGGAAGGGGCTTGAGCCCGACCAACTCCGGGCACCAACCAACCTCGAAGTGGGGCCTGACGGGAACATCTACGTCGTAGACTCTGAACTGAGCACGGTCAAGGTCTTCAGCCCGGAAGGTAATCTGCTGAAACTGATCGGCGAGCCGGGCGACCGCCCCGGTTACTTTGCTCGGCCTAAGGGTATCGCCATCGACCCCGACGGTGTGATGTATGTCGCCGACGCCCAGTGGGAGGTCGTCCAGCTCTTTACCATCGAGGGGAAGACGCTGCTGTACTTCGGCGGCACCGCCGCGGGTCCTGAGGGGATGGGCCTGCCCGCCGGGCTCACGATTGACAGCACCAGTATCGAGCTGTTCCGAGAGTACCTTGCCCCAGGTTTTGAGCCTAAATACCTGCTATTTCTGGCTAATCAGTTCGGCAACAACAAGATCGGTGTGTACGCCTTTGGGTCCATGCGGGGGCAATAGGTTTCCGTCCAGATTACTTGTACAAGCCGCTTGGTTTTATGGATCGATGCACTTCATCGGTCCGTACGGCCTGCTAAGTCCGCAACGGTGCGCGTCAGCAACGGGTGCTTGCTGCAAACATATGCCCACGCGCACTACGTAGTATTCCAGCGACGTGTACACGCCACCGAGCGTATCGCGCGATGGCCGGTCAGATATGCGTGTTGACTCGACTGGCACTTAATCGGTTGGTATCGATCGGTACGTCTCATGACAGCGGTGGCTCGCCTAGGATCACGGCACCGGAAGACTGCGGGTACGAGTCGTGCAAATAAAAACGGGGCCCGTCATACGAACGGGCCCCGTTTAACATTAGGGTCTCTATTTTGCTCGAAACAGATTTGCTTACTTCTCGTGGCATGCACGGCAGAGCAGTGCTTCGTGCTCTGAGGCGGCGTCGATATCGTACTTAAGTAAGTATTCGCCGTGGCCGCTGGTGTGCACGTCGTGGCAGCTGGTGCATTGCATCTTGCCCTGTGAGTCCAACAGATCCTCTTCGATGGTCCCGCCCAAGCCCGAGGTCACGGTGCTGGGTTGTTTCAGGGAGCCATCGGTGGTTGCCAGAGCGTCATCATAAGTGAACGAGACTGGGTGCGAACTTGCCAGGTCGCCTGTCTCGAAGATGGCTTCGGAATCCGGGATGAACGCGAAGACGGCGTAGCTGCCGTCGTGGCAACCCAGGCAGAGCTTGCTGGGCCCAGTGGGCTGACCCACGTCGGTGGCGTCGAGACTGGCGCTGGTGTAAAGGTCGAACGTTGGCAATCCGTCGGCGGTCTGGGCGGTGCTCCAGAGGGGCACGCCGTAAGCGTCCGGATCGGTTGCATCGCCCGATTTATGGGGCATGTGGCAGTTCACGCAACCGTGATCCGAGTGGGCAGCGAACGAAGTGCCGCTGATCCCGAATGAGAATCCTGCTATGGCCAAGGCTCCTGCGAGCATTTGAGTTTTCATTGTGGCCTCTCCTTACCTATGATGTTATTGGCCTATATGGCTGTCGCTTCGGTTCGGCTCGCCAACCGTTCTGCGTGTGGTTGAGCCGGCCGAGGCGTCTTTATTTACTTGTAAACAGTGCAATTGAGATTTCGTCTCACTTGCCGGCCCCCCTGTGGTGACCGGCGTCATCAAATCCAACTCCGCCCTCGAGGAGGTGCCCTCGCGGGTACCGGCTTTTCCATCTGTTCGGATTCAAGTTGGACTTGATGCATGGGTTTCTCGCTTCAATAGAGACCTTCACCCAGACATAATGCAAGCCTCATACCACGGGAGGGGTATCTGACATCCTTATTTTTATGCCCGTAAGGGGGCTTCCCAGGCCTGATTCACTCCGTCTCACTCAGAGGTAAGAAACCGACCCGTAAGGGATTCCCGTTGATCGGAATAACAAAGGGCTGCCTGTACGCGACTGTTCCCGGGGACAGGATGAGTCTTGGACAATGTTTCTCAACCTTGAGACTCCGTGGCACCCCTCGGATCGGTTTTCCCCGTGATCCCGAGCATAAAGGGTTTATACATTAACCCTTTGCATTCTTTTTGTCGCTCTGACAATCAGCGTATGTTTGGCATCGGCTTTGTGTGATGTATATCACGCACTGTGTGAAAGGACGGGTCATGACACATGTACGCATCAAACTGTTAATCGCCGGGCTGGTTCTCTTAACCTCCGTGAGTTATCTGGCCGTGGCGGGTATCAGTAGTGGCTGGGTGTACTACATGCATGTTGACGACTTCGTGCAGGACATCAGCTACCAGCAACGACGGGTCAGGCTATATGGCTTGGTCGGCCAGGAAAATGTCGATGTCCAACCCGCCATGCTGACCGCGTCTTTTGATCTGCAAGGCGATAGCAACAGTCTGGCCGTGCATTACCAGGGCGTCGTGCCCGACACCTTCAAGCCCGGCGGCGAGGTGATGGTTGAGGGCTTACTCGACGAGGTCGGCGTGTTCCAGGCAGACACACTGATGACCAAGTGCGCCAGCAAGTACCAATCCGAAGAGCACGCCAAACGTGTGGAAGCATCAAAATGACCGAAGGCACCGGCAATCTGAGCCTGTTGATGGCGATGCTGGCGGCGGCGGGCGCGCTGTTCTGCTCGGCGTTGGCGGTGAAGTCCGACAACCAGCGAGTCCTGACCTGGGCGCGTCGGCTGATCTATGTCTTTATGGCGATGATCGTGCTGGGGTCTTGGGCCTTACTTTCAGCGTTGATCAACAGCGACTTTAACAACGCCTATGTCGCCAGCTACACCGAGCGGGCTTTGCCTATGGGATATAAAGTCGCCGCCTTCTGGGCCGGCCAGGAAGGCAGCCTGATGCTATGGGCGCTGCTGCTGGCTGGGATGAGTGCGATAGCCGTCTACGGATACCGCAACCGGGAGGTGGTCGAGCAGGCGGTTTTGATCCGTATCTTGGCGTTGGTTTGCGGTTTCTTTGCCGCCTTGATGCTCTTTGCCGCCAACCCCTTCGTGCAACTACCCGGTGAGGCGGTAGACGGACACGGGCTTAACCCGCTGCTCCAAGACCCGTACATGATCATCCACCCACCGCTGCTGTTTGTGGGCTACGCCGGCTACACGATCCCCTGGGCCATGCTCCTGGCGGCACTGATCGCCGGGCGCAAAGACAATCAGTGGATCGGCGCGACACGCATCTGGCTGATGGTGTCGTGGCTGTTCCTGACCATCGGGATCATCCTCGGCGCGAAGTGGGCCTACATCGAACTGGGCTGGGGCGGGTACTGGGCGTGGGACCCGGTCGAGAACGCCTCGCTGCTTCCCTGGCTGACGGGTACGGCGTTGCTGCACTCGGTGATGGTCCAGCAGCACCGCGGGATGTTCAAGACATGGAACGCTTCACTGATCTCGGTGTCTTTCCTGCTATGCATCTTTGGGACCTACCTGACACGCAGCGGGGTCGTGCAGTCTGTCCACTCATTCGGCGAGTCTCTGATCGGCACGTTCTTCCTGGCGTTCCTGGGTGTGTGCGTTCTGATCAGTTGTGGTGTGATCGCCTGGCGAAGAAACCTACTCAAAAGCGAAAATATCGTGCAAGGCGTCTTCACACGCGAGGGCGCGTTCCTGGTCGTCAATGTGCTGCTTGTCCTGATCACGCTGACCACGTTGGTCGGGACGATCTTCCCGTTGATCAGCGGCGTGATTCTGCCCGAACCCGTATCCGTCGGCCCGGCGTTCTACAACAAAGTCGTGCTCCCGCTGGGGATGGCTCTGATTGCTGTGATGTCGGTCGGGCCCTTGCTGACCTACGGCAAGGATGCCGGTAAAACCCTGGCGAGGGGGCTGACCCTGCCGGCGTTCGCGGCCGCCATGGTTCTCGTGATCGCGTTTGGCATAGGGCTCTCAGATTTATGGGCGATGGCGTGTGCAGTGGTCGCCACGATCGCGGTGACAAGCATCGGTGTCGGGCTCTCAAGAGCGGTCAAGCAGCGGCGTCTTATTGAAGATGAAGGCTCACTGGCGACAACGCTACGCGTGGTCGACGGCAACCACCGTCGCTACGGCGGACAGTTCGTCCACATCGGTATGATCATGTTTATGGTCGGGGTCGCTGGCTCCAGCCTCTTCGGTGTCACCGAGACCTTCAAGCTCAAGACCGGTGAGTCCGCCAAGATCAGTGGACACACGGTTACTTTTGCCGGGCTGCATCAGAATCGTTACGCGAATTACACCGCGGTAGAAGCGCACATCGATCTGATCCCACCGGGCGGAGGCGCGACACAGCACATGCTTCCGCAAATGCGATTCTATGATAAGTCGGAGCAGCCCAGTTCCCAGGTCGCATTAACATCGACGTTGAAACGTGATGCCTACGTCACACTCGCTGGTTGGGATGATGACGGCCAGCGCGTAGCGATCCAGGCAATTATCAACCCGCTGGTCGCGTGGATCTGGATCGGCGGCATCGTGATGTCGCTCGGCGCGGTGTTCTGCCTGATGCCGAAGCTGATTCGTCAGGCTAGCCGCGCGTCGACGCTCGTCCCTGCGAATCTCAATCCCGCCGAATCGAATCAGCCCACGGTCCATCTGTCGTTGGCCGGGGAAGGTCTCTGCGATAACAGCACACCGACTAATGCAAGTGCCGGTACTACCCACCTCAAACCGGAGACTATTAAGTGACACGCATCTTCTCCTATACCATCTTGTTCGTAGCTATGTCCGTCTGCTTAACCACCATGGCGGTGATGGCCGAAGAATCCACGCAGGCACCAGCGACTCAGCCTGAGACGGCACCCCAGATGCCCGAGGGCCATACAACTCTGCCAAGCGGCCATCCTGAAATCCCCCAGGGGCATCCCCCAATGCCTAAGGCCCAGGGCCAGCTTCCTCAGGGCCACCCCCCGATCGCCATGCCCGAGCCTAAGGTCTACGAGACGACCGAGGTCGAGCCGGACTGGCACATCGCGGTGCGACACCTGATCGTCCGTCCAATGGAAGATCAACTGCATGTCACCGAGGTCTGGGCGGTGTTTAATCCTACGGAGAAGAGTTACATCGGCAAGCCGGTTCAAGAGGTAGCCGAAGTAATGGTCGGGTCCGAGGACGCACCCCAGGATCAGGCGCCTCAGACACAGCCGCAAGCCTCTCACGAAAAGGGGCGAGCTGTATTAGCACTGCCTTTGCCCGGCAAAGCGAGCCATGTGCAGCCCGGGCGTGGATTCGAGGCCTGTTGCACCCGAGTTGAAGAGGGCAAGCTGATCAGCACGTCTCCCATGACGCCTGGCACAAACGAACTTCACCTGAATTACCGGCTCGCCGCTGAAGACGGTGTTTTCGAGCTGCCGCTGACCGCGCCCGCACTGACCAAGCACATGATGGTGTTCCTGCCCGACGACGGGTCGGTGGTTACCGCCAAAGGACTGACAGCCGGTGATCCTTTTCAGGCCGGTGACAAGCAATTCAGAATGTATATGGGTAAGGAAGTAGAAAAAAATACGGAGCTGGGTCTGACCATCAAGTCTGATCAAGCCATCGCCAAACCTGCATCAATGACGGCCTCAGGCGCAGTTGCACCGGTAGATAACGCCAGCCAGATCAAGATGGTTGCGGGAATCGGTGGGGGCGCCTTATTGCTGGCTGCGGTGATCGTGCTTCTGAAACCATCTAAGAAACAATTAACTACCGGTACGGCCGCATAGGCCCGATCGGTATGAGTGTAGAACGAAATGACCGCTATGACCTCCGATACCGTGCTGACAACAACCGATGCCGCCCTAGATACGGCCGGTTTAGCGGTTCAGATCAGGGGGTTGAGCAAGCGGTACGACGAGCGTTGGGTGCTGAGTGATATTAATCTGAGCATCCCCACGGGATCGTACCTGACTCTACTCGGCGCTAACGGCGCGGGCAAGAGCACTTTGCTACACACGTTGGCGATGTTGAACCCGGCCACATCGGGTGAGCTAATGCTGTTCGGAAAATCCGCCAATCGCCCAAGCCCCGGGTTACGCGCTCGGATCGGGGTGATCGGGCACCAACCGATGCTCTACCGCGACTTGTCGGTGATGGAGAATCTGGTCTTCTTTGGGAAGTTGTACGGCGTGTCTCGACCGGCACAACGCGCCGCCGAGCTGCTTGAACGCGTCGGCCTGGCTGACCGTGCGTCGAGTATGGTAAAGACCTTCAGCCGGGGTATGATCCAGCGGCTGTCGATCGCTCGTGCGTTGATGCACGCGCCCGACCTGATGCTGGCGGACGAGCCCTTCTCCGGGCTTGACGTCCCTTCGGTCCAGGCGGTCTCGGAGCTATTGCGAGAGTTGCATGCTGACGGCAAGACCGTGATCCTGACCAACCATGATGTGCGGCAGAGCCTGGAACTCGCTCAGCGGGTCGTGGTGCTGCGTTGTGGATCGGTAGTCTGTGATCGACAGGCGCGCCATACCAATCCGGATGAAGTGACCCGGGAGGTGATCGGCTCATGACGCAGGTGCTCCAACAGATCGCGCTGGTCAGTGGTAAAGACCTGCGAATCGAGGCACGCAGCCGGCAGACCCTTGGGCTGGTCGTGGTCCTCGGCGTACTGATCGTGGTCGTGCTTGGCCTTGGTTTGGGGCCTCAGCAGGTGGCGTCAGGGATGGCGGCTACGGCGGTGCTTTGGGTCGCGTACCTCTTCTGCGGGGTGCTGTGCTTCGAGAAGACGATGGCGGTCGAGCGGCACGATGGCGCGTTAGCCGGGCTGATGCTGGCGCCGATCGACCGTGGCGTGATTTATGCCGGCAAACTGCTTAGCAACCTTGTGCTGATGGTGATGCTGGCATTGGTTGTCACACCGGTCGCGATCGTGTTATTCGGTTTTGATCTGTCTGCCGCGCCGCTGGGTTTCGCCGCCATCATGGCCGGGGGCTTCGTAGGTTTTGCGGCCATCGGCACGCTGTTCGCCGCCGCTGTCAGTTCGACACGGCTTCAGGGCGGCCTGCTGGCGATCGTCATCTTCCCGGTCTCGCTGCCGCTTGTCATCGTCTCCACGCAGATGATGATGCGGTTGTTCGGTGAAGGCGAACCACTGGGCGGGACGGGCCTGGCTGTGTTGATCGCGTTTGATGCGGTTTACTTGGTCGTGAGTTGGCTGGTATTTGAGCTGATCCTCGAACCTTAGGCGGGTAATATTATGAAAACGGTTGATAATAAAATCATGATTACTTACTGGCTGGCAACAACCATCCTGTTCGCGGCCTCGATCGTGTTGGTCTTCGCTTGGACACCGGTTGAGCAGACGATGGGCGTGGTTCAGAAAATATTTTATCTACACCTGCCGGTTGCCATTAATACGTTTTTAGCTTGCCTGGTGTCGTTTATCGCCTCGGTCGGCTACCTCTGGCAACGCCGGCAGGTCTGGGATGATCTGGCGGTTTCGTCCGCGAAGATGGCGGTGTTGTTGTGCGGCATCGTCTTGCTGACCGGGATGATCTGGGGGCACAGCGCCTGGGGCGTGTGGTGGACCTGGAGCCCGCGGCTGACTTTCAGCCTGGTTCTCTGGCTGCTCTATGTAGCTTACCTGGTGATCCGCCCCTCGATCGAATCAAGGGAACGGCGGGCGCTGGTCAGCGCAGTGTACGGGGTGGTGGCATTCCTGGATGTCCCGCTGGTGTACCTGTCGGTCAAGCTGATGCCTGATATCCATCCGTCTTCCATCGCGCTTAGCACGGAGATGAAGTTGACGCTTCTGGCGTGCATGGTGCCCGTCACGTTGCTATCGGTAGGTTTGATCGCCTTGCGGTTCCGCCTGCAACGGGTGGAATCCCTCAATTCAGAAACAAGTAGTGAACCCGCACCGCCGACCGGCGTGCGGGGCAGCTTCGGAGGTCTGGCATGAGCTTAAGTCCATTCGTACACACCGTCCTGGCGTACGTCGTTGCCATCGGCCTGCTGTGGGGCTACGTCGCGATACTCTGGCTGTCATCGCGACGCCAACTAACAAAGGAATCTGATCAGGCGTGAATTATTTACAACCGGCACCGTTAAGCGTTTATACGGGGTCAAAATAATGGAGACGAAAGGAGAAGTGTTTCATGTTCTTACGTAAATCTCAGGTGACAACGGCGGTGTTCGCGGCTGTGTATTCTATAGCGACGTTGCAGGCGGCAACGGTCCCCTTCACAGAGGACTTCACCGCAGGCAACGCGGGTTGGAAGGATTCGGCTAGCGCCGACATGACCTTCGTGGCCGCCGGTGGCCCGGACGGCAGCAGCTACACGACAGGGACGTTCAGCTTCGCGGGGCAGGCGGACGGCGACACCCCCGTGTTGCTGCGGGGCCAAGACAACTTCGACGCCAGTGGCGACGCATTCGTCGGGGATTGGATCAGCGACGGGGTGACGGAGGTGACCGCGTATGTTCGGCACAACGCGATCATGCCCTTGAACTTCTTCGTCCGTGCGTCCACCCCGTTCAATTTCCCCGGCGGTGTCGCTATCGACTTCGTGCCTGTTCTGCCCAATACATGGACACAGGTCACGTTCGATGTCACCGCCTCCAGCATCCAGTTCGTGACCTTCGAGGGATCTAACCACGCCTCGATCTTCAGCAACATCGGTAATGTGCAGCTAGGCGTGTCGGTCCCCGCGGGACTAGCGGGATTCACCGCACCGGTAACTTTCGACCTGGACCAGCCGACGATCACACCCGAGCCCGCTTCGCTGATGCTGCTCGCGTCAGGTGCGATGGTTCTGCTGCGTCGCAGAGGGGGTAATTGAGTGCAGTGCGACATGGAGACTCCGTCGCCCCGATCCGTATGTGTGGAAGGCCGCTACTTATGAAAAAGTTCAAGCATTTAATCACAACCGTATGCATGACGTCGATACTTACCGGTGCATGGTCTGTCGCCGAGGCGGTATTCGTAGACCCGTCTGTGACACCCAGCGGCGCCACGGCTTTCACGAACTGGACCCGTACAGATACCGATACAACTTATCAGCAGTGGCGCGGACCCGGGAACGGGGGGACGCCAGCAATCAATGGCGGGGGGGAGAATTTCACCTCCCTCTTCGGGCTTAACCAGCCGGACAACGACCTGTTCAATCCCAACGGGAACGCGACCGCCCAGTTCCTCGACGCTACACGTAATTCCACGGGGTATAACAGTGGCGTTCTCACCGCGGGGCCTAAGAACATATATAGCTTCTTTACTTCGGCCGATTGGGAACTGATCTCGCCGGACTACGGCTACGGGTCGTCCGCCACGACGACTGTAATCCTTCAGATGGATATCGACGGCAATGAAATCCTCGTCGGCCCCTCAACGCCGAACAGACCCGCCGCTGCAAACTCGGTGAAGGTGGATGGCCACGACTGGGTAGACCACGTCGAGCTATCCCGATCAGGCGGCACCGGGGGCGGGTTCCCCACGTTTATCGTAACGCATTGGTTCCGTTTTGAGTTGCCCGGGAATGCAGCGTCCCACCTAGTCGAGTTTGATACTTACGACCCATCGTTCGGGGCTTATACCCCCTCGATCAGCGACCCGCTTTCGACCGATGATCTTGAATACGGACACACTAGTGTATTCGCGATCGCGATCGACACGCGGGCGGAAGTATTGAACCTGCCAGGTGACCTGGATAACGATGGTTTCGTAGGCATCAACGATCTGAACCTGGTGCTAGTCAACTGGAACCTGAACGCACCACCCGGTGACGCGGCAGCGGACCCGTCCGGCGATGAGTTCGTAGGGATAGATGACTTAAACGTGGTATTAGGTAACTGGAATACAGGCACCCCCCCGAGGGCGGCAGCTATCCCCGAACCGGGCACGCTAGTCATGCTGAGCCTAGGCGGTATTGCGGCGATCACTCCCCGGCGCATGAGACATACACCACCGAAGCACCCGCAGGATTCGGGCCGGCCGAATCAGTAAGACATACGACACATGTTGTACCCCCGACGCCCGCAGATATGGCGCATTATGGAGGCAACGGACCGATGAAACGCAAGGCATTCACACTCATCGAACTGCTAGTGGTGATCAGTATCATCGCGTTGCTGATCGGTATCCTGTTGCCGGCCCTTGCAAAAGCCCGGTCTACAGCAAAGGAACTGCGTTCCAGGTGCGACCTGCGCCAACTTCTCATCGGGTACAGCGCATACCAGACAGACCACAACGACTCGATCATGCTCGCGTATCCGCCAAGCATACTTGACGGCCAAACCGTGACGGTGGGATTCGCGGGCCACACCTTTGGTGCCCCTGTCAGCCAGCGATACCCTTGGCGGCTCCTGCCATACGTTGATGGCGTTTGGGATGTCCTGCACAATCATAAAGATGCCCCCGAACTCCCCCAGGGCAACGATGTGGCACCGGTCGCGTTCTTCAAGGCATATTGGCTGAGTATATACCCGACCTATGGGATGAATGATGTTTATGTCGGTGGCAGTGCCTCGAATTACGGATACATCAATGGCAATACTAACCTGGGCAAGCACGCCGTATACAAGACCGATGAGGTGCGTCGGGCTTCTGAGTTGATCGTCCTGGGAGACAGCCAAGTACAGAATATCTATCCCGAGCCGGACACCCCGCAGGAGGGTTACTTCCGGCTGACCCCCCCGCGAGCCAACGGCGTGCAGTGGCGTGTGGCCAGCAATGAAATCGAGCTGGTTTCGCAGACGATAATGGGCATTCCCAAAGGGCGTTACAACTCTAACGCGGTGATGGGTTTCTTCGACGGCCATACCACGGGCATGTCTCGCACTGAACTACAGGACATGAGGCACTGGGCCAACAACGCGACCACCGAGGACTACGACTTCCAGCCTTGATATACGCAGATATCTGGTACGCACAAGGCTCCATCGTTATCTATAACGGGTTGTGCCCGGAGTTATTCTGATTCCCACCGTCGTAGGCCCTGAGAACACACACTGGGTCTTGCAGATCGGCGTCGACGACGCGCGATCGGCTGGGGCTCAGGCAACAGATCTCCAAAAACTTAGGGATCGCGATGCCAGCTCGGCGGATCGAAAATTCCAAGCGGTAGATTGGTTCAACGCCGGCATGACCGGTGGTTCACTGGGAAGCGGACCGGTTGGTGAGGGGAAGACCTATTCCATTACAGGGACGCCCCCCATCTCCCACCCCGGAAATAGACACTCAGGCGATACCTATTTGGATGTTGATGAATTGGGAAAGGCATTAGGAAATGATGGCGTGTTTTATGGCGCCTGCTACCCGAGCCTGGGCAAGCGTGTCGGCGGGACGGTTTGTGGGTGATGAGGCATCCTGGGCAGAGCGACTATCGAAAACTGCTGAGGTGGGTGCCGTTGAAGGTGGCCAGGCGTTAAAAATTAGGCTGGTGACAGCATCGGACTTCCAGTAGTTCGAGCAAGCGGTTTCGCTATCGGAGGACGAGCGTCGGTTACTCGGCAAGGCTGAGTTGCTCAAGTTGGTTCAAGGATTGGCGGAAACTGACGAGGACGACCAAGCCCAACATGAGGCTTAAGCGTTATGTGATCTCACAATTCCTGGCCATGCTTGCTATGTGCCCGGGTTTATGGGTGTATGTCCCCGTGGCCGAACACTCGGCCCGAGGCCCCCGCCAGCGCCGCAGATCCGGTTAATCGACCTTGCGGCGGCTTTACTTAAGTTTGCCACACACACCCAACACTAGCGGGGTGTGCCCTCTGTTCTGGGCTGAATTGAATCTTCAGACTATCTGCGAATAGCCGCACTATTGGCTTGCTATCCCGGCCGGGATAGGGATGTATCTGTGGATACAGAGACACCCGAGCAGGAGGCCGCCTATGTCCCATCAGATGTAAGTCTGGAACCCGTAGTAAAAAACGAGACGGTGATCGCCGTGGGTGATGTCAATTCGGCCGGCTTGAAGGATCTGAGTATGGCGCAACTACGCAAGTTGTGGCGTCGGCGCATAGGCCGTAAAGACCCACCGAAAATCAGGAGTTTATTACAGCGTGAACTGGCCTGGCGCGAACTGCAGGCGGTTCAAGGCGGCTTGGATGCGCAAACCCGGGCGCTGCTGCGGTCGGCAATCACACAAGCTAAGAGAACCCCCGCGCGCACCGACCCAGGCCTCCGGAAGACTACTCGTAAGACATCCCGTGCAAAGCCTGATCTCCAGCCCGGCACGAAGTTCATCCGAACCTGGCGTGGCAGGCAGTACGAGGTCATCGTTCGCGATTATAGATAACGCCGGGGGCGGGGGCGGCGGGCGGTTCGAATACAACGGTGAAACCTTCCGGGGCCTGACGGCGATCGCGGAGAAGATCACCGGGGCGCACTGGTCCGGCCCGAGGTTCTTTGGCCTGAACAAAGCGAGGACATCCCGATGAATGCCACAGTCCCCAACGCTGCGCCATCTACACCCGTAAATCCAGCGAGGAGGGGCTAGATCAGGCGTTCAACTCACTTGACGCTCAGCGTCAGGCGGGGACCGACTATATACGCAGCCAGAAGCACGAAGGCTGGCAGATCGTCGATCAACTATACGATGACGGCGGGTACTCGGGGGGTACCACGCAACGCCCAGCGCTGAAACAACTTCTTGAGGACATCTCTCGCGGAGATATCGACGTCGTTGTGGTCTACAAGGTCGATCGCCTCTCACGCTCGCTGCACGACTTCGCGCAGATGATGAAGCTGTTTGACGAGCAGAATGTGTCGTTCGTCTCGGTGACCCAGCAGTTCAACACGACCACATCGATGGGTCGGCTGACGCTGAACATGCTGCTGTCGTTCGCGCAGTTCGAACGCGAAGTCACCGGCGAACGGATCCGCGACAAGCTAGCCGCCACGAAGAAGAAGGGCATGTGGGTCGGCGGGCAGCCACCCTTGGGCTACCGGCTTGAGGATAGCAAATTGGTCATCATCCCCGAAGAGGCGGCGTTGGTCCGGACCATCTTCCGGGAGTACCTCAAAAGGCCGTCGTTGATTGAGTTGGCAGATAAACTTAACCAGCAGGGCTTCACCACCAAACGCTGGGTCAGTTCCAAAGGCCTCGAGCACGGCGGCAAACCGCTCAACCCCAAATATATCTACCGCACCCTCACGCACCCGATTTACATCGGGAAGATCACCCATAAGGACAAAGTCTGGGCAGGAAAGCACGAGCCGATCATCGGCAAGCCGTTATGGGACAAAGTCCACAGCGTCATCCAGAAGCAACACCGCCAGACCCGCCACCGCTGGGTCCACCCATACCTGCTCAAAGGCAAACTCCGTACCCACGAAGACTTCGCCATGAGCCCCAGCACCGTCCATAGACCCGCCCCCGGATTCACCCCCGCCCCCGGAAGTAGTGGGGGCAACATTCAACACAAACGCCTTGTGCGCTACTATGTCAGCCAGAAAGCCATCAGACA
>JAJDCW010000205.1 GCA_029260635.1 Phycisphaeraceae bacterium | reverse complement strand
CGATCTTGATAAGGTCGAGCCGATCGGTTGGGTGTTGATCTAGAAACCCGTCCAGTGTCAGCAGCGAGACCGATTCGGGCTCATCCGATCCGCCATCCAAACGGTTTGCCGGGTGCAATGTCAGCCTGGCATCGCCGGGTGCGTCACTAAGCCCGGCATTGACCACGACGACATTGCCGAACCCGTTGAGTGCAATGTTTTCACTTAACTTTCGGTACACACTTGGTATCGGCTCAAAACTGATCACACGCCCGGCTTCGCCCACGCAGGTCCGCAGAACCAGGCTCAGGTAGCCGATATTCGCGCCCACATCGCACACCGTGTCGCCCGGCTTCACCAGCTTCCTCAGCATCGACACGGTCTGCGGCTCAAACACGCCGCTGTAGAAAAGCTGGCTGTCAACCGAGTAGTTTAAATCCAGCCGAATCCGGAATCCCGCCATCTCGCGCTCAACAACTCGCCCGGTCTTACTCTGTAAATGAGACAGTAGCCTCGCAAAAAATGCGCCGTATCGCGGGCACAACGGCGTTTTACGGTACAACCGGATACACCAGCCGATCAGTGTATTTTTCATCGGCATCGTGGTTCCCGTCAGGCCTGATCGGCCCGAAGTGTAACGCGAATGTCGCTGCCCAGAGCGCACGACGCCGACCCGTCGCGCACCGCCAACTCCAATCGGCCCGAGCTGCCGAAGTACGCGACAGGGTCGCCCGGCTCAGCGTCAGTAAACGTGCCACGGACGGACCCGATCACACGCCCCTTGATACTCACTGTTGCACTGTTGGAATTCTTGCGTTCAAGCCAGCCGTCATAATGAGTCCGTGTCAGGTTCGTGACCAGGTTCCCAAAATGATCTTTGCCGAGCACGACCGCAACCATGCCCTGCGCCGTCTCGGCCGCTTGTGGGATGTTCAGGTTCACAAGTGTATTCACCGGCTCACCCAATGCCTGGAAAGGGACACCGTTGGCAAGGTGCGCCGCAACGGGCGCGAAGACATCCCTGCCGTGGAACGTCGCGCTGACCGTTGCTCGGTGGTAATCGACGTTGGTCAATTGAACAATTGAAGCAGGGGGGTATCGATCCAGCACGAGCGTAAACAATCCATTGTCCGGGCCGATGAGGATAAAACGATCTGTCCTGACCGCCACCGCCGCTCGATCCGATCCCACACCGGGATCAACCACCACGACGTGGATCGTGCCATCGGGGAACGTATCAACGATTGCGTCCAGCGCTAACGCACCGGCTACGACGTCCTGCGGCGGGATGCCGTGCGTCGCATCGACCACCCGCACATCCGGCGATATCCCCGCGAACACGCCCTTCATCTGCGCGACGTAGGTGTCGGATAATCCGAAATCCGTGGTGAGCGTGACCAGAGGCTTGAGGCTTGGGGCTTGAGGGGTGAGTGCGGCAGGCGTCATGTGTGTATCGTCGCCGCAAGGCCTGAAATACTCAAGCCTCACGACTCAAGGCTCAAGCCTGCTCAATACTGCTTGCGCTGACGCGCCGGCGGGATATTCAACTGCTTGCGGTACTTGGCGACCGTCCTGCGGGCGATCTCGATGCCGTGCTCCTTGAGCTTGTCCACCAGCGCATCGTCAGACAACGGCTTGGACTTGTCTTCCTCGTCGATGATCTGCTCGAGCTTGGCCTGCACCGCCGCCCAGCTCATCGCTTCGCCTTCCTCGGTCTCGGTCCCGCCTGAGAAGAACATGCGCAGCGGGAAGATGCCGCGCGGCGTCTGGATGTATTTCTCGTTTACGGCCCGGCTGACCGTCGCGACGTGGATGCCCAACTGGTCGGCGACCAGCGTCATCGGCAACGGTTTGAGCGCCTGCGGGCCCTGCTCGAAGAAGTCGCGCTGCGCCTCGACCACCACGCCGATCACACGCAGCAGCGTCGCCTTGCGCTGCTGGATCGCGTCGATGATCCATGACGCCGAGCGGATGTGGTTGTTCAGGTAATCGCGTGTTTTCTTGTCAACGGTCTTATCCCGGGCGTCACGCTGGTACTCCGGGCGGATGTGTAGCGAAGGGATACGACCACCCGTCAGGGACGCGATGTACGTGTCGTTGTCCTCGTCGTACTCGATGACCGCATCGGGGAAGATCATCCGCGGGCTGTCATCCGCCAGCAGCTTGCCCGGGTGCGGGTGGAACTGCCGAAGGTGCTGGATCGCCTGCTTGACCTGCTCGACGTCCATGCCGGTCGCCTTGGCGATCTTGGGAAGCCGGTTGGCCTCGATGTCCTTGAGGTGGCTTTCGACCAGCGTGCGTTCGGTTGTCAGGTCGGCCGAGGGATCGTTCCGCAATCGGGCATCGATCTGCAAGAGCAGGCACTCACGGATATCACGCGCCGCGATGCCCGGCGGTTCGAGTGTCTGCTGTAGCTGCTCCAGCGCATCGTTCAGCAGCTGCTCGGTGATGTCGGGCGGGGCCTGTTCGAGCAGGGCGCTCGTTTCGCTGCGCATGTACCCGTCGGAATCGATGAACCCGATCAAAAACTCCCCGGCCTTGAATATCTCTGGGGTTGTCTCGGCCAGGTGCCACTGGTCCATGAGTTGGTCAAACAGCGACGCGGTGCGCGCGGCGGTGTTGGCCATCGCGTCCATCTTCTTATCGCGTTCGCCGTCGCTGTAATGCGTGCTGTGGTAGCTGCCGCCGGTCTCGGAGGTATTGGCGTCCCAGGACGAGCCCAACTCCTCGGAGATATTGGAAAGCCGTTCGAAGTCGTCGGTGTTGCCGGTGTCGCCGTCCTTAACAACCAGCTCGCGCTCACCCTCACGGTTGTCGCGTTCGTCCTGCGTGCGCTCGGCGGCGAGGTCTTCGGCATCGGTCCCCGGCTCGCGCACCTCCAGCGTCGGGTTGCTCGCCAGTTCCTGGTCGATCCGCGCCTCCAGCGCCGCTTGCGCCATCTGGAGGATCTCCATCGACTGGATCATGCGCGGCGCCAGCTTCATCCGCTGGTCGATCCGCATATGTTGGCCGGTGTCAATTCTCATCAGGCTTCAGGTTCCGGGGTTCGGGATTCAGGGTTTACGCGTCGAGGCGTGCTACAGCACGCCGGGCCAGGGTCTATAAAACGGCAGATGGTCAACTGCCTACCTCACACATATTCTAAATCGGTTGATCGCTTGGGGTCATCCATCCCCCATCGCGTGTCGGCTCTGGATCGCGTCTGATAGTACCGCCTTTGACGCTCCCGCCAACTGTGTCCCTGTCGGGATGCCCCTGGCGAGCCGGGTCAGCTTGGCACCCCGGCGGTCCAGCTGCTCGGCCAGGTACATCGCTGTGCCGTCGCCCTCGAGCGTGGGGTTGGTCCCGAGGATGACTTCTCGGACCTTCCCGCCCTCGACCCGCGACAGCAGCCGATCGATATTCAACTCGCCCGGCCCGACACCCTCCAGCGGCGCAAGCCGGCCCATCAGGACGTGGTACACGCCCCGGTACACCCCGGTCTGCTCCAGGCTCGCCACGTCGCTGGGCTGCTCCACGACCAGCACCTGCCCCGCGTCTCGGTCCGGGTCGGCGCAGACCGGGCACGGGTCCGACTCCGTCACGTGCCCACACTCGCCGCAGACCTTCAGGTCCCGCTTAAACGCCAGCACCGCCTCGGCCAACTGCTCCGCCTCGTCCCGCGAAGCCTTGAGCAGGTGGAACGCGATCCGCTGCGCCGACCGCCTGCCGATGCCGGGCAGCCGTGAGAGCCGGTCGGTCAGCCGTTCAAACGCCGAGTTGGTCCGTTGCTGGGCCATGGCCGTATTGTATGTCAGTTCCGGATCACGGGTCGTCAAACACCGCGCCCGCGTTGCCGGCGGGATATGGAATTAACGAAGTCATTCAGATAAGACCCCAGACCCTGGACCCCAGCACCTATAATGCACCCATGC
>JAJDCW010000204.1 GCA_029260635.1 Phycisphaeraceae bacterium | reverse complement strand
GCCCCGCCGTCATGGCCGCGACCGGCTCCTGCCTGACCAACAAGTACTGCGAGGGCTACGTCGGCAAACGCAACAACACCGGCTGCGCGTATTACGACGACGTCGAACGACTCGCCATCGAACGCGTCACAAAGTTGTTTGGCTGCAAGTACGCCAACGTCCAGCCTCACTCCGGCGCGAACGCGAACATCGCCGCTTTCGTCGCCACGCTCGAACCCGGCGACACGTTTTCCAGCATCGTCCTCAGTGAGGGCGGGCACCTGACACACGGCTCACCGGTGAACATCTCAGGCAAGTGGTTCAAGCCTGAGCACTACCCCCTGGTCCACGACGAATCACGTGATGACTTCGGGCACGTCGATTACGACGCGGTCCTTGAGGTTTGCAAGAAGCACAAGCCCAAGCTCCTGATCTGTGGATACTCGGCGTACCCACGCACGATCGACTTCGCGAAGTTCCGCGAGGCCGCCGACGCCTGCGGGGCGATCCTGATGGCGGACATCGCCCACATCGCCGGCCTGGTCGCGGCGGGTGCGCACCCCTCACCGTTCCCACACTGCGACATCGTCACCACGACCACCCACAAAACCCTGCGCGGGCCACGCGGCGGGTTGATTATGACCAATGACGAGGAGATCGCCAAGAAGATCGACCGGGCGTTGTTCCCGGGCATCCAGGGCGGCCCGCTGATGCACATCGTCGCCGCCAAGGCCGTCGCCTTCGGCGAAGCGCTCAAGCCGGAGTTCAAGACTTATTCCCAACAGATCGTCAAGAACGCCGCCGCACTTGCCAAGTCGCTGATGGACCTGGGTTACACCCTGACGTCCAACGGGACGGACAACCACCTGATGGTCGTCGACCTGCGCAAGACCGACGCCGAACTGACCGGCAAGGTCGCGGCCCTCTGGCTCGAAAAGGCGGGCATCATCACCAGCAAGAGCACCATCCCCCAGGACGACCGTTCCCCCTTCCAGACCAGCGGCGTCCGCCTGGGCACCCCGGCACTGACCACACGCGGCCTGAAAGAGGCCGACATGGCCGACGTCGCCGACCTGATCCACCGGGTGATCTCCAGCGGCGGCGACGAAGCCGCGCTCGCCCAGGTGAACGATGATGTCAAGGCCATGTGCCAGCGCTTCCCCATGCCGCATTGACCGTTGCCCGCGCTAAATGATTCAGGCATTACCATATAGCCCAGGGCACAGGCCCTGGGTTTTCTTTTGGTTGACTCACCCTACGCTATGCAAGAATCATCTGATAACACGCCCGCTGATCGATGCCTGGTTATCGTCCCGGCCTACAACGAGGCGGGCAGTGTGGCGCAGGTTGTCAATGACCTGCGTGAACACTTCCGGGGGGCCGATGTCCTCGTCGTGGATGACGGCTCGACCGACGGGACACACGCCGCCGTCCCGTCGCATGCGCTCGTCCTGCGTCTACCGTTTAACCTAGGGATCGGTGGGGCGGTGCAGGCGGGGTACCGCTACGCGTATTTGCATGGTTACGAGATCGCCTTCCAGATCGATGGGGACGGGCAGCACCCCGCCGAGGAAGCGCACAAACTAATCGACGCTTTGAATACAAGCGGCGCGGACATGGTCATCGGGTCGCGTTTCCTCTCGGAGGACCCGAACTATACACCCCCGGCCGCACGGGCCGCGGGCATCGGCGTGGTCCGTGCCTTCGTCAACGCACTCACCGGCCTGCCTATGACCGACTGCACCTCGGGGTTCCGTGCATGCAACCGCGGTGTCATCCGCGCCTTCGCCCGCTGGTACCCCGAAGATTACCCCGAGCCGGAGGTGATCCTCCTGCTGCACCGCGCCGGCTTCAAGATCAAGGAAACCCCGGTCACGATGCGCGAACGCACCGCCGGGCGCACCAGCATCCCGTTCCTTAAAGGTGTTTTCTATATCCTCAAGGTCGGCTTCGCGCTGTTGCTGGACCTCAGCCGGAGCCCTTGGCCAAACAAGAAAGCCAATACCTCATGATTATCCTGCGCAACCTTATCGTCCTGGCGATCGGCGCTACGATCCTACTTATGGCTGTCCGCAGCCTGCGTGCGGGTCGGCTCAAGGAACGCTACGCCCTGGTCTTCATACTCACCGGCATCCCGTTCCTGGTTCTGGCGCTCTGGCGCGACGGCGTCGGTTTCATCGCCGACAAACTCCAGATCGATTACCGTACCCTCGCCCTGATCGCGGTGACGATGTTCTTTATGCTGATGATCTTCAAGCTCCTGTCGATCGTCAGCGTGCAGGAGCGGCGGATCACCACACTGGCCCAGAACGTCGGCCTCCTCATGCACAAGCAGGGCCTGGCCGATACCACCGATGAGGATGATTCCCAGCCAGCATGAGTGACGCAGAGAAACAACCCGCCCATCAGCGCGACGCCCGGGCGGCCGGGTCGGTCGTGGTCGGTGTGATCTACCAGGGGGTCTATATCCTCTCGCAATTCGTCATCCTCGCGATCCTGATCCGCGAGGTCGGCGAAGAGCGCCTGGGGATGTGGGTCACCATCTACAGCATGTCGATGTGGCTGGGTGTGCTCCTGTTTGGGATGGACCGGGCGTTGATGACCACGCTGGGGCGGGTCGCGTTTAACCAGCCGGCGATAGCCCGGCGTGTGATTCTTTTCGCGACCGGGTTCGTTTTGATCGGCAGCGGTATCGCCGGGGTCGCGATCGGGGTGTTCGGTTGGGACCTGCCCTGGGCGGATCAGGTCCTCAACGTCCACGGCGAAACAGCCATGCGTGAAGCCACGCCCACCGCGGTGCTGGCGATGCTGATGACGGCGGCCTCGATCCCGCTGGTGCTCAGCGGGTTTATCCTCCAGGCCTACCAGCGCGGCGCGACCCGCCATCTGCTCGGGATCGTCTCGCAGCTGATCGGGCTGGGGCTGTTGCTGCTGGGTGTCTACCTCGACTGGCCGCTGCCCTGGCTTGGCGTCGCGATCATCTCGCCCCTGTTACTTGGCGGCGCGTTCCAGTGGGTCGCGGTCCTGTGGCTGTGGCCCGCACCGGCAAGCGGTGGGGCAGTCGTAGCGGAGCCGCGGCCCGTCGCGGGGCATTTATTGAAGACGGGTCTGGGCCTGTGGATCGCGGACGTGGCGATTGTCCTGATGCTCAACAGTGGCGCTTATGTCGTGGCGCAGGCGCAGAGCGCCGCCGACGTCGTGCCTTACGGCGCGGTGTACCGGCTCGTCGGGCCGATGTTTGTCTGTTTCGTCGTCATCGCCCACTCGTACTGGCCCGCCATCGGCGACGCCGCGGGGGCGCAGGACCACAAGTGGATCGCACGCGCGCTGCGACACTCGATGTATCTCATGGCCGGGGTTTGGCTGATCGGGTCCGTCGGTTGCCTGCTGCTCGGCAATCCCTTTATCGTCCTCTGGCTCGGCGAAGAGGCACGGCCCGGTATCCCGCTGATACTCGCGGGGCTCGCCTTCGCGCTTGCGATCGGGATGTACCACCTGTCCGTCGCGGCGCTGGGCGGGTTAGGATACATCCGTGTGCAGGCCGTGGTTTCACTGGTTACGCTGGCGGTCTACTGCCTGGTGATGTGGCTGTGTATCGGGCATATCGACGCGGTGGATGTGATGTGGATACAGGCGGCGGGCATCGGCCTGGTCGGCATCATTAACGGCGTCTACCTCGTGGCCAGGCTGCGCCGGACTAACAGCCAAACAGCCTGAGCAGTCGGTAAGACCAAACGATCTTCTCAACGTTCAACCGGTGTATCACCCGGCTCGTGGAATCGCCATCGAAGTACCGGCTCGCGACCGCGTACTGCTCATCAAACTGGGCCCGGTTCACGGCTCCGCTCTTGCTCTGCCCGTGCAGGCGGAATTGTGACAGCACCGCATCCAGAATCATGGGGTCGATTTGCCCGCCCATCCGCAGCCACAGATCGTAATCCATCGTATACATCAACGACTCGTCCAGAGGCCCGACCGCCTCCCAGAACGACCGCCGCCAGAAAACGCCCATCTGGCTGATGAAGTTTTCCCGGAGCAACCGACGGTAGCCGTATCGCCTCAGCCGTCGGTCCTTGTATCGTGTAATCGCCCGGCGGGTCTCATTCCCGTCCCGATCAATCATGCCGACCCGCCCGACCAGCCACTTAGCTTTCGGGTTGGCATCGAATGTGTCGACCACACGCCGCAGCGCACCGCCACAGTACAAGTCGTCACTGTTGAGCCAGGTGACGATACGCCCGTCGGCTTGCCGCATCCCCTTGTTGATCGCATGGGATTGTCCGTTGTCCGGCTCGCTGGTCCAGGTGACACGCGGATCGTTTATCGACCGCAGAATCTCGAGCGTCCCGTCCGTGCTCCCGCCGTCCACAATGATGACTTGGAGCGAAGACACGTCGTTCTGACTCAGCACGCTGTCCAGCGTCGCCGGCAGGAACGACGCCTGATTAAAGGACGGGATCACGATGCTGATGTCCGGCAATGAATCGTCACCCATCGCGGTTCTCTACACAGCGGGCGACGAGGTTTTGGGTCGTGCCCGTGGGGATGGATTGGATGGCGGCAAACGCATCTTCAAGCCGGGTCTTGCCCGACTCATCAAAAAAGGTGTAGCCCAGGTCCTGCAACAAGTCGATCGACTCCGCGGTGGCATCCAGATCGTCGTTGCCCAGTTCAATCATGACGGTAGGCCTGAAATCACGCAGTGTTTGCAGGCCGCCACGCAACACGTTCGGCTCCGCGCCATCGGTATCGATCTTAACCAGGTCCAGCCGATCAAGAGGGTGGACCTGCACATAGTTATCAAGCGTAATCAATCCGACCCGGCAAGGCTCGTCGACACGCCCATCCAGTCGGATCGCCGGGTCCATCGATAACTCGACGGACCCGGCCTCATCACTCAGCCCGGCATGGACCGGTGTGATATTGTCGTAGCCATTCAGTGCAACATTTTCACAAAGCCGATCAAACATCTTCGGCATCGGCTCGAAACTGATAACCCCGCCCGCATCACCCACGCAGTGTCTTAAAACCAGGCTCAGGTACCCGATGTTGGCGCCCACATCGATCACCGTATGTCCTGGCCCGACCAGCCGACGGAGCATCGCCACCGTCGTTGGCTCAAACGCGCCGCTATAATAGAGCTGGCTGTCGACCGTGTATGTCAGGTCCAGCCGCATCCGGAAGCCGTCCAACTCGCGGGTCACGACACGGCCCTTCTTCCCCTGAACCCGTGACAGGCACCGGGCAAAGAATGCGCCGCACCCCGGGCACAGGGGCGTACGCCGATACAACCGGATGCTCCACCCGATCAGTTGATCTTTCACAGCCATGACGCGCTACTCACGAGGTCTTCACGCGTGCAGTGTAACACGGGGAAGATACCCGAGCGTGCGTCATGTCGGCCAGATATGGGTTGGCAGGCGGTACGCAAGCCCCACCCCTCACGCCTAAGCCCGCCTCAATACTCTTTGCGTTGACGCGCGGGGGGGATGTTCAGCTGCTTGCGGTACTTCGCGACGGTCCGCCGGGCGATCTCGATACCGTGCTCCTTGAGCTTCTCGACCAGCGCATCGTCGGACAGCGGCTTGCTCTTGTCTTCTTCACCGATGACCTGCTCGAGCTTGGCCTGGATCGCGGTCCAGCTCATCGCGTCCCCGTCGTCGGTCTCCGTGCCACCGGAGAAGAACATCCGCAGCGGCAGAATCCCCCGCGGCGTCTGGATGTATTTCTCGTTCACCGCCCGACTCACCGTCGCGACATGGATCCCCAACTGGTCCGCCACCAGTGTCATCGGCAACGGCCTTAGCGCCTGCGGCCCCTGCTCGAAGAACTCACGCTGCGCCTCCACGACCACACCGATCACACGCAAGAGAGTGGCCTTGCGTTGCTGGATCGCGTCGATGACCCAGCTCGCGGACCGGATGTGGTTGGTCAAGAAGTCGCGCGTCTTCTTGTCGACGTTCTTGTCCTTGGAGTCCCGCGCATACTCCGATCGGATCTGTAACGCGGGCAGCCGACCCTGCGTCAGGGTCGCGGTGTAGGTCTCGTTTTCTTCGTCGTACTCGATCACCGCGTCCGGGTAGATCAGCCGCGGCGCATCATCCGCCAGCAGCTTCCCAGGATGCGGATGGAACTGCCGGAGGTGCTGGATCGTTTCTTTGATCTCATCAATCGAAAGCCCGGTCGCCTTGGTGATCTTCGGCAGCCGGTTTCCCTCGATATCTTTCAGATGATCCTCGACCAGCGTGCGTTCGTTGCTCAACTCCGCGTCCGGGTCGTTGCGCAGCCTAGCGTCGATCTGTAATAGCAGGCACTCACGGATATCCCGCGCCACCAGGCCCGGCGGCTCCAGTGTCTGCTGAAGCATCCCGATCACCTCGTCCAACTCATCCTCGGTCACGCCCTGTGGCGCCTGGTCCATCAGCTTCGCCGTCTCCGTCCGCAGGTACCCATCAGAATCGATATGCCCGATCAGGTACTCGCCGGTCTCGAACTGCTTGGGCGTGGTCTCGACCAGGTGCCACTGATCGATCAACTGGTCGAACAGCGACGCCGTGCGCGCCGCGGTGTTCGCCATCGCATCCATCTTCTTGTCGCGTTCCCCGTCGTACTGCGCGGCGCGGTAGCTGCCCCCGGTCTCGCTGCTGTTGGTGTCCCACGTGGAACCGACCTCCTCGGAGAAGTTGCTCAGCCGCTCGAAGTCGTCTTTGTTGGTCGTGTCCCCGTCCTTGACGACCAGCTCGCGCTCGCCCTCCCGGTTGTCCCTATCGTTCTGCGTGCGCTCGGCCTCCAGGTCGTGCGAATCCGTACCCGGCTCACGCACCTCCAGCGTCGGGTTGCTCGCCAGCTCCTGATCGATCCGCGCCTCCAGCGCAGCCTGAGCCATCTGGAGGATCTCCATCGACTGGATCATCCGCGGCGCCAGCTTCATACGCTGGTCGATCCGCATGTGTTGTCCGGTGTCGATTCTCATAAGCAGGATTCAGGGTCTGGGGTTCAGGGTCTATTGTCTTGGGTGGCGAGGCGTGCTTCAGCACGCCGTGTCTTCATATGTTCTAAATCGGCCCATCTCCGGGGGCTATCCATCCTCCATCGCGTGTCGGCTCTGGATCGCGTCTGATAGTACCGCCTTTGACGCCCCGGCGAGCAGCGACCCCGTCGGCAGCCCCCGCGCCAGCCGTGTCAGCTTGATCCCCATCGCAGCCAGCTGCTCAGCCAGATACAACGCCGTCCCGTCGCCTTCCAGCGTGGGATTGGTTCCCAGGATGACTTCTCGGACCTTGCCCCCGCGCACCCGCGCCACCAGCCGATCGATATTCAGCTCGCCAGGCCCAACCCCTTCAAGCGGCGCAAGCCTCCCCATCAACACGTGGTACACCCCCCGGTACACCCCCGTCTGCTCCAGGCTCGCCACGTCGCTTGGCTGCTCGACCACCAGCACCTGCCCGGAGTCCCGCTCCGGGTCCGCGCAGATCGGGCACGGGTCGCTCTCCGTCACGTGCCCGCACTCTTTGCACACCTTCTGGTCACGCTTAAACGCCAGCACCGCCTCCGCCAACGACTCCGCCTCTTCGGTCGAAGCCTTCAGCAGATAAAACGCGATCCGCTGCGCTGACCGCCTCCCGATCCCCGGCAGCCGGGACAGCCGGTCCGTCAACCGCTCAAACGCCGAATTACCACTCACCTTCGCCATCCCCCCATTGTACGCGCACCAACCCACCAAGGCCCACATCCCAACCAATTATCCCCACCCCCAAGCCCACCCGCTCCCGCAGGTGGGACGGTATCAACTCGCGGGGATGCGGATACACACGGATCAGATTGCACGCACCCACGGAGGTTTGGGCCCAGACCCGGGCAGGAGTACAATCGCGCGACCACTCGCCGACAACAACGGAGCTGTTATGAAACACCATCTAAGCCTCGCCCTGATACTGTGTGTAACCCTGATCGGTTGTTCATCCTCACAGCCCGCCCCGGGACACGCCCACGTGGAGCAACAAGGCGATGACTCGCCACAAAACCTCCATGTCACCCGGCTCTTGCAGTCCGAACTGACCGGCGTGACCGGCAGGGAAGTTGCCGTGGCCCATGTCACGGTCCTGCCCAACGCCACCCTGCCCTGGCACTGGCACCCCGGCGAGGAGTTCGCGTACATGCTGGAGGGGTCAATCACACTGACCCTCAAAGACCAGCCCGCGGTCGTCTACACGAAGGGTGACGCCGCCAAGGTCCCATACAAGCACGTGCACAAGGCCGTGGCCGGTGAACACGGCGCCGAGATCCTCGTGTTCCGCGTCAACGAGCTGGGCCAACCCGAACGCATCCTGGTCGAGTGACGGACGCACGGCCATCAACAGATGGCCACCGCCCGGACAATCCGATCCCTGCCCCCTCCGCATCCGCTTGCATCCGATCCATCCGAGCTAAACTTCTTCTCTTCCCCCTCAACCCCGCTACAATCTAAGCATGCACGACGACGACCACGTATGCCTCTGCTTCCACGTCTCCAAGCGCAAGATCGTCAACTTCTGCAAGCGCGAAAAACCGCCCGTCGCCAGCCTCATCAGCGAATGCCTCTCCGCCGGCACCGGCTGCCAGTGGTGCGTCCCCTTCATCAAAAAACTCCACCAGCAATGCCTCGATGGCGTCGACGCCCCCGACCTCCCCGTCAGCCCCGAAGAGTACGCCAACAAACGCGCCAGCTACCGGAAGACCGGGGAGCGGGATTGACACACAAAAAGTCGACAGTCCACTTCCATAGTTTCATGGCGTGGTGCGTTTCAGTGGGATTCCCAACACGCCTACACTTAGAAAACAGATCGCCAAAAGCAACAACACACCCCCAGCCGTCTGGAACATGTACTCTTTTAGATAAGCCCACCGCAGAATATATTCGCCGTCGAGCGTCCAGATGTTGTCGTATTTTCGCAGCAGGAAGAATAAGAAGTATATGCTGTCGACGGTGCATAAGAGCAGGCCAATGACCAAGCAGGATATTGCAGATGGAATGTAGCGTTTGTCACTCATGACTAATAACTTCCAATCATTAGCTTATTATAGACTCCTTGGCTGTCTTAGTATTGCCACATGAAATCATGAAATAACAGCCAGATGCCTCGCTTATCATGCGGGTTATACTTTCTCTCAACATCGGATGATTTCCTCTCTGCACGATCGGGCGACAGTGTTTATGATGTCCCCATGACACCCACCGCCCTGATCATCCGGACCGCCGGGACGAACTGTGATTTTGAGCTGGCTCACGCCTTCAAGCTCGCAGGCAGCGAAGCCGTGACCCTGCACCTCAGCCAGCTCATCGACGACCCCGAGCGGATCGCCGACTACGACCTCATCGGCTTCCCGGGCGGGTTCAGCTACGGCGACGACATCGCCGCCGGCCGCATCCTCGCCAACCGTATCCGCCATCGGCTCTGGCAGCCCCTGCAAGACGCCGCCCATCGGGGGGTCCCCATGATAGGCATCTGCAACGGCTTCCAGGTCATGGTGAAGATGGGCCTGCTCCCGGACCCTGCCGTCGGCAGGCAAGTTGTGACACTAGCCGACAACACAGCCGGCCGATTCATCGATAAGTGGTCCCCGGTCGTCGCCGACCCCGACTCCCCTTGCATCTGGACTAAAGGCTTAGCAACCTTCGACCTCCCGATCGCCCACGGGGAGGGTCGGTTTGTCCCCGCGGATGACGAGACGCTCAACCAACTGAAATCGAATAACCAGGTCGCGATCCGTTACGCATCGGGTGAGAACCCCAACGGTTCCATCGACGACATCGCCGGCATCTGCGACCCCTCGGGCAACATCCTGGGACTGATGCCTCACCCCGAGCGTTTCATCGACCCGACCAATCACCCGACCTGGACCCGTCAGCCGGATGAGTACCTGACCCAGACCACCGCCGGCCTGAGGTTCTTCATCAACGCCGTCGAACACGTCAGACTGCACGCCGCCCAACCCGCCTAGCCGCTCGCGGCTTAGCGCTCCTGATCTTTACTTCAACAATAACTCACGGGTCACCCATGCTGCTTGAGACCAACGGCCTGAAGTACGAGTGGGTCGACAACTGGATCAAGATCCCCGACCCCCGGCGTACTCCCACCGGCCGCGCGGATGGGCGGACCCACGGCGTCGCCGTCTCCAAGACCGGCGACATCTTTATCTTCCACCAGGCCGACCCCGCCATGCTCCGCTACGACGCGCAGGGCAACCTCAAAGACTCGTGGGGCAGCGAATACCCCACGGCCCACGGCCTGACGCTCGTCGAAGAAGACGGTGAAGAACGACTCTGGCTGGTCGATACCGACACCGCCGAGGTCGTCAAGACCACGCTCACCGGTGAACGCCTGCAAACCATCACACGCCCGGACCATTCCGGCTACGCCGATGGCGCGACGTACATGCCCACATGGGTCGCGGTCAATGAAAAACGCTTCGGCGGTAACGGCGACATCTGGCTCGCCGACGGGTACGGCTCGGGCATGATCCACCGGTACAACAAGGTCGGCGAATACCTCGCGACCATCACCGGCGGAGAAGGCGCAGGCGGCCAATTCAAATGCCCCCACGGCATCAGCTTCCGCTTCTCCGATGCCGGCAACGAACTATTCATCGCCGACCGAGGGAACCAGCAGGTCCAGGTCTACAACGCCGAAGGCAACTTCAAGCGTGCATTCGGTAGCGATGTACTTAACAGCCCATGTGTGATTGCCTTCCACGGCGACCGCCTGGTCGTCCCCGAGCTATACGGCCGAGTCGCCATCCTCGAATTTGACGGCGGCCTCGTCGGGTACGTCGGTGATAACGAATCCGCCAAAGACCTCAAAGACTGGCCTAACGTCGCCGCCTCCGATATCCACCCCGGCAAGCTCAACAGCCCCCACAGCCTCGCCGTCGACGCCGACGGCAACCTCTTTGTCGTCGAATGGATCATCGGCGGCCGGGTGACGAAGCTAACCATCAGCTCATAATCAAGTGATTTATGCCTGTTTTGGCCTGATTATGGGCACGTCCGATCGTAGAGAACCCGCTGGCGTTCTGCACCGGGGTCGCTACAATAGCCGATTCACCGTTTTGGCCGGTTTCTGCCCCGTGTGGGGTGGCGGCAAGCGGAACCCAGGTGGGCGATGGGCCTTTCACAGGACCCAAGTCCCGCGACCCGTAACGCGCAGGTGCAACGCCTACGCGGGGTAAGACACCAGATTGGCAGGACATGGTAGATTTCAATTTAATCGCGACCCTCAGTGTTGAGGACCTTGAAGCCGAGCAGATGCTCGCAGACGCTTTCGGCCAGACCGTGGCTGACGGCGACATGGAAGGGCTGCTCACCGCGGTCGGCGATTTTAAGTCAGGCTCGATCCTCGCGGGCAAGATCGTCGGCATGGCCGGCGACGACTTCCTCGTTGAGGTTGGCCTTAAGAGTGAAGGCATCCTCGACAAGACCGAGTTCGACGAGCCCGGCAACGTCGAGATCGGTGACACCGTTGAAGTGCTCCTCGAAGAAGTCGAGGGCGCGACAGGCACCGTCAAGATCAGTAAGCGTAAGGCCGACCGCATCCGTGGCTGGGAACGGATCATCACCGACAACAAAGAAGGCGACGTCATCGAAGGCCGCGTCATGCGGAAGATCAAGGGTGGCCTGCTTGTGGACATCGGCGTCCCCGTCTTCCTCCCCGCGTCGCAGGTCGATATCCGTCGCCCAAGCGATATCGGCATCTTCATCGGCAAGACCATCGACGCGCAGATCCTCAAGATCGACGAGGAACGTCGCAACATCGTCATCAGCCGTCGTAAGCTCATCGAGGACGAACGCTCCGAGAAGCGCAAAACCCTCATGGAGAAGATCAACGAGGGCGACATCATCGAGGGCACGGTCAAGAACATCGCCGACTTCGGTGCGTTTGTGGACCTCGGCGGCATCGACGGCCTGTTGCACATCACAGACATGTCCTGGGGCCGGGTCAACCACCCATCGGACATCGTTAAGATCGACGAAAAGATCGAAGTCAAGATCCTCAACATCGACCACGAGAAAGAGAAGATCGCGCTTGGCCTCAAGCAACGCGACTCCAGCCCGTGGGAAGATATCGAAGCCAAGTACCCCGCGAACACCCGCGTCAAGGGTGCCGTCACCAACATCATGTCCTACGGCGCATTCGTCAAGCTCGAAGACGGTGTCGAAGGCCTGGTCCACATCTCCGAGATGTCCTGGACCCGTCGCATCAACCACCCGTCGGAGCTGGTCTCCATCGGCGAAGAGATCGACGTCGTCGTCCTGGATATCAACAAGGACAAGCAGGAAATCAGCCTGGGTATGAAGCAGACCGAGGTCAACCCCTGGGAGCTGGTCGCCGAGAAGTACCCTCCCGGCACGGTCGTCGAGGGCAAGGTCCGCAACCTCACCAGCTACGGCGCGTTCGTCGAGATCGAGCCCGGCATCGACGGCCTGCTGCACGTGTCGGACCTCTCCTGGACCAAGAAGCTCACGCACCCCAACGAGCTTCTCAAGAAGAGCGAAGACATCAAGTGCGTCGTCTTGGAAGTGGACCGCACCAAGCAGCGTGTCGCGCTCGGTCTCAAGCAGATGAGCGAAGACCCGTGGGACAAGGCGATCCCCGAGCACTACCAGCCGGGCATGATCGTTCAGGGCAAGGTCACCAAGATCACCAACTTCGGCGTCTTCGTCGAATTGGAAGACGACCTGGAAGGCCTGCTGCACATCTCCGAGCTCGCCGACCACAAGGTCGACAAGCCGCAGGACGTCGTCCAGCAGGACCAGGAAGTCGAAGTCAAGATCCTCCGTGTCGATTTGGAAGACCGCAAGATCGGCCTGAGCCTCAAGCGTGCCGCCTGGACAAGCGACCAGGAAGCTGCGGCAGACCGTCAAGAGAAGAAGGAGGGCGGCTCACCGGAAGGCCCCGCAGCCGGCGGCGGCCTGGGCGGCCTCGGCGACGGTGGTGCACTGGGCACCGACAAGATCACCTTCTAAGAACGAAGGCGATCACCGGCGAGAGCCGAACTTTGTCGCACAACTCAAAACCAACCACACCCCTCGGCGAAAGCCGGGGGGTGTTTTTACTATCTATATCAACGCAGTTCTTATAGCGATCTCAATCCAACCGTAGCGTTTGGGGTGCCACCTCTTGACCTGTTGGGCAAGGTGTGCAGCTAACCTCACGTTTTGCCGCTGCGCGGACAAAACGTGGCACCCGCTACGCTTGGATTGAGGTCACTCTAGTCCTCTGCTTCTTCAAAGGGCCAGTCGTCTTGATTGATAGAAGTATCACCCGTATCCGTTTGTGCTCCAATCGTTGGATGGCCACACTCCGGACAATCATCACAATCCGGATTGCCCCGGAGGCCATAACGGCAATTGGGGCAATGGCCCTGCGGTATGGTGGGCCAATTATGACCGGCGATATACCATGCGATAAAGCCAAGCATACACAGCAATGCCATGGCGATCGCGAATAGAACACCACCAAATACCACGGATAAGATTATTAAACCCACGGCAACCAGCAAAGTTTTGGCGATACCTGAGGACTTCGCGGTGTAATCCAGTCGGATCATCCGATGCCTGCGGCCTCGTTGCGGACATCATCAAAGAAGGGTGTGCTATCGCGCGAAACGCAGGCATCGGCGTACAGGTACATGGCGGCGGACCAGGTTTGCCAGTCCCGCCCGATGGGTTTGCCCGTCTGGGCCTTGATCTGTTCGTTGAAACCCCAGTCGGCCTGATCTTCGTGCCAGGGCTTGACGAGGAGTGCCAGTGCTACAAGCTTCTTTTTTGCCAGACGTGTCCGTTTCGCGGCCACGGCCGACGCGACGTAGAAACCACAAATAAAAGGCCAGACTCCGCCGTTGTGGTACTCACCGGCACGGTTGAACTTCGCATACCGCGGGCGCCAATCGCTGTCGTCCACTTGCATATAAGGGAACAGGCATGGGGGCAAGTTCACTGCCAACTCGCCTCGCTCACGCATCAGATCGCATTCACCCTCGACCCATGTAATCAATCGGTCGGCTCTCGTCGGCGATGCCACACCCGAAAGCACCGCCCATGAATTGCCGAGCAGGTCGAAGCGTTCGTTGTGCTCCGTTTTGTAGGAATACAGGGCGTAGTAAGGCTTCTTCGGGACGACTAAACCTTCGTGGACGTGCGGTGGTTTGCTATCCTGTGTGATCTCGAAACGGTTCATCAGGCCGTGGAGTTTGTCAGCGTCGTCGTGTTGCTCGAACATCCGAAGCGCTGTGTAGTAAACCGTGTTGACAAACAAGCCGTAACCCAGCACCCAGTGCTCGTCGCGCCAGTCGCTGGTCGGCAGTTGGCCGACCATCACACAGTCATCCGGGCTCTGATAGCGCATCCAGTTCATTGCCAGTTGCGCCGCGTCATCGAAGGCGTCCGCCTGACCCGTGGCCTTGCGGTACACGCCGACCCCGAACAGGAACAACGGTGTCGTGTCGCTGGCGCCTCGGTTGTCCGGGTCGTGTGCGAGCGAAGGGACGTGCCCACGCGGCGAGAGGTTACGGGCTAAGGCTTCGAGTGTGCGCTTAAAAGCATCCATGAGTTTGGGGTGTCCGCTGGTGGCGTACCCCAGGGCTGCGATCATAAGATCACGAGTGTAGGGTTCGGGGTAGCCCCACCCGGCGGTGCGGGGCAGACCCCGGAATGGGCCGTGAGCGTTATGCAGTAGGACCTGCAAAGCGGCTTCCCTCGCCTCGGTCAGGATGTCCGACGCATCAGTTGTCATGGCTGTTTCAGTCGATGTTCAGGTGTTTGGAGATTAATTCGACGAACCGTCGAGCGACGGTGTGGTACTCGTAACGTTCGACCGCCCGGCGTCGGCCGGCTTCACCGAGGCGTTGCCGCATCGGCTCATCGGCCATCAAAGCCAGCAGATACTCGGCGATGTCATCGATATTCGCGCGGTAATCCGCAGTCTTCATGCTGGGGAACACTACGCGGTGCCCATCCTCGAAGCCCTGGTCCTGGCCGAGTACCGCCTCATGGATCTTGATCTCCTGGGAGACCCGTGCGAGCAGGGCGTTTTCATTGTGGGTCATCGTATCCAAGAACGCCATCGCGTTGACGGCGATGACCGGCTTGCCACAGGCGTTGGCCTCAACCTGGATCATGCCGAACCCTTCCAGCCGTGACGGCGCGGCGTAGATGTCGCAGGCCGCCAGCAGGTACGGCATGAAGTTACGCGACACCACATTTGCGGTGTAAACCACGTTCTTTTCGATCCCCAGATGCGTTGCCAGTTGCATGTCTAGCAGGTTCTGCGTCTGTGTCCGCGGCTGGGGCCAGACCTTGCAGACATATTTCCAGTCGGGTGCCTTGGAGTCGATTACCGCCAAGGCCGACATGACCTCTTGAGCGCCTTTCGACGCCGCATCCCCGCCGACGGTGAGGATCATGATCTGATCTTCGGCCACCCCAAGGGATTTGCGGATCGCCTGCACTTTCGGGTCGTCACGGTCGCGGGGGCAGAAGTTGTCCGTGTCAATGCCGACCGGCAGGACCTCGATGTTGTTGCCCTTCACGCCGTCACGGATGTAGGTGTCTTTGACCCACTGCGACGTGACCAGGATCAGCGGTAACGCATTGAGTACCTCGTGGTACCCGGCGACGTACCCGTCTGCCACGAGCCACGGCACGGGGGTGATCCCGTAACGTTGGGGGTGCAGCACCAGGTGCGGGGTGTGCCCCCAGTATCCGATCCCCACGACCACGTCGGGTTCAAACCACCGGTAGTACCACTCTTTTTCCTGGGGGGACTCGAAGTTTACCGCGTGGGCATCGACGCCGATATCGCGAAGGCCGTTGTAAAGGTGGTTGCCCTGCGTTGCCAGCCCGCCCGGAGACGCGGGGTAATCGTATTGGACCAGTACTTTCATGGGGAGGCCTTATGAGAGTGGACACATCGGACAGCCGCGGTCGGCGAATCAAAACGCCAGAACCCTTCCTCGCGGGGTGTCGCCTTCGCCTCCCAACTCTCTGGGCTAAAGCCATACACCTCGGTGATCATACGCTGTTTCTCGCGCCACACCTCATCAGGTAAGCAAACACGCCGGTGGGCGTCGTTACGAACTCTCGGCAATACCGTGCGGTTCTCGTCCTCGAAGGCGAACATCCATAACGCCGCCGTCTCCAAACCGCCCGATGACCATAGGTCAACCACCGCCCGGCAACACTCTTCGTGGCGTTTATGACGGGTATATTCACCCAGCGGGCCATGCGTCAACACCAAGTCGTAACGTTGCGGCGGCAGCAGACTTGTGATCGCCCGGCCGATCTCTGCCGTTGGCATTGGGTTCTGGTCCGGCCCATCGTCCAGGTCACCCATCGTTCCGGTGGCACCCAACAGATCGCAAACCCGCGCGAACTTCGGCGCACGATCCGGATCGCTCCCACGGCAGAGCGTGAGGATATGCCAATGCGTCCCGGGATCCAGCAGTATCTGCCCCCCACACCACAACGTCTCGTCGTCCGGGTGGGCGACGATCACCGCGCTATGCTTACTCATCTCTTGCATCAGTACCGGCTCTTTATGACCACCGCCTCATTCTATGGTGACGGCAGTTGAAAGGCATGGTACGCCTATGCCTACCTCCCCACCAACCCACCCGAACTAATCCCGATACCCTTGAGTAGCGAGTCCAATGCCTCGCGGTTGGGGGCGTAGGACAGGGCGATGCGGCGGTCGATCCAGTTTTCGGTGACCATCTTGGCAAGCGACTGGTTGAAGTTGTGCATGCCCGAGTCGGGGTTGGCGCTGATGATCGAGGGGAGGTCTTTTTCTTCGCCGTCGCGGATCTTGTCGCGCACGAGAGGGGTATTTAAGAGCACCTCGGTGGCGGGGACGACGCCTGCGGCGAAGTCGTCGAGCGCGGGGATCAGCCGCTGGGCGCAGATCGCCAGCAGGCTGTTGCTTAAAGAGCTGCGGATGAAGCCGCGTTCGGATTGGGGAAAGAACTCGAGCATCCGGCCGAAGGCCTGCATGGTGTCGGCGCTGTGGAGCGTGGCGAAGACCAGATGCCCGGTCTCGGCGGCCTGGATCGCGGCGATGATGGTGGCGTGGTCGCGCATCTCGCCGATAAAAATTACGTCCGGGTCTTGGCGCACGACGAAGCGCAGCGCGGTGGGGAAGTCTTCGACATCGATGCCCAGCTCGCGTTGCGAGATGATGGCGGTCTTGGGGGTGAAGCGATACTCGACGGGGTCTTCGATGGTGACGATGTTGACCGACCGGGTCTTATTGATCTGATCGATCATGGCGGCGAGGGTGGAGCTTTTTCCGCTGCCGGTCACACCCACGACCAGTATAAGCCCGACGGTCGATTTGCTGACCAGGTCGTTATAGATTTGAGGCAGGTGTAACTCGTCGTAGGTGGGGATCTCCGCCTGGACCCGGCGGACGGCGGCGTTGCGGTGGCCGCCGGAGCGGAAGAGGTTGATGCGGAACCGGTCGCCGTCCGGCAGGTGCCAGGCGAAGTCCAGGTTGCCGCCGTCCTCGAAGCGTTCCTGCTGCTGCTCGTTGAGGATGGCGTCGAGCATGTGGTCGGCTTCGTCTTCGGTGATCGGTTCGCCAGCAACCGCGCGCAGCGAGCCGTTGATCCGGTAGGTCGGTGGGATGCCGACCTTGATGTGCAGGTCGGAAGCCTCCAGGGGCTTCATCTGTTCGAGTAGTTTGACGATCGAGAAATGGCCTTCGCTCATGCCGGACTCCCGTTCAAGACATAGGATATGTAACGCTTTTATGGTATCCGTTTCCGCCCGTCGATGTAACCCCCCAGATGTCAGTAGTTGGTTACGCAAGGCGGGCGGTACTACACTACGGCCCCGTGGCCCGGGATCGGGCCGACCGACCGAATTGATTGTGGGACGTATCAGTTATGGATAAGTCAGCCCGGCGAAACGGGGGGGGGCACGCGGGGGTGACACGGCCCATCCTGCGTTGGCCGCCGCACCGCTGGGCGCTGGTGTTGGTTGTGGCGTCGCTGCTGTGGCGGTTGATCCGCTACGGGCTGGTGTTCCCGATGTGGGGCGATGAGGCGTTCATCGCGGTGAACTTCATCACGCGGTCGTTCAGTGAATTATCGGGGCCGTTGGACCATCCGCAGATCGTGCCGGTCGGGTTTTTGTGGATGCAGTGGCTGATGTCGCGTCTGCTGGGCACATCCGAGTTAGCGCTGAGGCTGCTGCCGGTGCTGGCGGGGCTTGCTTGCGTGATTGTGTTCTGGCGTTTAGCGCCCAGGATGGTCAGCCGAAGGCAGGCGATGGCGGCGGTGGTGATCTTCGCGGCGTCTTACTACCCGGTTCGGCACAGCGTAGAGGTCAAGTCGTACAGCCTGGACCTACTGATCGCGTTGTGCCTGATCTGGCAGGCGTGGTCCATGCTGCGGGCCCCCCGGACTGTGGTGCGTTGGTTTTTATTTACGCTCAGCGGCGCGGCGTTCGTCTGGATATCCTACCCGGCGGTGTTCATCATCGGCGGGGCGATGTTCATGCTCGCCTACCGGTTGATACAAGAGCGGGAGGCGGGTCAATCACTGGCGCCATGGCTCGCCGGGTGGGTCGTCAGCGGGATGGTGATGGCGGGCAGTTTCGTCGCGATGTGGATGCTTGTCGCGGTCGGGCAGGAGGTTAATCACGAAGGTATCCACGAGCTACGTGGCTGGGCCAGCGCTTTTCCTCCGATGGATTCGCCCACCGGGTTTGTTGGCTGGTTCTTCCGCGCCCACACCGGCAACCTGCTGGCCTACCCGATCGGCGGGAACCACGGCGGGAGTACCGCGACCTTTTGCCTGATCGTCTTCGGCATCATCGCGCTGTGGCGCACCGGCCGGCGTCGGGTACTCTTTTTGTTGTTAAGCCCTTTGCCATTCATGTTCGTCGCCGCGGTTTTGAAGAAGTATCCCTACGGTGACAGTGCGCGTGTCGGGCAACACATCGCGCCGGCCGCGTGCCTGCTCGCGGGGGTGGGCATGGTCGCGTTCCTGAATCACGGCTGGAAGAAACGCGGGGTCGTGTCTGGGATGCAGATCGCCTCGGTCGCCATGCTCTGCATCATCGCGTATGGCGTTTTCCGGGATATCTCGGAACCCTACAAAAAGGAATCCGACTGGGTATCCTTGCAACTGGTCCACGGACTCGCCGAGCGATCGACCGAGGGTGAGCGGTGGGTCGTGTTCGGCTCGCTGGTCGATCAGCCCCACGCGCCGAATATGGTCCCGTGGGGTGGCAGCCTGGCGCGTTTTCGATATGACCTGCTCCAGTACGCGCCGAATACAAACCCGATCCTGTTTGCGCCACTGTCTGAGGATATCCCCGAACCGACACCGGGCGCGGATACGCTCTTGATCATGTACCACGATAACGACCAGGAAACCAACCCGTTCCCACAAGAGCAGGCCAACGAATACCTGGACGCGGCCACACGCCGTCTCGGCGAACCCGCCGTCGAGACGTTCGCACTCAAAGAAGACAGCGAATCCGTTACCATCTATCGTTTCACGGCGACAAATCCGTAGAAGCTACGAATAGATGTGTAGGTCAAATCAAAGTGGTACACGTTTAGACATGAACCCACCGCTCGACAAACTCCCGGTCTACATCCTCGCCGGCGGTCGGAGCCTGCGCTTTGGGGCTGACAAAGCACGGGCGCTGATCGGGGGCGTGCCGTTGGCTTGCCGGGTCGCCGAGGCTCTAAAGTCGATGTCGTCGTCGCAGACAGTTGTATCCGCCGAGGCGGGTGCATATGAAGACCTTGGGCTGACGACGATCGCAGACACACGCCCGGGGATGGGACCGATAGGCGCGCTTGAAGCGGCTTTGGCTGACCGGTTGGCGCGATTTAGTGAAGGATGGTTGCTGTTGTCGGCCTGCGACCTGGCGGAGCCGGACGCGGCTTTGGCACAAGGGTTAATAGGGCATATCCGGGAAGGTACTCAGGTCGTGGCGTACCGAACCGATCGATGGGAACCGCTGTTTGCGCTGTATCACAGCTCGATCCGCGGTCTGGTGAGTCAACATCTCGACGACGGACAGCGTGCGATGTGGCGGATGATCGAATCGGCACGTCACATGGCGGTCCCCCTGCCTGCGGGCGTGACGGGGATTTCGCAGTTGAATACGGTCGAAGCCCTTAGACGCTATGAGGCAGATAGGGATTGATGTTGCCCGGCGGCGTGTATCCCGCGTGGCCACGGTCTTCACGAAGACCCCGCACGGGGCTACAATTGCCCATGGGAACCTGACCCCAGGCGGCATAACGGACACTTGGCCGCTGCAACAGCGACCGATAACATTCCGGGCATCATGCCTGCACAGCTAGATGACTGATACAGTTAAGTAGATACCAGTAAAAGGAGTACCGCTTTGGCAGACGAACCCAGACAAGTGCCCGTGCAGGGCGATTCCGTGGAAGATCAGGCCAAGCAGCAGACCGGCGGCAAGCAGGTCCGGCTGAAGGTCGACCACACCGGCATGGTCACCACCTACGCCAACGCCTTTAAGACCAACGCCACCAGCGAAGAGGTGATCGTCGACCTGGGCCTGAACATGGTCGTGCCCAACCCGCAGGGCCAGAACGCCGAGGTCGCCGGCGACATCCTGTTCCAGGTCAACAACCGCCTGATCCTGAACTACTACACCGCCAAGCGGCTTGCTCTGTCGCTTGGGCAGATCGTGCGCGGCTACGAAGAGAAATTCGGCGAGTTGAAGCTGAACGTCTCCGATCGCGCCCTAAAATAATCGCCGCAGTCCTGGATTGTCGCAATGGGTATTGATCCCGGCCTGGCCGTTTCGTTCCGACCCACGATGCACCCCGCATGACACAACACGCACACATGGATGCCGGGCCGGTAAACCCCGCGGCGATCGTCGATGAACTGGTGGCGTTCCAGGGACCGCCCGAAGAGTTTCTGCGTCGGCTGTTGTCCGCGCAGTGTCAGCTCGGGATGGCGGAGTCCGGTGCCGTGTTGCGTGCCGGGGAAGGGGGGCGGCCCGAGGTGTTGGCGGTTCACCCCGCGCCGGCACCGGGCACACCCGCGCCGGTCTGGCTGGCGCAGGCGGCCGAGGCCATGCCCTCGGTGGTCAAGGCGGCTCAGTCGGCGGTCTTGCCTGTTCACTCGACCGAAGAACTTTACGGCCAGAACGCGCGGCAACACCTGGTCATCCTACCCCTGCGAGGCGGCGGGCAGGTCAGGGGAGTCAGCGCGTTTGTGCTTTCGCATCACGATACGGCTGTGCTCGATCAGTGCCGGGAACGCCTTGAGCTGACGGTCACACTGCTGAGCCTCTACGAGATGCGCCTCTCGTTGCAGCGGCGACAGGGCGACCTGGATGTGTTTGCCAGTGCGATGAGTGTCTGCTCCGCGATCAACGAGCACCAGCGGTTCAAGGCCGCGTCCATCGCCTTCTGCAACGAGGTCGCCAACCGCTGGCAGGCCGAACGCGTCAGCCTCGGCATCCAACGTGGCGCGTACATCAAGCTCCAGGCGATGAGCCAGACCGAGCAGTTCAACCGCAAGATGCAGCTCGTCCAGGACATCGAGTCCGCGATGGAAGAGTGCATGGACCAGCAGGTCGAGGTCGTACACCCCGCCCCGTCCGAGGCCCCCTACATTGCGCGTGCCGCTGCACGGCTCAGCGACAAGCACGGCCCGACCGCGCTGTGCAGCCTGCCGCTGCGTCGCGGCGACGACATCATCGGCGTGCTCACCGTCGAGCGGCCTAACGACCGCCCGTTGTCACTGCGTGACGCGGAAGGTTTGCGGCTGACCTGTAATCTCTGCGCCGCCCTGGTCGGCAACCTTCACGACACCGACCGCTGGATCGGCGCGAAGATGGCGATCAGCGCCAAGCGAGCAGGCGCTGCACTGGTTGGCCCGACGCATACCTGGGCCAAGCTCACCGCTGTCGGCGTCTCCGCGTTGATTCTATTTTTGGTTTTCGCCAAGGGGACCTACAAGGTCGATGCGCCTTTCATCATCGAAGCGCAGCAGGGCCGGGTCATCGCCACGCCGTTCGATGGGTACATCAAGAAGGTCAACGTCGATCCCGGCGACACGGTGATTGCCGGGCAGACCGTGATGGCACAGATGGAGACCGCCGAGCTTCGGCTGCGCCGCGCCTCGCTCGCCGCCGAGCAGCAGCGGTTTATCAAGGAGGCCGATCTTGCCCGGCGTGAAGGCAAGACGGTCGAGGTGCAGATCGCCCAGCACCAGGCGGACAAGGTCGCGGCCGACATCGATGAGCTGGATTACTGGCTAAGCCGGGCAGACATCATCCCCGAGGTGACCGGGGTTGTTGTTGAAGGCGATCTGAAACGCCGAGAAGGCCAGGCCCTGACCCGGGGCGACGTGCTGTTTGAGGTCGCGCAGCTCGACAACCTGCGTGCCCGGCTTGAAGTCCCCGAAGACCGCATCGCGGATATCCAGGAAGGCATGACCGGCGACCTGGCGACCGCCGCGCAGCCCGGCGTGTATATACGCTTCGAGGTCGAACGGATCGAGCCGATGGCTCAAGTTAAAGATCAGAAGAACGTCTTCGGCGTCCGCGTCCGATTGCTCGAGTCATCCGACACGCTCAGGCCCGGCACCGCGGGCATCGCCAAGGTCGACGCCGGCAAACGCTCCTACGCCTGGATCTGGACCCGCCAAGCCGTCAACTGGCTGCGGATGAAGCTGTGGTTCTGATGAGAGACTTAGCCACTCACTTGAAGTTCTGACTAGACCGCAGACCCTGAACCCCGGACCCCGCCTTGCCCGTAGACCGCCCGACATTCTCCGAGAGCTGGTACCGCGTCGCGGAACTCAAGCCCCGGCTGCGCTCGCTGGTGCAGAGCTATCGGCAGCGGTACCGCGGGCGGACCTGGCACGTCCTGCGCGATTCAGCGAATAACAAGTTCTTCCGGCTTGACGAGGCGAGCTACCATTTCGTCGGCCTGTTGAACGGTCAGCGTCCGGTCGCCGACGCCTGGAAGGTCTGCTGCGAACAGCTCGGTGACAGCGCCCCGACGCAGGGCGAGGCGATCCAATTGCTTGGCCAGCTCTATCAATCAAACCTGTTGGACGCGGACCTGCCCGCCGACGCGGCTGGGATGTTCGAGCGGTTCAAGAAGCGGCAGCGCAAAGAGATCGGCGGGTACTTCATGAACCTGCTGTTCTCCCGTATCCCGCTGATCGATCCCGACCACTTCCTGGATCGGTGGACCAAGGTGTTCGGCTGGTGCTTCGGGCCGGTCGGGTTGTTTCTTTGGTTTGTCCTGTTGGCATCGGGCCTGTGGTCGGTCGCCGGCCGGGTCGATGAGTTGTGGGACCAGAAGTCCGGCATCCTCGACGCGGCGAACCTCCCGCTGCTCTACGTCAGCATGATCCTGATCAAGGCGATCCACGAGTTCGGGCACGGGTTCGCCTGCAAGCACTTCGGCCGGCAGAGCCACTCCGGCGGCGAGGTTCACACGATGGGCATCATGTTCATCGTCTTCATGCCGCTGCCTTATGTGGATGCGACCAGCGCCTGGTCGTTGCGCAACAAGTGGCACCGTGCGTTCATCGGTGCGGCGGGCATGTATGTTGAGGTCGCCATCGGCGCCGCCGCCGCGATCATCTGGGCCAATTCGGCGCCGGGGACGGTCACGCACGCCCTGGCCTACAACATGATCTTCATCGCCGGCGTGACCACGATCCTGTTCAACGCCAACCCGCTTATCAAGTTCGACGGCTACTACATCCTATCGGACCTGCTTGAGACGCCCAACCTCGCTCAACGCAGCAAAGACTTCCTCTACTACCTCGTCAAGAAGTTTGTTTACGGCGTCCGCCGGCCACGCGACCCATCACACTCCAGGGGCGAACGATTCTGGCTGGTCTTCTACGCCATCACCGCCGCGATCTACCGGGTGTTCATCTCCGTCTCGATCATCCTGTTCGTGGTCGATGCGCTGAAATACATGGGCATCTTGCTGGCGCTGTCGGGCGTGATCGGGTGGGTGATTGTGCCGTTGTTCAAGTGGGCGCACTACCTGCTGGCGAACCCGGAGCTGCACCGCGTGCGTGGCCGGGCTCAGTTCGCAACGGTGTTATTCTTCGCGGTGTTGATCGGGACATTGGGGTTTATCCCGGCACCGTATCACGGCCGGGGCGAGGGCGTTGTCGAGCCCGGCCAGATAGAGATGGTCTTTGCCGGGACCGACGGGTTTATTGATACGGTCCTGCCCAGCGCCACCGTCGTGCAATCCGATGGCGTCGAGCTGGTGGCCACCAGCAATTATGAGATGCAGATCGAGCGCCGCCGACTGCTTGCCGAACGCGGGTTATACGAGGCCTACTACCGGCAGGCCCGCTCCGATGAACCGGCGCAGGCGCAGATCGTGCAGGCTCAGATCCAGGCGGTCAATGAACAACTGGTACGTGTCAACGAAAAACTCTCCGCACTCCGCATCCAGCCACGTATAAACGGCGTCTGGGTCAGCGAGAACGCGGACCGGTTGGCGGGCTCGTACATCCAGCAGGGGCAACCCATCGGGTTGTTGGCTGACACACACCGGCTTCTGATCCGCGTCACGACCGATCAGTACGTCGGCCCGCAGGTGATGATTGATGCACAAGAAGGCTCGATGGTCCAGATGCGTGTCCGTGGCCGGCCCGAGGTCCTGGTGCAGGGTAAGGTCGTCAAGGTGCTCAAGGCCGCCCGCCGCGAACTGCCTTCCGCGGCTTTGGGCTTTGCCGGGGGCGGCTCGATCGCCATCGACTCGGAGGATAATCAGGGCACGCTTGCCCAGGAGCCGTTCTTCGAGGTTCAGATCGAGCCTGTGATTGAAGACGGCGCGGCCGTGCCGCTCTACGCCGGCCAGCGCGTCGTCGCACGGTTCGACCTGCCAGACACCCCGCTGCTGACGCAGTGGTGGTTGACGATCCGGCAGGTAATCCAGCAACGTTTCTGACTAAACGCCATGAGTGTTACCACGAACCAGCAGCGGATGCCCAGCGACTCGGGGCCGATCCAGTCGGCACTAACGCCGGCCTGGTCAGCGCCGATTGGGGCCTGGCGTATGCTGGCGCAGCGGCGCGATGCGCCCAAGCTGCCCAAGGGATTGGACGCGGCATGGGACGCGTCGGTGGGGTTGTTCGTCCCGATGGTGCCCCGGCGTGGCCGTTATCTTCGGCGGGCCGAGCACATCCTCACGATGGAGGCGGAATATCACGCGCTGTCTGAGCCCGCCCTTAAAGACCAGGCGGTCGAACTGCGCAGTGTCTTCCGTCTTGGGCGTGAAGTGAAAGAAGATATAGACCGTGCGTTGGCACTGGTGCGTGAGGTGTCTCGGCGAGAGTTGGGGATGGAGCCTTACCGCGAACAGGTCGCCGCCGCGGTCGCGATGGTGGAAGGCTGCCTGGTCGAGTTGGCGACGGGTGAGGGCAAGACGCTGGTGGCGACGATGCCCGCGGTGATCGCCGGCTGGCGCGGGCGCGGCTGCCACCTGATGACGGTGAATGACTACCTCGCCAAACGTGACGCGAACTCGCTGCGGAAACTCTACGCCGCCTGTGGGTTGAGCGTGGGCTGGGTCGAGGGGCAGATGCCGCCGCCGGAGCGCAAGCAGGCGTATAACTGCGACATCACCTACTGCACGAACAAGGAGGCCGCCGCAGACTATCTGCGTGACCGGCTTCAGCTCGGCCGGATGCGGGGCCTGACCGAGGCGCTGGTCACGAAGATCAACCAAGGCGGGATGAGCGGCCTGGATCGGCTAGTCATGCGCGGTTTAGAGAACGCGATCATCGACGAGGCCGACTCACTGCTGATCGACGAAGCGGTGACCCCGCTGATCATCTCGACCGAAGCGCCCAACGCCGAGCAGGACCTCGCCTTTGAGCAGGCGGCGAAGCTCGCCAGTCAGATGAACAAGGATGAGCACTACAAGGTCAACCTGCGATACCGGGACACGGACCTGACCCGTGCCGGCAAGGCACGCACCGCCGAGTTGTGTGAGGGCCTGCCCGGCGTCTGGCAGAGCCCGCGCATGCGCGACGAGTTGATCGTCCAGGCGATCACCGCGAAGGAACTATTTCTCAAAGAGCAGCAGTACGTCATCCAGGACGGCAAGGTCGTCATTGTTGATGAGTCGACCGGCCGACTCATGCCCGACCGCAGCTGGCGGCACGGCCTTCATCAGGCGGTCGAGGCCAAGGAACGTTTGGAAGTGACGCCCGCCAAAGACACGATGGCGCGTGTGAGTTTCCAGCGGTTCTTCCGGATGTACAGAGCGATTTCGGGGATGACCGGTACCGCGTGGGAGGGCCGTCACGAGTTGTGGCAGGTCTACAAGCTGCCGACCGTGCGCATCCCGACCCACCGGCCCTGCATCCGTATCCAGCACTCCGACCGCGTGTTCGGCTCATCCGAGTCGCGTTGGACCGCCGTGGTTGAAGAGATCAAACGCATCCATAAGGGCGGCCGGCCCGTACTCATCGGCACGCGCAGCGTCGAGGCGAGCGAAAAACTCAGCTCGCTGCTCAACGCGGTCGCGCTCAAGCACGAGGTGCTCAACGCGG
>JAJDCW010000203.1 GCA_029260635.1 Phycisphaeraceae bacterium | reverse complement strand
GTGGGCGAACGCCTTGTTCGCGGCGGCCATGCGGTGGACCTGGTCGCGGGTGTTCATGGCCTTTCCTTCCTTGCGGGAGGCGTCGTACAGCTCGCGGGCCAGACGCAGATGCATCGGCTTGCCGGACTCGGCGCGGGCGGCGTTGATGATCCAGCGGAAGGTCAGGCTCTGCTGGCGACGCCGGCTGACCTGCATGGGCACCTGGTAGTTGGTACCGCCGACACGTTTGGACCGGACCTCGACCTCGGGCCGGACGTTCGCGATCGCTTCGCGGAAGACTTCGATGCCGGTCGGCTCGCCTTTGGTCCGTTTTTCGATCTCGTCGATGGCGGCGTAGACGACGCGCTGGGCGACCGCCTTCTTGCCGTCACGCATGACACAGTTGATGAAACGGGACAGGACCTTGTCGCCGTAGCGAGGGTCCGGTTTGAGCTGCTGTTCTGCTTTGGTGATTCTGCTGCCCATCGGGCATTCCTTTCCGTCGGCTCGTCAGGCAGGAGAGCACGCTGCTTCCAAACCCTTCGTTCACCGGACGCGTCACGTTGACTTGTCCGATTACTTGCCGATCAATGATGAAACTGAAACTTTCCGCAAGCTCTTAACTAAGAGCTAACGGCTAAAAGCGAATCGCTTAATTAACCCTTGGCCTTCTTCACGCCGTACTTCGAACGGCCGCGGTTACGGCCTTCGACACCCAGGCAGTCAAGCGAGCCACGCACGACGTGGTAACGCACACCGGGGAGGTCACGCACACGGCCGCCACGGACCAGCACGATGCTGTGTTCCTGGAGGTTGTGGCCTTCGCCACCGATGTAGGCCGAGATCTCTTTGCCGTTAGACAGACGGACACGGCAGACCTTGCGCAGAGCCGAGTTCGGCTTCTTGGGGGTCACGGTCTTGACCTGAAGACACACGCCGCGACGCTGAGGGCACGCGTCAAGGTCCTTGACCTTGGACTTGGACTTAGGCGTGCGACGGGGCTTGCGGACGAGCTGATTAATCGTTGGCATATCTAACCGTTCCGAGTCCGGGGTTCCGGGTTGCCGAAGGTCCAGTGAAATAACCGCAGGGCCATTCCAAGACGTCCGGGGTACAAGTCGAGTCGGGCAGTATAGGCTGGTTTAGCAGGTTGTTGCAAATCCACAGGCTGCCCCCGAATTCCGTCTAGGCAAACCGGATACGACTGTATCCCCTGTCAATCACTGGGTTTGAGGCTTATTTCGCCCGCCGCATCACGCAAAACCACCTCCAGCAGGTCCACATGAGCCCGCATCGAAAGCAGTCCATCGAGCCCCTGGGCGGCCTGAGAGCACTTTTTCAGCTCCTCCGGGTCGGTCATCGCCTGCATCGCGTCGGCCAGTGCCTTGACGTCCGACGGGTCCGGGATCACCCGGCCACGGACACTTTCAGTTGCCCCATCAGTCGGCTCGATCAGGTCGCTGGCCCCGTTGTAAACCGTGCTGATCGCCGGGACGCCCATCATCAGCGACTCGATGACCACCTTGCTGGCGGGATCGTAGAACGTCGGGTGGACCGTCACGTCGGCCGCGGCGTAAAGCGACTCGATCTGCTTGGTGTGCCGGACAAAACGCACCCGGTCGCGTACACCCAGGCTGGCCGCGTATCGGTTGTGGCTATGCCAGAAGTCGCCGGCCAGCAGCACGACCGCCAGGACGCCGCGGTCCTTGAGTAACGCCATCGCCTTCATCAACGGCTCGAACCCCTTGAGCCGGGGATTGATCGCCGCAAATAGAAACACCGTCGTGTCGTCCGAAATATCAAACCCACTTCGGATGCGTTCCCGCCATTCATCTCGCTGCTTCTTATCCACCTTCGGCATCACCGCCGCGTTGGGGATCAGCGTAATCTTGTCGGTTGGCAGGCCGTAGTGCTCTTGTAGTTGTCGGGTCACATACCCGCTAACGGCGGCGACCTTGACCAACCCTTCATCCGCCAGCGCCCGCTTCTCGTAGTAAAGAAGCAACTGTTGCTTAGGGTTTAACCAAATCCCGACGCGTTTGGCAAGCCGTGCGCCAAAAGTCGATCGCATCGCGATGTTGCGTTCGAGTGTCTCCCGCACCGTCCCCCCGCGCGGCTGCAGCACCGCAGACGGCACGGCGGTGGTCATCGACAAACTCACATCAAACCCGCCCGCCCCGGAATCCTCGGCGAGTTGGGTTTTAGCCCATCTGTTAAACAGAAAAAGCCGCAACGCCGATGACCGCTTGCGCGTGGTCATCGCCCGGATGGTCACGCCCGGCAGGCTGTTCGTGTCCCGGCAGCCCCCCGCCAAGAGCGTGACCCGATGCCCCCGCCCAGCTAATTCCGTGGCGATCTGTGCGGTCGAACGCTCCAGCCCCCCCGCGTGTGGGTCGAAGCTCTCGATCACGATGGCGATCTTCATATTGGTCGGCCGATCGGGTCCGCTCACGCGCCGGCCCCCACGCCCTGCACCAGGTCGTTGACCTGCTGAACCACCATGTCGGCGTCGATCCGCGTCATGCACCGGTGGTCCAGCGGGCACTGCTTCTTCTGGCAAGGTCCGCAGAACACCTTGACCATCACCTGCCGCTCGGCATCAAACCCGATCCTGGTCCACGCCGGGTCCGTCGGGCCGAAGATCGTCACCACCGGCGTGCCCAACGCAGCCGCGACGTGCCTCGGCCCGGTGTCATTGGTCACCATCACCGACGCACGTCGGACGATGCTCTTCAACAGACTCAGAGGCATCCCCGCGGCGGACAGGTCGAAGATCGGGGTCTTCGCGGCTCCAAGCACACGGTCCAGGATTTCCCTTTCCTTCGGCGAACCGTTCACGGCCACGAACGCATCGAGTTCGTTCGCGCACCGGTCGGCGACCTCTGCGTAGCGCTCGGGGTGCCACATCTTCGCGTCGCCGTAGTTCGCCCCCGGGTTCAGCAACACGAAACGTCGACGGGATTCGGGGTCGTACCCGCCCTGCTTAAGAAGCGCATCCGCCTGCGTGTCGTGCTCGGGCCGGGTAAATAACTGCATCGTCGGGTCCGGGTCCGTGCACCCCAGATACCTTGCCAGCCCCAGGTAGTAATCCCGGGTTGGCACGGGGACAAAGCCCTCAAGCGTTCGTCTCGCGAGAAGCCGGTCGGTCAGCAAGACGCCGCGCCCGTCCCGGTCGTACCCGACCCGGTGTGGGATCTTCGCCATGGCCGTGACCAGGGCGCTTCGGAAGCTGTTTGGCAGGATCACCGCGGTATCGAACTCCCCCGCCGCCAGCCGGGCCGCCAGCCGGATCGGCCCGCCGCGTCGGCCGTCGGATTTGCCCTTGCGCTTGCTGCGCACGGTGATCGTCCGGTTGATCCAGGGGTTCGCGTCCACGATCGGCCGAACCACGGCCCCCATCAACGCCGTGATGTGCGCCTCCGGGTACAGCCCGCGCAACGCCCGCAGGGTCGGCATCGCCATCACGCAATCGCCCAGCCAGGTCGGCATCACGACCAGCAGCCGGCGTGCATCAATGATAGGAACTGTCTGAGACATCCGGACAAGTATAACAACACGCCCAGAGCAACCCCGCATTCAGATTGAGAGATATGATCGACTTAATCCGGGGGCTATCGCTCCCAGAGCAAGGCGGCGATCACCGCCAGTTGCACGAAGATCGCGGAGCCTAACAGCCGCATGAACAGGACCCCGTCCGCCGCGCCCAGCCAGAACGCGCCCAGCAGGCACGCACCGGCGACGGTCTGCAGCACGATCGCCATGATCCGAATGTATGAAAATTCCGTGCCCGTACCGCGCTGGTTACGCAGTTCCTGGAGGATCAGCCGAAGTGTTTTTTCATCGGCGGGGTCGGGCTCATTGGCTGGAGCAACCGGTTTGGATAATGCGGCACCCTCCGAAGCGACGGCCCGCTCGACCACCGTGGCCTTGCTCTGGGTAGACGCCACCATTTCTTCCTCGACCACGTCATCCAGTTCCGCGGTCGGCACGTTCCAGGGGCGGAACGGCTTAGCCTCGGCTTTCGCCGTCTTCCCCGCTGATGCCACCGCGGTGCCCGCCGCCTGCATCTTGACGCCGGACCCGGGCGATGTGCCATCATCGGAACCCGTCCGGCCTGATCCACCCGGACCCGGACCGCTATCCGTCTCATTTGGCTTCTGCCGTTCGCGCTGCAACTTGGCGACCGCGGCCGCGTCCCACTTGCGCTGGGTCGGTCCCGACCGGTGGATCTGCTCGCTGGTCTCGGGTTTGCGTTGCTGGGCCACGATCCGCACCGCCTCGACCAGGTTGCGTGCGTAGAAGTCCGGTGTGGCTTTCGGATCGGTCGATTCACCGGCCGCGTCATTGAGCCCCGGATGCTGCCGTGGATCGAAGGGCTTGAGCCGGTCCGCGTCCTGACGCAGCAGGATCGCCCGCGTTCCGGCCGACAGCCCGGCCTGCACGTCACGCACCTGGTCGCCGATCGTCCAACTCTGTGACAGGTCTAAATCTAAATCGCGTGCCGCCTCCTGGAGCATCCCCGGCGAGGGCTTTCGGTTGGGGTGTTCCTTGCGGTACCGGCTGACCGTCCCCTCGGGGTGATAGGGGCAGTAGTAATACCGCGCGACCTTCGCCCCGTTCGCCCCGGCGGCCAGCACCGCGCTGAGTTTCTCATGGACCGCGTCCACATCGACTTCGGTGTACTTGCCACGCGCGACCCCGCCCTGGTTGGTGATGACCACGACTTTGTAGCCCAACCCGCACAGCGAAGCCACGGCTGTGGCCGCACCCTGCATCAGGCGCACCTTCGCCGGGTCGCCCAGGTCGCCATCGTTGTGGATGAGCGTGTTGTCGCGATCTAGGAATACGGCCGCGTTCATGGGTTTAAGGATAATCGGGAAGGGGTTAATGAGCGAATAAGGACGATTACTTCCCAACAAGCCGGTCGGCCTCTTTGCGGCGGCGTTCCAACTCGTCCGCTACCGCCTGCACGGCCTCATCGACCGCCACATCCAGGTCGTCATTGACGATAAAAGCGTCGTACACACCGCACTCGCGGGCCCGGTCGATCTCGTGCTTGGCCCGGGCGAATCGGCCACGGATCGTCTGCTCATCTTCACGCTGGCGACGACGCAGCCGCTGCAACAGCGTGTCCTCGTTCGGCGGTTCGATAAACAGCGAGAAGCACTCGGGCATGTTCTTCTTGATCTGGATCGCGCCCTCGACGTCGATCTCCAGGATCATCAGTCGGCCGTTGGCGAGGTTTTCCTCGACGGGCCGGCGGGGTGTGCCGTAGTAGTTGCCAAAGACCTTGGCCCACTCAAGCAGATTGCCCGCGTCGCGGTTGTACTTGAACTGGGTCTCGTCGACGAAGTGGTAATCCACGCCGTCGGTGTCTTCTGCCGTGATCGGGCGTGTGGTCATTGAAACGCTGAAAACCGCGCTGAGACGGACGCGGACCCGGTGCGTGATCGTGGTCTTGCCGACCCCGGACGGGCCGGAGATGATCAGCAGCAGGCCGTTTTGACGGTCAACGGGGGTTCCCATCTGCTAGTTATACCAGATGTGTCCGGAATTGGGGACGGTGTTGTTTGAGATTCACCCGCCAAACGGTGTTTCTCGCACGGCTAAGCCGGGGCTCCGCTGACCAGAAACAGCGCCGCCATCCGCACGCTCAGGCCGTTGGCGACCTGTTCGAGGATCGCCGAGTTGGGTCCATCCGCCACGACCGAGTCGATCTCGACGCCGCGATTCATTGGCCCGGGGTGCATCACAAGCAGATCGGGCTTGGCCCGCGCCAGTCGCTTCGCGTTCAGGCCGAACCTTGTCGAGTATTCGCGCACGCTCGGGAACGCCTGGCTGGTGAGCCGTTCGAACTGAATCCGCAGCATGTTCACCACATCCACCCTCGGCAGCACGTCGTCCAGACTGTTGGACAACTCGCAACCCAGGTCCACAAACGCTCCCGGCAACAAAGTCGGTGGGCCTACGAGGATCACGTGGGCCCCCAGCTTCAGCAACCCATACACATTCGACCGCGCCACTCGGCTGTGCGCGATGTCGCCGACAATCGCGACGGTCAGCCCGGAGAAGTCAAACGTGTCGGTCCGCCCCGTGCGTTTGGCGATCGTCAGGATATCTAATAGCCCCTGAGTCGGGTGCTCGTGCTGCCCGTCGCCGGCGTTGATCACCGAGCAATCCACCGCCCCCGCCAGGTGCGCCGCCGCCCCGCTGTGGTGGTGCCGGCAGACGATCACGTCCACGCCCATCGCCTCGATGTTTCGTGCGGTATCGATCAACGTCTCGCCCTTGGAGACGCTGGAGCCCTTGCCCGCCATCTCCAGGACGTCCGCGGACAGCCGGCTCGCCGCGAGGTTGAAGCTGGCGCGTGTCCGGGTCGAGTCTTCAAAGAAAAGGTTCACCACCACCCGTCCGCGCAGGGCGGGCACCTTCTTGACGCTGCGTGTCGAGACGCCCTCGAACCCCAACGCCGTGGTCAGCAGGAACCGGATGTCCTCGACCGACAGGCCTTCCAGCCCAAGCAGGTGCCGGTGCGACCACTGGTAACCGTCAGCATCATTCGAGCGTGAGGAATCAGGCACCATTGGCCCCCTTCCCTTCACCCTCATCGAACACCACAACCGCGTCTTCTTCGTCCGTCGGCCTGACCATGACCTGCACCTTAGCGCCAACCGGCAACGCGTCCGCCGACCCGTGCGTCAGGTCCAGGCTCACAAAGTCCGGCGCGATCGGAAGCTCCCGTCCGCCCCGATCCACCAATACCCCCAGCCAGACCCGTCGGGGTCGGCCCAGGTCCATCAGCGACTGCAACGCCGCGCGGATCGACCGCCCGGTCATCAGCACGTCGTCGATCAGGACCACGTTCAGCCCGTCAATCGAAAAATCGATCTCGGTCGTCCGCACCACCGGCAGCGGCCCGATCTCGGAAAGGTCGTCCCGGTAAAGCGTGATATCCAGCGTGCCGATCCGGCCGTCGAACTTCTCCGCCCCCATCCGATCAGCGATCCGCTGGGCCAGCACGTCTCCGCGGCTCCGCACGCCGACCAGGGCCCATCCGCCTTCGTTCTCCGACCGCCCCTCAATGGAAGACTTGATCTGCTCAATGCCACGGCAAAGCGAATCGATCAGGCCATCGAAGCGGTCGCCATCGGCAAGCACACGCATGGCCGCATGGTAGCCAAGCCCCCCGAACGTGCAACTTCACCACTTGTAAACCTGTTTACCCAACTCATAGCGGGTGCCCCGTTTTGCCCGCGTAGCGGCAAAGCGTGTGTTCTAACCGCACACCTTGCCCTGCGGGTCAAGATGTGGCACCCCAAAGTAAATACCACACCTAGATTGTATGTCTAACGCCGGTCTTCCTTGACCAGAGCCCCGTCTGCCACCAGTCGCAGTTCCAGTGACGCCTCGTCCCGCGTGCCGCCGTTCTCGTCGTAGACACGGACCTTCAGGTGGTACTGGCCCATCCTTAGCTGAGCAGGCAGTGTCACCAACTGGACGACGAAGAAGTCCCGGCGTTTGTTCTGCGAGACGTCGGAGATGATGACCGGCTCGTGGCTCCAGACCTCGAAGCCGTTGGATTCGTAAAGCTCAAGCTCCTGACGCAGCCGGACCTCGTAGGCGCCGCCGTCTTGATTCTGCAGCGGCTCGAAGTTGTCCAGCTCGACGTACACGATCAGCTTCTGCACGCGGCCGGCAACGAACGTGTTGTCGGAGAAGGCGTCGTACACGCCGTAGCCCATGACCTTCTCGCACAACTGGATATTGCGGATGGACACAGGCTGGCTGCCGTAGAGTTCTTCTAGCCGGCCGGCGATGGCTTCGCGGTCCAGGTCGCCCTCACCCGAAAGGACCTGAGCGTGCAGCATGCTGACCGCGCGGTGATAGTTCTTGATCCGCTGCTGGTCTTCCGGCGACAGCTTGTTCAGAAGCGACCAGTCCAGCTCACCGTGCGGCCCGACCGGCGCGAGCGTCGCGGCGGCGACCGCCTTGGACAGGTTCGAGCCGTCGCTGTGACGGACCGCTTCGAGCAGCACCCGGTACGCCTCGGCGGGGCTCGATTGAGCCCTCACATCGGCAGCGACAGACGCCATTGCGGTATCTGTCTGCCGCACCGACTCCGCTTCACCCGGTTTGGTGGACATCGCCTCCATCGCGTTGACGACCGGGGTGGCTTCGGGGTCCTGCTGCGCGTCGGCCACGGTTGGCTCCGTGGTCATTAATTCCGTGTTGGCCTGCGGCTCACCGCCGACGTCCCGCCAGAGGATCTGCTGCATGTGGGCGGGCGGTGGCTGCGGTTCGTTCTGGTCCAACTCCGAGACGCGCTGGGCGTACAGTTCCGCCTGCGTAGCCAGCTCATCGCCGGGTTCCGCCTCCGCCAACGCCTGATCAGTTTCGGTCGTCTGAGGGGTTCCGTCCAGCCCGGTCGGCAGGGCCAACTCCTGACAACCCACCACCAGACCCACTATCAGGGCACCCGAACACCACCATCGATATGAATTACTAAGCATCGTGCCTCCTGCACATCTGACTGTTGTCCCAGCCAACGGTTCATCCATGAACCTTACCGCCCGGAATATTTCCCAGTGATCCGCTAAATCCGATACACGGGCTTACTTTACATTATCGGCCAACCGGACACAGAAGCATTCGAGATTCCGCACCAGGTTGCCCAGCCCGGACTTAGCCCGCCGGTCTGCCTCCAGGACGTCGTCGAACGCCCCGGTCAGTGCCGAGCGGTCCAGCCGACGCAAGACCCCCATGAATAGCTGCTGCCTGGGCCCCCAGAGCTTCATCGCCCGGGCGATCTCGCTGTCAGGCACCCCGGCGTCCTTCATCATCGCCGCCTTATTCAGACGCCGGATCACGTCGGCGATACACCAACTCACAAGTTCCTCGGCATGTCCGGCCAAGTCGACCAATTCATGGACCTTCTCAACTAAGACCCCGGCCGACCGCGAACTCATGCCCATCAGCACCGCCTCCTGCACCTCCCAGGCCTTCTCGTCGCTGCTCTTGCCGACCGTCTGCTCGATCAGCCCCCGCTCGATCGCCTGGCCCTTGTCCACCATCAACGCCAGCTTCGCCAGTTCGCTATCCAGCGTCATCAGGTCCGTCCCGATCCGCTCGACCAGCAGCCCCGCCGCCGTCGGCTCGATCGCCCGGCCGTGCTCCGCGGGGCTCCGCTTCATCAGCCAGCTCCTGGCCTGAGCAGGCTTCAACGGCTCACACTTGACCACCGCACCGACCTTATCAATCAGCTTGTCCAGCTTCCCCTTGTTCCATGTATCGCTACGGAACACCAGCGTCCCGTGGTCCACCGGCGACTCGACGTACCGCTCCATCGCCTTACGGAACCCGTCCTTCTTCAGATACTCATCCGCCTGATCTACCACCACGACCTTGTGGTGCTGCATCAACGCGTAGCTGCGCAACTCGTCCAGCACGTCCGCCAGCGTCGCGGTCTTGCCCTCGAAGTGGAACGTCTCGGTCTCCCCGTGCTCCGCATCTAACGCTTTGCGCAGGTCATCCAGGTGCCGACCCTTGAGCCACTGCTCCGGCCCATGCAGAGCGCATACCCGCGTCTGAACGCCGAGTGCCGCCGCCTTGCTCTTGCTGGATGCCTTGGTCGTCCGTGCCATACCCGAATCATACCCTCCACACGCCCCGAACGGATTACCTTACAACAACCACGTCGCGAACAGCAGGACGATGAGGAAGCTAAACAGGTCCACCACCGTCGTCACTACCGGCCCGGACGCCATCGCGGGGTCCAGGCCGATCGACCGCAGCACCAGCGGGACCGTCCCGCCGACCGACTTGGCGATCACGATCACGATCGGGACTGCGCCACCGACGACAAGCCCAAGATAGAAATTCCCCTGCCAGCCCCAGACCATCAGCATCAAGGCAATACCTAGAACCACACCGGCCGCCAGCGCCAACGCTGCTTCTTTGATCAGCACTCTCATAAAGTCGCCCGGCAGGATTAAGCCAAGCGACACCTCACGCAGGGACACGCCCACCGCCTGGTTCCCGCCGCTGCCACAGAGCCCGGCGACCACCGGGAGGAACATCGCCAGGACGGGGTTCGCCGCCACCGTCTCCAGGTAGAGGTGGATCACGCTAGCCGACAGCAGCAGCAGCACCATGATCGGCAGCAGGTACGCCAGCCGTCGCAGCAGCCGGGACATCATCGGCATCGACCGGAACTCTTCGCCCGCCACGATACCTGTGATCTTCATCAGGTCTTCGTTGGCCGAGTCGCTTAATGCTTCCTGCACCGCCGCCCGCTGTACCACGCCCACCAGTCGGCCATCCGGATTGACGACCGGGACCGCCGAGAAGTCCACGCGGTCGAACAGGCCTACCAATTCTTCCAGGTCCGCATCGACCGACACACTCTTTGGGCTCTTGATCGCCAGGTCGATCAGCTTCTTCCCCGCCGGCGCCATCACCAGCCTCCGCATCGTCACCAGGCCGACAAACTTATCATCGTGATCAATCAGGTACGCGAAACGCACTTCGTATTCGTTGTACTCTTCAGCGTTCGCACGCAGATCGGCGATCACCGCGTCCACGTCCTGGCTGTCACGGTAGGACAGGTACTCGGTGATCATCAGGCCACCGGCCACATCCTCGTCGTACTGCATCCGGTGCCGGGCGTCCGCCGCCTCTTCCGGGTCCATCTCATGAAGGATCGCCTCGGCGTCTTCCTCATCCAGCTCCGTGAGCAAGTCCGTCTGCTCGTCACTGTCCATCTCGTCCACGATCGCCGCGGCCTCGCGGGGCTCTAGCTGCTCGATCATGTCCGCCGCGTGCTCGTCGACGAAGTGCTCCATCAGGTCGGCCGCCAGGTCCGAGTGCTCGGCCGACAGCAGCGACAGCATCTTCGTGCGTCGTTCATCATCCAGATGGCTGATCGTGTAGGTCGTGTCCTCGGGCGGCAGCAGGTGCAGGAACGCCGCCAGGTGCTCCGCCTCCCCGCCGTCGATCACCAGCGATAGCTGCTGGGTCGCGTCAATCTCAAGCTGTGGATCAAACGTCATGCCAAGGCTCCGCCATAAATACAAGACCGCCCGATCCGCCCCGGCCCCGGACTGATCCCGGCCATGCCACGACAAGCCTAACCGATATGCTCTACCCAGCCGGGCATCTGTCCCGGGTCCGTCACGTCGTGCTGTAACGGCGTCACCGTAATATACCCGTCAAACAACGCCTCGACGTCCGTCCCGGGCTCGCGCGTCCGGAACGTCATCGCGTTACACACCCGGTATTGAAACGACCCGTCGTCCGCCGGCGTGACCTCGTACTGATCCACCATCGAGCTGGTCGAGATCGGTGCCGCCTTCATCCCCTTGGGCTCGGCCCCGTCGTCGAGGATCGGGATGTTGATATTCACCACCGAGTGAGCCGTCATCGGCCCGTCGAGCACCCGCCGGATCGCCTCCCCGGCGTGTTTCGCCGCGGCGTCCCAGCGGATGCCGTCCCAGTCGCCGACGTGCTGGCTGATGGCGATCGCCGGGATCCCGAAAAACGCCGCCTCGCGCGCCGCGCCGACCGTCCCGGAATAAATCACGTTGACCCCGACGTTCGCCCCCGCGTTGATCCCGCTGATGACCAGATCGATCGGCTGGGGCACCAGATTGGTGATAGCCAGCTTCACACAGTCCGCCGGCCGCGCGCCCACGCTGGTCCCCGGCATCCCCTCGCCGCCGGGCCCCGGGTGGCTCGCGACACGGATCGGCCGATGGAACGTCACCGCGTGGCTCGTCGCCGACTGCACCTTCTCCGGTGCCACCACGTGAACCTCACCCAGCCCCTGAACCGCTTTGTACAACGCCGCCAGCCCCGGCGCGTCGATCCCGTCGTCGTTGGTCAAAAGAATACGCATGACCCGATTGTAACCACCGACACCCCACCACGTATCACGCACCTACCGCCTATCAATCAAACCCGTCAGACCCCGCATCTCCTCACCGACTCGTCCAACACGCACTCAAACCCAGGCCTCCCAAAATCCTCACGGCCCGCCACCTGCCACAACCTCAACGCCAACGCCAGCACAGCACCAACCCCCGCCCGGACCTCTGCAAATCACACCCATCCCCTACAAAGGCTTTTCTAGAAAAGCCATAATGATAAAACTATCTTTATATTGCCGCGTGTCATCACAATATGAACCCGCAGCCGCTGAGATCAGACAAATAAAAAAGACCGACCCAAACGGGCCGGCCTTCTTGTTCTGGATTTGATGCACACCGTTAAGGCGTGATTATTCCGACTTCTCTTCGGTCGCTTCGCCACCCTCGGCCGCCGACTGGTCTTCGGTCGTCGCTTCGGGAGCCGCTTCCGGGGCGGCTTCTTCAGCAACCTCGGCTACAGGCTCGGCCACCGCGGTCGCCGTTTCCGACCCGCCCTTACGCTTCGCGGCCGCAAACTCCATGCGTTTGTTGGCCTTGTCACGGCGGCGGGAATACTGGCCGGACACCTGTGGGGCCGACATGTCTTCATCACCGACAAGCTGGAGCACGCATAGCGACGTGCCGTCACCGATCCGGTGCTTGGTCAGCTTGATGATGCGGGTATACCCGCCGGTGCGGTCGGCGTACTTCGGGGCGATCTCGTCGAACAGGGTCTTGACGACCCTCGGCCCGCTGACGATCTCGCCGTACTTGTTGCGGGTGATCCCGGGGTCGTCCTCGCTCTTGACCATGATCTGGTCACCGATCATCTTGATCACGCGACGCCGGCTGGCCAGGTCGCCCTTCTTCGCGGCACTGATCAGCTTCTCCACGAAGGGCTTGAGGCTCTTCGCTTTGGGGATCGTCGTGGTGATCTGGTTGTGGGTGAACAGAGCAATCGCCATGTTCCGCCACATCGCCTTGCGGTGATTGGTGTGGCGTCCCAGCTTCCGGCCGTGTACGCGGTGTCTCATCGTAAACTCCTTTATTGACGGCCGGACGGGTGAGACGCCGTCCGACGATGCCACTCCCACAAACTTCGCTGCGGGGCAATTAGGTCCCACATAGGACCGGGGCGTGATGGCCCCAAACCGGGAAAGCCCGGTGTTTTATTACGTTGCACTGCTGGCCTGAAGCTCGGCGGGCAGTTCCATGCCCAGACTCAGGCCCATATCGGTCAGCTTGCGCTTCACTTCACGCAGCGAGGTCTTGCCGAAGCTGCGGACCTTCAGGAGGTCGGCCTCGGTGTGAACCACCAGCTCGGCCACGGTCGCGATCTCCGCGGTCTCCAGGCAGTTGTTCGCTCGCACCGACAGGTCCAGGTCGCTGAGGTTCATCTTGAACTTGCGGATCTGCTCCTCATCGACACGGGCGGCTGCGGCGGCGGATTCGCTGGCGGTCGCCTCACCCAGTTCGAAGTACTGCACGAAGGGGTTCAGGTGCTTACGCATGATCTTGGCGGCTTCGACCAGCGCCATCTCGGGCGTGACCGTGCCGTTGGTCCAGATCTCAAGTGTCAGCTTGTCGAAGTTGGTCTTCTGACCGACGCGGGTGTCCTCGACCTTGTAGCGCACACGGGTCACGGGGGAGAAGATCGCGTCTACGGGGATCAGCCCGATCTCCTGCTCGCCGGTACTTTCGTAGTGTTCGCTGGCAGGGACGTAGCCACGGCCCTTCTCGACGTGGAACTCGATATCGAAATCGATCTGCTTGGTCAGGGTCGCCAGGATCAGGTCCTTGGTGTGGATCGTGATCGAGGTGTCGGCTTCGATCAGGTCGCAGGTCACTTCACCGGGGCCCTCGGCCTGGAGCCGCATGGTCTTGGGCTCATCGGACTCCAGCGAAACAACGATGTCTTTGATATTCAGGAGGATGTCGGTCGCGTCTTCCTGCACGCCTTCGAGGCTGGTGAACTCGTGCTGGGCACCCTTGATCTTGACCGCCGAGATTGCTGCGCCTTCCAGGCTGGACAGCAGGATACGACGCAGGCTGTTGCCGACTGTCGTGCCGAAGCCGCGTTCGAAAGGCTCGATGCTGAACTTGCCGTAGGTCTCTGTGTTCGCGGGGTCGGCGATTACACGGTGGGGAAGCTCTAAACCACGCCATCTGATTCTCATGATGATCTCCAAATCTTTCCAGCAGCCCTTAGGGAGGGAAACGCTTTGGGTTTATCGCTGCCGATCCGCTGCTGGACGGACGACCGCTTCTTTTCCCAAAGCAGATCTAAACAGTAGATGTACAACTAAACGCACCGGCAAGCCCCAGCCAATACGGAGGGGCGAGACCCGCAGCGGGCATTACACGCGGCGACGTTTGCGGGGCCGGCATCCGTTGTGCGGGATCGGGGTGTGGTCTTCGACCGCGGTGATCTTCAGGCCGTTGGCCTGCAAGCCTGTGACAGCCGATTCACGGCCTGAGCCTGCGCCTCGGATACGCACCTCGACTTCATGCACGCCGAACTTCTTCGCGGCGGCGGCGGCTTCTTCAGCGGCGCGGGTCGCGGCGAACGGGGTGCTCTTCCGCGAGCCCTTGAAACCCGCGCTGCCGGCCGAGGCCTGGCAGAGGGTCTCACCGTTCACGTCGGTGATGGTGATCAGGGTGTTGTTGAAGGTCGCCTTGATGTGGGCGATGCCACGGGCGACGTTCTTACGGATCTTTTTAGCCTTCTTAGCTTTAGCCATGTCTTTTCCTCGAAGTTAGGCGTTGCCGGCTCTCCCTTAAATAAGCGGGCGGGCAACTGGCTTCGGATGTTGTTGCGTGGGCACGTGCCCGACGCTGTGTTGAGTCTGGATGATTGATTCGCAACCGGGGGCTGCGGGTTGTCTTGAAGCACGTCGATCTTTGATCGACGGTTAAACGATTGCTGCGCAATCCGTGGCGATGCCACGGGTACCGCTTTGCGTCACTTCATGCCCTTGACCGACTTCTTACCGGCGACGGTACGCTTGCGGCCCTTGCGGGTGCGGGCGTTGGTCTGGGTCCGCTGGCCACGCACGGGCAACCCGCGGCGGTGGCGGTCGCCACGGTACGAGCGGATGTCACGCAGACGGCTGATGTTCTGGGAGACCTGACGACGCAGGGCACCCTCGATCACCAGCTTGTCTTCGATAATCAGACCGACCTGAGCCAGTTCGTCTTCGCTCAAGGTGTTCGCACGGACCTGACCTTCAAGGCCGGCCTCGTTGACGATGTCTTCCGCGATCTTCGGCCCGATGCCGTAGATGTAACGGAGGGCGATCCGGATCGGCTTGTTGTCTGGGATATCTACGCCTGAGATACGGGGCATGTTGTGTTCCTTGTGCGTATCGCCGAGCAAGTTCGGCGGTTAAACAGTCGTGGGCAAGGCCACGACGGGTTGATGCCTGGCATCAACCCTGGCGCTGCTTGTGCTTGGGGTTGGTGCAGATCACGCGAACGACGCCCTTGCGCCGGATGACCTTGCAATTCTCACAGATCCTTTTAACGCTGCTTCTTACTTTCATGGTTCAGTCTCCAAGGCATCCCCCGGATAAGCGGGGCTAAGGGAACAAATCCCTACTCTTCGTTAATCCGTCATCAGTGCCGGTATGTGATCCGGCCCTTGGTCAGGTCGTACGGGCTCAGCTCGACGGTCACGCGGTCCCCGGGGAGGATGCGGATGTAAAACTTACGCATCTTCCCGGAGATGTGGGCGATCATCTCGTGGTCGTTCTCGAGCTTCACCCTGAACATCGCGTTGGGCAGAGCGTCGATCACTTCGCCCTCGAACTGGAGTTTATCTTCTTTAGCCACTGACTCTCTTTTACTGGTTCGTTTCGTACTCGGTCACATGCTGATTTAATTGCTCAGCGTATTGTTGTTTTACCGGCCGTCGGTCAACACATCCGCGCCGTCCGCGGTCACGGCCACCGTATGCTCGTAATGAGCCGAAGGCTTGCGGTCCACCGTCACGACGGTCCACCCGTCCCGGAGCGTCCGCACCTCGTGTGAGCCCAGGTTGCACATCGGCTCGAGTGCGAGCACGACGCCCTCCCTTAGCTCGATGTCGTTCCCAAGCAGCTCACGGCTGACGAAGTTGGGAACCTGCGGCGGCTCGTGCATCTTCGACCCGATGCCGTGGCCCACAAACTGCCGCACGACACTCATGCCCTGCGACTCCGCGTACTGCTGCATCAGCCTCGCGACCTGGCTCCACTTCCTGCCGGGCCGAACATTCTCTATCGCTATCCCGAGCACCCGCTGGGTCACTTCACACAGCTTCCGGGTCTCCGGGTCCACGTCACCGACCATAATGGTCGTCGCCGCGTCCCCGCACCAGCCGTCGAACTCGACACCGCAATCAACTCCGACGATGTCGCCGTCCTTGATCACGCGGTCTCCCGCGATCCCGTGAACGACTTCCTCGTTCACACTGATGCACAGGTTCGCGGGAAACGGCGTCGGCCCGGGGTAGCCCTTGAACAACCCCCTGGCACCGGCGTCCGTGTAAACACGGCAGCCCTCTTCGTCGATCTCGCGGGTCGTAATCCCCGGCTTACATATCTCCCGACAACGCTGGTGGACCTTTTGGACAATCCGCCCGGCGATCCGCATTTTCTCTATTTCCTCAGCCGTCTTCCGCTTTATCTTGTCTTTAATCACGTTGGCTTGGAACCGGTTATCTCGAGGATTGTTCGATTGTCCCCAACCCGCAGTGAGTCGATTATCGTATCACGGCTCTGTGGGCCTGACAAATAGCTACCACCACGGGGCTTAAGTGCCCCGGGCCCCCCGGATCTTCGGCCCCTTGCCACCGCCGGACGCCAGGAAGCCCTGGTAGTTACGCATCAACAGGCTCGCTTCGATCCGCTGCACGAAGTCCAGCATCACGCTGACGACGATCAGAAGTCCTGTGCCACCAAGGAATTGTGTCACCATAAAGTCGATCTTAAATACGCCCGAGACGATCGTGGGGACCACCGCGATCAGCGAGAGGAAGCCCGCCCCGACGTAGGTGATCCGCTCCATGACGGTTTCCAGGTAGTCCGCGGTCCTTGGCCCTGGTCGCAGCCCCGGGATGAAGCTGCCGTGGTCCCGGAGTTGGGTCGCCATCTCCTTGGGCTGGAACTGCACCGTCGTCCAGAAGTACGCGAAGAAGTAGATCAGCCCGATGTAAACCACCGTGTAGAGGTAGCCGTTGAATCCGAAGTTGACATTCAGGAAGCCAACGATGCTGTAAATGAGGTTGTAGAAACCGGAGGTGTCATCGCCGGGGACTTCGGTCAAGACCGAGTCCATATACCCCAGCAGCATCGACGGGATAATCATCAACGAGCTGGCGAAGATGATCGGCATGACGCCGCCGTGATTCACCCGCAGCGGCAGGTAGCTGCGCTGCCCGCCGTATACGCGTCGTCCGCGTGTGTGCTTGGCCTGCTGGATCGGTATCCGCCGCTGGCCCTGTGTAATCACGATCGACCCGGCAACCACCACCACAAACGCCACCGCCAGGAAGATCACGGTCATCGGGCTGTACTGCGCATCGGCGCTGTTGACGTCGAACCCCTTAACCACCATGCCGATCGCGGTCGGCATCCCGGCGATGATGCCGGCGGTGATAATCAGCGAGATACCGTTGCCGATCCCGTACTTGTCGATCTGCTCACCGAGCCACATCAGAAAAACCGTCCCGCTGGTGAGCGCCAAGACGCCGCACGCCCAGAACAGGAACGTGTCTTTGTAGGCCGCGTAAACCACGGGCGACTCACCGGACTGGAAGAACTTCAGGTAGACGACCGACTGCACCAGGCAAAGCCCGACGGTCGCGTAGCGGGTGTATTCCTGGATCTTCTGCCGGCCTGCGGGGCCTTCCTTCTGAAGCGCCTTGAGCTTCTCCCACACCGAACCCAGCAGCTGGAAGATAATCGCCGCCGAGATGTAGGGCATGATCCCCAGGCCGAAGATCGTCGACTGGGTCAGCGAGCCCCCGGTGAAGATGCTGACGTAGTCCAGAATGTTGCCGGCGGCACCGCCGCTCTGCTTCTCGGCCCACTGCTTCATCAGCTCCTGGCTGACGCCGGGCAGCGGGATGAAGAAGCCGATCCGGTAGATACACAGCATCCCCAACGTGAAGAAGATCTTGTTGCGAAGCTCGGAGATCCGGAAGATGTTCAGAAACGCTTGGAGCATGTTTTCCCTACATAAAGCCGTGGATGTCACCCACGGTCTTGTATCCGCGGTCAGTCATCCGCAGACTCAATCCTAAGTATCACTTAGCGATAGTCGCTGAACCGCCCGCTTTATTGATCTTTTCTTCCGCCGATTTGGAAAAAGATGCCGCGGTCACGCTGAACTTCTTGGAGGTCTCGCCCTTGCCGAGCACCTTTACGGGCAGCTTGGCGTCACGGATCAGGCCGACCTTCACCAGCATCTGGGCGTTGACCTCGGCCCCGTCGTCGAAACGGGCGTCCAACGCGCTGATGTTTACCACGGCGAACTGCTTCTTGAACAGCACGTTCGAGAAGCCACGCTTGGCGACACGGCGGAACAGCGGGGTCTGGCCGCCTTCACGGCTGGCGCGTATCGAGCCGGAGGCACCCGACCGGGAACCGGCACCGTTGTGACCGCGGCCGCAGGTCTTGCCCGAGCCGGAGCCCGGACCACGACCGACGCGCTTACGCTTCTTATGCTTGCCCACCTTCTCGGTGATTTCATGAATCATCATCGCTAAGACACTCCTGCTCTCTCGGCGGTACACGCCGGGGTGTCGCTTATGTTTAGTCCTGAGGCTTATCCGCTTCGGGGGTTGTTTCCGGAGTGGTTTCCGGAGCCGCTTCTGCGGCGGGTGCCTGATCAACCGCATCGGTGATCGGGGCTTCCTCGGCCGGGGCCGCTTCGGTTTCTTCAACCTTAGGCTTGGGCTTGGGCTTGTTGCTTTGTGTCACGGTCGCGGTCACGCCCTTACCGCCTGGCGTGCTCTCGCTGCGTCGGCCGCCCTTGCCGCCGCCACGCTTGCCGCCACGTTTGCCGCCTTCGTTCTCTTCCTTGGCGGGCTTTGCGAACTGCTTCGGGGCGGTGCTGGTCTCGGTGGTGTACCGTTTACCCAGCGCGATCATCTCGTCGACCGCGGTGGATTCGATCTCCACACCACGGTAGCTGGCGACCTGCTCCTTGGTACGCAGACGGGTCAGGCCATCGAGGACCGCCTTGCTGAGGTTCTTCTTATTTGTCGATCCGTAAGCCTTGGTCAGGCAGTCCTGCACGCCGACCATCTCCAGCACCGCACGCGCGGTGCCGCCGGCGATAACACCGGTACCGGGCGCGGCCGGGATCAGCCGGATCATCGAAGCGCCGAAGCGCCCCTCGATCTGGTGCGGTAGCGTGCCGTCCTTCAATTCGATCCTGACCAGGTTCTTACGGGCGGCCTTCTGCGCCTTCTCGATGGCAACGGGGACGCCCCGGCCCTTGCCGTAGCCGATCCCGACGCTGCCCCGACGATCACCCACCACGACCAGCGCGGCGAAGCTGAAACGGCGGCCACCCTTGACAACCGTGGCGGTACGGAAAATACCGACCGTGGTCGATTCTAAAGCCTGTGTGCTGTCTTCTAGTAATTCCGGCATGTTATTCCTCTAAACGTAACCCGTGGCCGAAGGCACACGGAGATGAGCCTGGTTACAGCCCAAGGCCGCCCTCGCGGGCGGCATCGGCCAGGGCCTTGACCCTGCCGTGATATCGAAACCCGTTGCGGTCAAACGCGACCTGCTTGATGCCGGCGTCCTGGGCCTGCTTGGCGATCTGCTTGCCGACTTCAACCGCGGCGGCGATGTTGCCACCCTTGCCCTTGATGGTGCTGGCAGAGGCCAGCGTCTTCCCATCCAGGTCGTCGATGACCTGGGCGTAGATGTGGTTGAGGCTGCGGAAGACCGTCAGGCGCGGGCGTTCGGGTGTCCCGATCACGCGCTTGCGGATGCCGGTCTTGCGGCGCTGACGCCGTACGGTTTTTAGTTTGTTCTTTTCCATCGTTTCGCTTCCCAGTGCCGGACTTTCCCGGGGTCAGGGTGTATCTAATAGTTAAATCAATCCCGCTTACGCACCGCTGCCGAAGGCCTTGCCCTGCTTGCGGATAATGTGCTCGTTGTCGTACTTGATACCACGGCCGTTGTAAGGCTCGGGTGTACGGTGCGAGCGGATCTCCGCGGCGACCTGCCCGACCATCTGCTTGTCAGCACCGCTGATCTTCAGCTTGTTGCCCTGGATATCGACCTTGATCCCCGTGGGCACGATGACCACCCGGGTGTCGGCATAGCCGACCTTCAGGTTGACCTTGTTGCCTTGGAGCTGCGCGGTCCAGCCGACGCCGTTGATCTCGAGGTTCTTCTCGAAGCCCTTGGTCACGCCCTCGATCATGTTCGAGATCAGCGAACGGGTCAGCCCGTGCATCGCTTTGGCTGCACGCGAGTCGCCCTTGCGTTCGACGACAACCTCATCACCCTCGACCTTGACGGTGACCTCGGGGCGGTGGGTGATCGACAGCCTGTTGCCGCCGGCCTCGACCGTGACCTGATTGCCGCTGACCGAGACCTTGGTGCCGGCTAGGGCGACGGGTTTTTTTCCAATACGGGACATCGTTTCAATCCTTACTCAGTGGTTAGGGGCGATCCGCTGTGTTGCGGGGCCCTTCTCCACACGGGTGTCTTCTTATTCTCTCACTCAACCGTACAAAGCAGCTCGCCGCCAACGTGGTTCTGCCGGGCCTTGCGGTCACTCATCACGCCGCTGGACGTGCTGACGATGGCGATCCCCAGGCCACCCAGAGGTCGTGGGAGCAGTTCGGCCTTGGTGTACACACGGCAGCCGGGCTTGCTCTCACGCTTGAGTGTGTGGATCAGCTGCTCGCCGTTGGGGCCGTAACGGAGGTCTACACGCAGGATGCCCTGCCTCCCGTCGTCGATCACGCTGTAGTCCGCGACGTAACCCTCGTCCTTGAGGACCTGGGCGATGCCGGTGCAGATCTTGCTGTTGCGGCAATCGACCTTCTTGGCCTTGTTACGGGCCGCGTTGCGGATCCGGGTAATCATGTCTGCGATTGGGTCTGATAGAGACATTACATTTGCCTTAGCTGTGAATTTCTTTCTGATTCAATCTCGCCGCCATCGACGACAAGCCCGCGACTGTCCGCGAACCTTACCAGGACGCCTTACGCATCCCGGGGACCTTGCCTTCCAACGCCAGCTCACGGAGCTTGATACGCGAGATACCGAATTTGCGGTACACCGACCGGGTCCGGCCGGTCAGGGCACAGTGGTTGCGGTAGCGCGTGGGGCTGGCGTTGCGTGGCAGCTTTTGAAGCGCCGCGTAATCACCTTCCGCCTTGAGCTTCTTCCGCAGTTCTGCGTACTTCTCGATGGTCTTCTTGACCTTTGCCATTCGGATGCTGGTTGACTTCGATGCCATGGTGCTCTCTTTGCTGTCTCGGCTGGAAACCGGGGTACTGTTCTAATTCGTGGCTGGTTATTTCTTCTCTTCGGGCTTGACCAGTGGGAAACCCATCTCATTCAACGCCGCCCGGGTCATGTCGTCGGTGCTGCGCTTGAAGATCAGGTTGATGTTCATCCCGTGGATGAACTGGGCCTGGGTCATATCGACCTCGGGGAAGATGCCCTGCTCATTCACGCCGAAGGAGTAGTTGCCGCGCCCGTCGAGCTTGTCTTTCAGGCCGCGGAAGTCCTTGATCCGGGGGATCGCGACCGTGATCAGGCGGTCCAGGAACTCCCACATGCGGTCCTTGCGGAGCGTGACCATCGCACCGACTTCGTAGCCGGCACGCAGCTTGAAGTTCGCGACCGACTTCTTCGCCTTCTTGACGATCGGCTTCTGGCCGGAGATCAGCGTCAGGTCGGAGACGACCTGCTCGCGGGCCTTGGGGTTCAGCTTCGTGCCTTCAAGTTGCTTACCCATACCGACATTGATGACGATCTTGTCAAGGGTCGGCATGGCCATGGGGTTGCTGATCCCAAAGTCCTGCTTGAGCTTGGCAGCGACCTGTTCTTCGTATTGTTTCTTTAACCGCGGGGTCATGGTTCGGTCCTGGTAGTGTGGCCTGTTGTTCGGCCACGGTGTTTCTTTAGCGTGCCTTCTTCAGTTCAGGCCCAAGCTGCTCACCGGTGCTGGCGGCGACGCGGACCTTCGAGCCGTCGTCCTTGTTGACAAACCGCACACGGGTCGGCTTGCCGGCGGCGGCGGGTGACACGTTGGAGATGTGGATCGGCATCTCCTTGTGGACGGTCCCGCCCTGGGGGTTGGCCTGGTTGGGCTTGACGTGCTTGGTCCGCACATTCACACCCTCAACGACGACCTGGTCCTTCTCGGTGACGACGCGCAGGATCTTGCCCTGCTTGCCCTTGCTCGAGCCGGAGGTGACGATGACGGTGTCGCCTTTTCTTACGTGTCGTGCCATTTGATTCAGCCTTTAGCCATTAGCCGTTAGCAATTAGCCCTGAGTTCAGGGAAGCCCACGGCTTCGGTTGTTAGACCACCTCCGATGCGAGGGAGACGATCTTCATGTAATTCTGTTCACGCAGTTCACGGGCGACCGCACCGAAGATGCGAGTGCCCCTGGGGTTCCCGTCGTCGTCGATCAGGACCACGGCGCTGCGGTCAAACCGCACGTAGCTGCCGTCCTTCCGGCGGATGGGGTTACGGGTCCTAACGACCACGGCCTTGACGATCGTGCCGGCCTTGAGGTCGCTGCCGGGCAGGGACTTCTTGACCGAGCACACGACCTTGTCGCCGACACCGGCGGTCTTGCGGGTGAACTTACCGCGCCCGGTGGAACCACCCAGCACACGGATCACATACGCGATCTTGGCGCCGGTGTTGTCCGCGACGTCGACTCTTGATTCTGCCTGGAGCATGACTCTATTCCTTCAATGGCCCATCGGGCCGGCCGGCCTTTGGTTAGGCGGTGGCTTCTTCTTTGTGTTCCAACGGCGCAGGCGCCTTCTCGAGGACCTTCACCAGTCGCCAGCTCTTGGTCTTGCTGATCGGACGGCAGCCGGTGATCTCGACCCGGTCGCCCTCGCCACAGAGGTTCTCAGGATCGTGGACCTGGAACTTCGCCTGACGGTGCAGGTACTTTCCGTACTTGGCGTGCTTCTGCTGGAAGTCCACCGCCACGGTGCAGGTCTTGTCGCGTTTATCGCTGACAACGACGCCGATCTTCGTGCCGGTGAGGATTCGTTTTGCTGTGCTGGCTTGCTCGGTCACTTAGTGGCCTCCCGTAACTGGCGTGCACGCTGCTCGGTGAGCAAGCGGGCGATGTCTCTGCGGAGGTTGCCAAGCTGCCTTGGGTTCTCCAGCTTCTCGGTCACGGCCTGGGTCCGCAGCTCGTAGTGGCTCTTGCGCAGACGCTCGACCTCGACCTTCAACTCTTCGTCTTTTAGCTTGTGTGTTTCACTGGCTTTCATGGCTGTCTCACGGTCCACAGATCAATAATCTGCGGCGTTGTTTTTAGGCGTGACGTCTCTCCACAAACCGGCACTTGAACGGCATCTTGTGTGCCACACGGGCGAACGCCTGACGGGCCGCGTCCTTGGGCACACCGACGATCTCGTAAACGATCGTCCCGGGCCTCACACGGGCGACCCAGTATTCGGGCTCGGCCTTGCCTTTACCCATACGCTGTTCCAGCGGCTTCTTGCTGATCGGCTTGTCCGGGAAGACCCGCACAAACAACCGGCCCTCGCGGCTGCAGTACTGCCTGGCCGCGATACGCCCGGCTTCGATCTGACGCGCGGTCAGCCAGCCACCCTCAAGCAGCTGCAGGCCGAACTCCCCGAAAGCAACATAGTTGCCACGCTGGGCGTTGCCGCGCACCTTGCCCCGCTGCTGTTTGCGGAACTTCACTCGTTTTGGCATCAGAGGCATCTGTCTGGTCTCCGTCCACGGCTAACGCCGTGCTTAACTTCAAGTCTTGCTTAGTGACGACCCCGTGCACGCGGCCGGGCACCTGCGGCCTTGGATTCAATTTCACCCTCGGCCAGCTCTTCGTACAGGCCGTGGAACACCCAGACCTTCACGCCGATGATCCCGTAGGTCGTCAGGCTCTCGGTCAACGCGTAGTCGATATTCGCCTGCAGCGTCGCCAGCGGGATTGCACCCAGGCGGACGTCTTCGGTCCGGCTCATCTCGTGGCCACCCAGACGCCCGGACAGCTGGATCTTGCAGCCCTTGGCACCGGCGGCCATCGCGGCCTCGGCCTTCATCTTCATCACACGGCGGAAACCCGCACGCTTCTGCAACTGCTCAGCGATCGATTCACCGACCAGCTTCGCGTCCAGGTCCGCGTTGTGGACCTCGATGCAGTTGATCGAGACGTTACGACCGGTCAGCCGTTGTAGCTCCGCGGTCAAGGCGTCGATTTCCGCACCCTTGGGGCCGATCACCAGGCCGGGACGCGCGGTCTTGACGATGATCTTCAGCTCTTCACGCGTCCGCTCGATGTGGATATCACTCACCGCGGCGTACGGAGCCTTACGGTTGAACCGGTGATCGCAGAACCTGCGGATCTTCTGGTCCTCGACCAGCAGCTCGGCGTAGAGAGCCTTCGGCGCGTACCAGCGGCTCTTGTGAGCCTCGGTGATGCCGACGCGGAAGCCGAATGGATGAACTTTCTGTCCCATAGTGAACCTTACTTTTGTCGCCGGGCTTACACACCCAAGCGAGAGTTATCGTTTCCTGCCGGCCTGGTCAACGGACACGGTAATGTGGCTGGTACGCTTGAGGATCGGGTGTGCCCGTCCACGGTCCTTTGGCTGAAACCGCTTCATCGTCGGGCCGCTGTCGACACGGACCTCTGAAACGACCATCGCCAGCGCCTCGCGGTCGGAAAGCCCCTCGCGTTCCTGCGCGTTGGAACGTGCCGCCTGCAGGCAGTTCTTGAGCATGACGGCGGCCCGCTTCTTGGACAGCGTGAGCATGTTCATCGCGTCAAAGACGCTCTTGCCGCAGATCATCTGCGCGACAGGCCGTGCCTTTGTCGGGCTGATCCGTGCGCCTCGGTGTACGTTGGTGTAAGCCATGATTCCTAGCCTTTAGCTTGTAGCAATGAGCTTTTAGCCTGTGTTCTCGTTTCCATAACCGTCTCAATCAGGCCCGCCACAAAAGTGACAAGCCGACGGCTTAATTTCTTACTTGACCCCTGCCCGCTGCGCCTTCGTGCCCGTGGTGTGGGCCTTGAACAACCGGGTCGCGCTGAATTCGCCGAGCTTGTGCCCGACCATGTCTTCGGTCACGAACACGGTGTGGAACAGCTTGCCGTTGTGCACCAGGAACGTGTGCCCGACAAACTCCGGAACGATCGTGCACGCACGCGCCCAGGTCTTGATCGGATCGTGCCTGCCCATCTGAGTCAGCTTCTCCACCTTACGGTAGAGTTTCAGATCAACAAACGGGCCTTTTTTCAGTGATCGTGACATACGTTCTTGCCTTTTGCTATTAGCTCTCTGCTCTTAGCCTTGTCCGTTCTTGTGTCCGTCCGTTTCTTAAAAGCTAATAGCTAATCGCTAAAAGCCAAACGGTTTTTTTATTGCAGCTTCAGCTGGCCGTACCGCTTGGATACACGCCGGCGGATAATCAGTTTGTTCGATGCCTTGCCACGCTGACGCGTTCGGCCGCCCTTGGAGGGCACACCGGTCTTGGACTGCGGGGCACGGTTGCCCTTGCTGCGGCCGTCACCACCACCCAACGGGTGGTCGTGGTGGTTCTTGGCGACACCACGGGTGTGAGGGCGACGCCCCATGTGGCGTGCACGCCCGGCCTTGCCGATGACCACGCGGTTGTGGTCCGTGTTGCCGACCTGACCGATGGTCGCACGGCAGTCTAGTGAGACCCGGCGGATCTCGCCGGAAGGGAAGACCAGGGTTGCCCACTGGCCCTCTTTATTGGTCAGCCTCGCGCTGCTGCCGGCCGACCGGCAGATCTGCCCGCCACGGCCCGCGACCAGCTCGATGTTGTGTAGGTTCAGACCGGAAGGGATCATCCCCAGCGGCATGTTGTTCCCGACCTTCGGCTCGACCTTCTGCGAACTGGAGATGACCTTGTCGCCATCCGTCAGCTTCACGGGAGCGATGATGTACCGACGCTCGCCGTCCGCGTATTCGAGCAACGCGATGTTGCACGAGCGGTTCGGGTCGTATTCGATCCCGATCACGGTCGCCTGGACGTCGTCCTTGCTCCGCTTGAAGTCGATCCGGCGGTAACGCTGCTTGGCACCGCCGCCACGGCTCTGCACCGTGATCTTGCCGGAGTGGTTGCGCCCACCGTTCTTGGTTTTCTTCTCGAGCAACGACTTCTCGGGACGCTTCTTGGTGACCTCGGAGTAGAGGTTGACCGAAGCGTTACGCCGGCCGTTGGTTGTCTTCTTGTATATTCGAATAGCCATGTCTTATCTCACATAGCCCGGCATCTCACCGGGTCTTATCCGTTTAGAACAAGTCGATCCTGTCATCCCCGGCCAGAAGCACGGTGGCCCGCTTCCAGTTAGAGGTCTTGGCCGGGCCGAACTTCGTACGGAAGTACTGGCCCTTACGGATCTGCGTGCTGACCTTCGCGACCTTCACGCCGTAAATCTTCTCGATGGCGGCCTTGATGTGCGGCTTGCGGGCCCGCATATCGACCTCGAAGCTGTACCGGTTACGCGACTCGGTTTCCCAGGCGCTCTTCTCGGTGATCAGCGGCTTCTTGATAACGGTGGTTGCTTCCATCAGGACGCCTCCTGTTTGGCCTTGGCCAGCTCATCGGAAGTCACCCGGCCGAGGTAAGCCTCGAAGGCTTCCTTATCAACCAGCAGGTACCGATGGTTCAGCAGATCGAACGCGTTGAGGCGGTCGATCTGAGTCACATCAACATGTTCTAGGTTCCGGGCGGAAACGGCTTCGTGTCCGGTGACAGAGGGGAGGGCGACCAGGCAGGTCCGGTCGATTTTCAGCGAGGCCAGGAGGCTGCTGAAGTTTTTTGTGCTGGGCTTGTCGTAGTCCAGCTTGTCTACGATCTTGATCTCGCCGTCGATCGCCTTGGCGAGGACCGCGTTGCGGTTAGCCAGGCGGCGCATCTTAATAGGCATGTCCTGTCGCCAGGAATGCGGACGCTTGGCAAAGCCGTGCCCGCCGTGACGCATGATGTTCGTGCCCGCCGCGCCGCGGCGTGCGTTACCCGTGCCCTTCTGCTTATACAGCTTGCGGGTCGAGTACGCGGTGTCGGCACGGCTCTTGGTCTGGGCGGAGCCCTGACGACGGTTGGCGTGGAACCGGACATACGCCTGCTTCAGGAGCGCGGGGCGGACCTCGCCGCCGAGCTTCTGCTCGTCGATCTGGACCTTCCCGACCTCTTCGCCGGCCTGATTGTGGACTGTAATATCGATCATCTTTGTTACCTACGGTCCCATAGGGGATGCGTGTGTTTCGCCGCCTGGGCATGGCCCACAACTGGGCCCGATCGGGTTGCCCCACGACTCGGTGGTTAGACCGAATTGTCGTGGCGTGGCAGTTTCCTAAGCATGCTCAGGCAACCGGTCTTAACCGGCACCCGATACAACCTCGGACTTACTACGCCTTGGCGATCTTGGCCTTTCCCTTGAAGAGGCGTACCGCCTCACGGATCATCAACAAACCCTTGTTGGCGCCGGGCACGGGGCCCTTGACCAGCAGCAGGTTCTTGTCTTTATCGATGCCGACGATCGGCAGGCTACGCACGGTGACCCGCTCGTTGCCCATCCGTCCGCCCATCCGGATGCCCTTCTTAGGCTTACCGGTACCCAGGTTCGAGCTACGCCCGCTGACCGAGCCGGGGGAGCGGTGCTTCCGCTCAACGCCGTGCGATGCCAGCTGGCCCTTGAACCCGTAACGCTTCATCACACCCTGAGTGCCCTTGCCCTTGCTGGTGCCGATGACGTCAACGAACTTCACGCCCTCGAAAACTTCGACGTTCAATTCTTGGCCGAGCTCATAAGAGGCCGACTCGCCGTCGCCCAGACGCACTTCGCGGTGACGACGCTTGGGGGTCAGGCCCGCGTTGGCGTCGTGGCCGATCAACTGATACGTCGAGTTTCGGCCCTTGACGTCGCCGTACGCGATCTGCACGGCCTCGTAGCCGTCGGTCTCGGACGTCTTGAGCTGGCTCACAAAGCAGGGGCCAGCCTGGATGACGGTGACAGGGATGTTGTTCCCGTCGTCGTCGTACAGCCGGGTCATCCCGATTTTCTTACCTAAGATCGCTGCGGGCATCGTTTCATCTCCAAGGGGGCAAACACTGTTGCGGATCGTGGCTCTTCTCGCCAGAGGATCACGCCCCTGTTTTGATCGTTCTTGTTCGGTCTAATAAACAAGCGGGACTTGCCCGCTTTTCTTGCGTGCCTCTTGGGCTACGCCTTAATCTTCACAAATACACCGGCCGGGACGACCAGACGGTTGAGTGCTTCAACCGTGCGGGCGTTGGGCTCGATGATGTCGATGATCCGCTTGTGGGTCCGGATCTCGAACTGCTCACGGCTCTTCTTGTCGACGTGCGGACTACGCAGCACCGTGTAGCGCTCGATCCGCGTCGGCAGCGGCACAGGACCGGACACCTTCGCGTTGGTACGCTTGGCGTGGTCCACGATCTCACGAGCCGAGGCGTCCAACGCCTGGTGGTCGTAAGCTTCCATCCGGATTCGGATCTTACCTGCTGTCATCGACTCTAGCCTCTAAGTATCGCGTCACTTACGCACAAACACCCGCCGCGGACGCCGCGACGAGTTGAGCCGGGTAGTTTAACCACCCTTTAGCCCTTGTCAATTCAGCCAAACACTTCGCCAACCACCCCCTCAAATCCAGCACCACACCCCCCAGAAGCCCACGGATGGACGCGCCCCGCGGCCTTCCGTGGGATCGCCTTGTAAAGCAGCAATAGCGGCCCCCCCTCACAACCCTTGACACTACAACATCTAAAGGTCCCGACACGCCTCCTCAAGCACGTGCTCCGCTACAAAGATCGGCACGTCCTGAGCCACCCCCAACGCGATCGCGTCGCTGGGCCGGGAATCGATATCGATCAGCTCCCCTTGGTGCCGGATGTGCAACCTTGCAAAAAAAGTGCTTTTTTTAAGGTCGCAGATGACGATTTTTTCGAGTTCCGCCCCCACCCCCCCGATCACGTCCGCCAGCAGCTCGTGGGTCAGAGGCCTGGGCGGGGCCTGCCCCATCAGCCGACGCTCGATCGCCGCCGCCTCCGTCAGCCCGATCACGATCGGGAACACCCGATCACCCTCGACCTCTCGCAGTTCGACGATGTGCATGTCGTCGGTCTCACGGATCAGGATCCGCGATAGTTCCATTCGGACGGCCATGCTCAGACTCCTGGTCGGCGGCGGGTTTCAGCGATGTACAATCCAATGATAGCCCAGTGGTATTGACATGCCGGTGGTCAAACGGGATTGTGATGAAAATAGGTTCTAAAGGCAATCCCCTCCGAGGAGACCATATCCATGAAACGCTTGCTTATGCCGCTATCTCTGGTTTTGGCCCTGATCCTGTCCTACCCCGCTCAGGCCGGAGCCGAGCCTCTACGGCTGCCCTCGATCCTCAGCGACCACATGGTCCTGCAACGCGACCAGCCCGTGGCTGTCTGGGGCTGGGCGACGCCAGATAGTGAAGTCGGCGTCAGCTTCAAGGGGCAGACCGCCACGACCCGGTCTGACGATACCGGCAAGTGGCGGGTCAACCTCGAAGCGATGCAGGCCGACGCAAACCCTGGCCAGATGACCGTCACCAGTGGCGACCAGAGCCTGACCATCCAAGACATCCTCGTCGGCGAGGTCTGGCTGTGCTCCGGGCAATCCAACATGGAATGGTCGGTCGAGCGTTCGGACAACGCAGCCGACGAGATCGCCGCCGCGGACTGGCCGCAGATCCGACACATCAAAGCCCCCCACCGCCCGTCCATGCAGCTGATGGACGACATCGACGCCGAATGGCAGGTCTGCTCACCCGAAACAGCCGCTAAGTTCACCGCCGTCGGCTACTACTTCGGCAGGCATCTGCACAAAGAACTGGAAGTCCCCGTCGGATTGGTCAACAGCTCCTGGGGCGGCACACGCATCGAGCCCTGGATTCCCATCAGCGGCTTCGCACAGGTGCCCGCGCTCAAGGATCAATACGACGAGATCGCCGTGAAACAGCCCGACTCACTCGCGTATAAAGCCGCCGCCTCTACGTACATGGTGAAATTAAACGATTGGTTACAAGCATCCCAGCAGCTTTTAAAAGATCACGACCACCTCACCGAGTCCCCCGCCTTTCCCGACCAACTCAAACCTTATACCACCCATCAAGACCCCACCATGCTGTTCAACGGCATGCTCAGCCCGTTCATCCCCTACACCATTAGGGGCTCGATCTGGTATCAGGGCGAATCCAACCGATCGCGTGGTATGCATTACCTCGAATACACCCGCGCTCAACTGCTGGGCTGGCGTGAGCACTGGGAGCAGCCCGAACTCCCCTACTACTACGTCCAGATCGCCCCCTACCAATACAGCGACGACAACCCGCACGAACTCCCCCGCTTCTGGGAAGCCCAGGCCGAGATCGAGAAACAGATCGAACACACCGGCATGGTCGTAGTCCACGACGTCGGCAACCTCAACGATATCCACCCGACCAACAAGCAGGACGTCGGCAAACGCCTGGCCAACATGGCCCTGAAACGCACCTACGGCCGAGACGAGATAATCGACTCCGGCCCACGTTGCGTGTCCATGCGCTTCGAGGGCCACAAACTCCTGCTGACTTTCGATAATGCTGCCGACGGCTTGGCCTCAAGCGACGGTGAATCACTCAACTGGTTTGAGATCGCAGGCGAGGCTGAGCCCTGGACCGAAGCCACCGCCGAGGTTGTCGCGCCGGACACCATCGCCGTGTCCGCCGAGGGCATCATTAACCCCGTCGCCGTGCGTTTCGCCTGGCACAAGCTGGCCGAGCCCAATCTCGTCAACAGCGTCGAGCTGCCCGCAGCACCCTTCCGCGCCGGCGAGCCACCCAAACTCGACTTCCTCTCGCTGAATGTCCCGGATAGCCACGGCTACGAGCTGATCTACGAGTTGGACCTGAACACGCTCGGCAAACCCATCGAATACGAAACAGACAACACGCCAGCGTTCACCGGCGACTTCGACCGCGTCGCCTACTTCATCCAAATGAGCAACGATGCGGGAAGCGAGGGCCAATGGGTGTACGTCTCAATGGATGCGTTTACCGACGACCTGACACAGATCGGCATCCCGACGTTAGCTTCCGGGGCCCTGTTTCAAAAGCCCGTTCACAATATGGTGGTCAACTCTAATGTCCGGGGCGTTCCGAATCGTGACGGCCTCACGGGCAACATCGAGTTCTGGCCTAACAACTACGGGAAGTCGAACACCGCCGACGTCCCCGACGCTTCCGGGTCCGCCTACGACAACGGCGACCAGGTCAGCACCAGTACCCCCGACGGCTACGGCAGCATGCAGGTCCATACCACCAAACCGACCGTCACCCTATTCGCACTGAACAACTGGAAGAACAACCCCTTCGATCTGGGCGTCGGCACCAACACCGAAGGCGGCGAACCGGACTGGACCTTTACCAAGACCTCAGACCGCTACACAATCAAACGCCTGAGGGTCCTGGTCCGCCCCACACAACCCTGACCCAGCTACGCCAAAAATCTACACCACACCCAAAAGCCCACCCGCTCCAGCAGGTGGGACCGAACACCCCACGCATACATTAAAACACGCCCCCCAACCTACCTCCTTCAACACGCGCCCTTACCCACCCACTCCACCAAGAAACCACTTTCCGACGACAAGCCCCCACACACACCCGCCCCCACTCGCAAAGAACAATTTTAAATTATATTTAAAATAACTATTAAATTAAAATTGATCTTTATCCACAACCGCCTGCCCTTAGTTCACGCTTAACGACTCATACCAAACGTTTGAGATTGACCCCACACCGATCCACCACACCACGACCGCCGTATCTGCATTTCATCGATCAGCAACCGAAGGTTCGCGAAGTAAAATACCAAACAACTCATCATTTATAAATCAACTCGCCCCGGCAGCTTCACCAGCGCGTGATAACCGCCGTCCTGATAGTCCGTCACGCGCCCCGCAGGCCAGAACTGTTCTTCATGGATGACCTCGCCCTTGACGATCCCAGCGAGCCACTGCGCCTGTGCCCCGTTTTCTTCGTGTTCCAGGCTGCATGTGCTGTAGAGGATCACCCCGCCGGGCGCGACCCACGGAGCCGAGTGCCGAGCAATCTGCCGCTGCAACGCGACCAGTGAACTCAGCGTTTCGTGGTCAAACCGGTACCGCGCCTCGGGCCGACGCGCCAGCACCGCCGTGTTTGAGCAAGGTACGTCCAGCACCAATAAATCCAGCTTGTTGCTCGGCTCGCTCTCCGGCCCAACCACCTTTACGTGATCCAAACCATGCACCGACCCACGCAGCGCCGCCCTTCGAGCGTCGTCCACATCCGTCGCACCGATCATGGCCCCGGGGTGCAACGCCGCGAGCTGCCGCGTCTTCGTGCCACGGCCTGCACAGTAATCCAATGCCAGCTTCACTTTTAAATCACCCGTACTCAGGATCGGCTTGGCCGACGCCGGGTCCTGCACACGCCTCGCATCGTTCGCCTTGATAAAGTCTTGCAACGCCCCGTGCCCCCCGCGCCAGACGACAAATCCTTCCTGGTCGTGCGGCTGATATTGGTCGGTCGCTTCGCGCGTAAACCCAGGCTCGACGGCTACGATCACCGGTGCAGCCACCACCCCGTGCAGGCAGAAATCGATGGTCCGCTCTTCACCAAACGCCGTGATCCATCGGTTGATCAGATACATCGGGTGACTGGTCGCGATCCCCAGATGCCGAGCCGTCCGGTCTGTTGCAGGCAGCAGGTCCCCCGACAGCCGTACGCATCCCCCGTCCAGCGGCAGCAGGTTCTGCGCAGGCTCCCAGGTCAGCCCCGGCTCAACGCCCTGCACCATCTGGGCGACCTTCCTCAGCACCGCGTTCACCATCGCCGCCGCGCCCGCCCGGATGTGCTGACGCGCATAGGTCACCTGCTCATCCACCACCGCATGGGCCGGCAGCCGATCCATAAATACAAGTTGGGCCGCACCGGTCAAAAGCACCCCCTGCATCGCGTGTTCCATCTTCTCCAGCGGCTTCTCCAGCGCCTTATTCAGCAGGAACTCCAGCGTGATCCACCGCTGAAGCGCGGTACGCTGGATCGCCAATGCCAGCGCGGCGTCCTGCGGGCTCAGGCCCGAGGTGTTCAACGTCACGGCCGGGAGGTCGGGGAATCGTTTGGCGGCGCTCGCCAGAGATGCCGCGGCGGCACCCCGTGCGCTACGTGAGCGGGTCGATGGTCCTTGCATATCACTAGATCATACGGATTCTATAAGAGATGTGTCTCACCCCCGGTTCCGCCCACCCACAGACCTAACTACGCTTCCCCGAAGCGTCCGGCTTCTGCTTGGGGTCGGTCGGTGCATCAACCGGCTTGATCCCCAACGCCTTGTAAACCTCTTCAAAAAGCTGATCCACCTTGAACGGCTTGAACATCACGCTGGACAACCCGTCCTGGCTGGCACGCACGATCGAGTGGTGAGGGTCATACCCGAACCCCGTCATCAGGACCACGGGCATGTCCTCGCGCTGCCGACGCGCCGCGGCGAATACCTCGTACCCGTTACGGTATGGCATCTTGATGTCCGAAATCACCAGGTCAAACGGGTCCTGTTCCAGCATCGTGCAGCTCTCGTATCCGTCCTTACAGACCTCCACAATACAGCCGGCCTTCCGCAGGATGCTGCTGATGGCGTTGCGGATGTTCGGTTCGTCGTCCGCGACCAGCACACGCTTGCCCTTGAGGTTCGCGTCCGGCCCGACCGACACGTGCTCCTTCGCGCCCAATACCACGTTCGGACCGGCGGCGACGTGCTTCACCGAGTCACGGATCCGCTCGACGTTATCCACGATCCGGTTCAGTCGCCCGCGCATCGAGTCGTCGCCGATGTACTCTTCCATCAGCGTGCGTGCCTCGGTCACGATGTCCGCCATCGGCTGGGACATCTCCTGCACCACGCTCTCGGTGATCTGCCCGCTGATCGCGCAGCGCTCGGTCACCAGCAGGTCCAGGATATTCAACGCCATCCCGACGTAGCGTCCGAAGATCTCGGCGAACTGCCGGTCGTCCTCATTGAACGCGCCGACCTCGTCCGACTCGATGTTGTAGATCCCCACGACCTTGTCAAAAAGCTTCAAGGGCACCGTCAGTGAACTCTTGCAGTGACGCAGGCCCAGCACATAACGCGGGTCTTTTTCCGTGTCGTGGCAGATATAGCTCCGCCCGGTCGCGGCGACGTACCCGCTGATCCCGTTACCCTCCGGCTGGGCGTATAGATCGATCTCCAACGCCTCACTGGGCAGCCCCTCGGAGATCACCACCTCCAGCTTGCTGCTGCGCTTATCCAGAAGCCGGACCGCGAAGTGGTCGAAACGCATCAGCTTCTTGGAGTACTTGATGATCTTCTCTTGCAGCAGGCCAAGCCGCTCGCTGGGCGACAGCTTTGCCACCGCCTCGGTCTCGATCCGCGCCAGCTCGCGGCCCGCCGAGTCGATCGCGTCGATCTTGCCCTGCAGGCGTCGTCCGCTGGTCGCATCCCATACCACCGCGACCACCTGCTGCACCTCGCCGGTGTCCATCACCACCGGCGAACAGATCAACTCAAAATAATTGTCTTCCACCTGGAACGTGTATTTCTTGCTGCGCGGGATTGACACGTCCGTGATCGGCCCGGACTGCGTCGTGAAAACCGACAACGCCTGCATACATACCTGACGCACGTGCTCACTCACCGCCGGCGTAAAGCTGCGCATCTTCTTATTCGACCAGGTCGTCTGCCCGCCGGGGTCGACGATGCACACACCCTCGCCGATCGTGTTCAGCACCAGGCTCGACTTCTCGCCGACCAGTGCACGCTCCAGAGGCAGGAAGTCCCCGACGTCCGCAAACACCGCGTGGTACGAGTGCGTGCGTAGCGCAGCCATCGCCTGGTCCATCTCCTCGAACACATCGACATGGAAGCTCTTGCGCAGGTCTTCCGTGATCGGGAAGTCCCGTGTCACGTTCCCGGCAAGAATGAGGATACGCGGGCGACTGTCATCCATACGCTATGCACCTGGCCTTAGGTAAAAAACACAACAGATACCTCAGCCGAACTACTATCGAGCCATCCACGGCCAACCCATGAGTTTACCCGGCCCGGGATCGGAATCAATACTAATCCCGGTTATCAAGTGATTATAGCCGCCGCGTGACCACCGAGTCCGCCAGGCCCAACAGATAGGCCCTCGCAGGCGTGTCAGACAGGTTCTCGATCAGCCCCGCTTTGGCCCGCTGGACCAGTGAGGCCGCTTTTTCTCGGGCGTAACCCAGCGACGCCCCGTCGTGCAAAATCTCACGCACACGCCGGATGTTCTCGCGCGATTGCTCATCCGATAACCCGCCCCGTGCTTGTAATTCCAATAAATTAACCAGCTCACGACGCCCCGCATTGTCGGCCGCCTCGAGCGCGTGGATCATCGGCAGCGTCAGCTTGCCCTTGGCGATGTCCTGCCCAAGCGTCTTGCCCACGGTGTCTTGATCGCCCGTCAGGTCGAGTACATCGTCGATGATCTGAAACGCGATACCCAGCGTCTCGCCGTAGGCGTACAACGCGTCCGTCACGTTCGGTTCACTCTCACTCAATAGCGCCGCAACTTTACAACAGGCTCCGCACAGGCTCGCCGTCTTGCGCTTGATGATCTCGAAGTAGGTTGTTTCATCGAGCCCGTGCTCGTGCCGGTTCGTAAGCTGCAACAGCTCGCCTTCGCAGACGGTGTTCGTCGCGTGCGCGATCATCCGGCTGACCCCGGTGCTGCCCAGCGAGGTACACAGGTGGTACGCGTGGCTGATCAGGTAATCCCCGAGCATCACCGCCGCCTCGTTGCCTCGCAGGTGATTGATCGTCGCCCCCTGACGGCGCATCCGGGCGTCGTCCAGGACATCGTCGTGGACGAGCGTCGCCATGTGGACCATCTCGACCACCGCGGCGGCGACCAGGTGCTTCCGATCGGTCGTCTCGACCTCCGGCTGGACCGCCATCGCCGTCGCCAGCACCAGCATCGGTCTGAGCATCTTCCCGTGGTACCGCTGGGCGTGCTCCGCCAGCTCATTCACGCAGCCCAGGTCGCTGACCAGTTCATCGGCAAACAGACGCCTGACCTGCTTCAGGTCGGCGTCCAGCCTGGCCCGGAGCGTGCTGTCGTGAGATGCGAGTACGGACATCCAAGGGTCCTGACACAAATATACGGGTCGAGCACAGATTGTAGCGGCCCCCCGCCCGCCCTGCCTACCCCCCGGCCATATCCTATTCCCTCAGGCTATAAAATTCACTACATTTTAAGTTGACAGGGTTTGCGCCCGATTCTACTGTCGGTACAATATCTATGGCCCCCTTTCAGGACAGGGGCCAGCGTCGGTCAATCGTCAACCCGTAATCTGCCTCTCAACGATGAATCAATCCAACGAAACCAGCTCCGACACCCTGTTGGGCAAGCTACTCGTTGAGAGGGGCCTGGCCACCCCCGAAGACATCCAGTCCTGCATCCAGATGCAGCGTGAGGTCTCGCTGGAGTCCAGCGTCGCCGGCGAGTCCGAACCCGCGAACCACCGCAGCCTCGCGCAGATCGTGGTGGATGAAGGTTTCGTCACGCAGAAGCAGATCGAACGCATCCGCCCGGAGGTCGAAGAGCAGAGCGGCAAACGGCAGATCCCCGGGTATCAGATCCTGGAGCGCCTGGGCGCGGGCGCGATGGCGACCGTCTATAAAGCCCGGCAGCTCACCCTGGATCGGATGGTCGCGGTCAAGGTCCTGCCCCGCAAGCACAGCAACAACGAAGACTTCGTCCGGCGCTTCTTCGACGAGGGCAAGGCCGCCGCCAAGCTCAACCACCCGAACATCGTCGGCGCGATCGACGTCGGCCAGGCCGGTGAGACCTACTACTTCGTGATGGAATACGTCGAGGGCCGCAGCGTCTTCGAGGACATCCAGGAGAAGGGGCCCTACTCGGAGGCCGACGCGCTGAAGCTCACCATCGACATCGCCCGCGCGCTGGAACACGCCCACAAGGCCGGGTTCATCCACCGCGACGTCAAGCCTAAAAACATCATGCTCACCGGCGACAACATCGCCAAGCTCGCGGACATGGGCCTGGCCCGCGCCATCTCCGACCGGGAGGCCGCCGAGGCCGAGGCCGGCAAGGCCTTCGGCACCCCCTACTACATCTCCCCCGAACAGATCAAGGGCGAGATGAATGTAGATAAGCGTGCCGATATCTACAGCCTCGGGTGCACCCTCTACCACATGGTCACCGGCAACGTCCCGTTCGACGGCCCCAACCCCTCCGCCGTCATGCGCAAGCACCTGAACCAGGACCTCATCCCCGTCGACCACATCAACCACAACCTCACCAAGGGCCTGGCCGAGATCATCGAGGTCTGCATGGCCAAGGACCGCAAGAAGCGCTACGCGACCGCCAGCGACCTGCTTCAGGACCTCGAAGCCGTCGCCCGGGGCGAAGCGCCGCCGCTTGCCCGCAAGATGTTCGACCTCTCCGAACTCTCCGCTCTGGACCAGAGTTCCGGCCCGCATGATATTGTCTCACTGCCCCAGGCCGAACCGCTGATCGAGTCCCCGCTTTTCTGGGTCGCCGCCATTGGCTGGTTCGGCGTCGTCCTGCTGCTGATCATCCTCCTGGTCACCCTCGCCGCGAACTAAAAACGCCCCCACGCACCAGCCCCACTTTATCCATTGCCCCCGAAGCCCCCCGCTCCCACAGGTGGGACCGCTCTCTGCAT
>JAJDCW010000202.1 GCA_029260635.1 Phycisphaeraceae bacterium | reverse complement strand
TGTCGGGGATGGCGTCGGCGACCTGCGTAAGCAGGTTGAACTGGTCCTGAATCGGTGATGTATCACCCTCGGCCAGGTCGTGCCAGCTCCAGCGCTTGCTTCGATAGTGCTCGGGTGACTCGATCACGGAAGACTCGGAGCCGAAAGAGTCCGTCCCCCCACCGGCAGATTGCGCGGATGACTGCGACGCAGCCAGCTCCGGCTGAGGCATATAGACAGAGACCTGCACGTAGTCGTAACCCGTCACACGGAAGAACTCGACCAGGTCTTTGCCCGATTCGATCTGCCTTCCAAGCACGGCTGCTTTATGGGCTTTGTTGATATGAAAATCAAACTGCGGGGGTCGCTTCCAGGCCTTGCGCAGCAACAGTACATCTTTGAAACGATTGAAGTCCGGCTGAGCGTCGATGGAAGGCTTTATACCTGGCATGCGTCCACACTCCCAGTCAATAGGATATCGAAGATCATCTCGTTTAGCCCTTCATGCCGGTCAGCGTGACGCCCTGGATGAAGTAGCGTTGCACGAAGAAGAAGAGGAGGATCACGGGCAACGTCATGATGAATGAAGCCGCCATCACCAGCCCCGCGTCCGGTCCCGCACGCAGGTTGAATTTAAACAGGCCCAGCGCAAGCGGGAACAATCGTTCGTCGTTAACGTAGATCAAGGGCCCCATGAAGTTGTTCCAGCTCGCAATGAAGGTGTAGACCGCGATGATCGCGATGGTCGGCGTGACCAGCGGGAACATGACGTGCCAGTAGACACGCAGGAATCCGCAGCCGTCGATCCGCGCCGCGTCCTCAAGGTCGCGCGGGATAGTCTTTAGGAACTGCCGCAACAGAAATATAAAAAACGGTGCCCCGAACGCCGCCGGCGCCCACAACGGTAGCAGCGTGTCGTACCAGCCGATCGATTTGAAGATCAAGAACGACGGGATCATCGTGACCTGAGGCGGGATCATCATCGTCGCCAGCATCACAACAAAGCACAGATCCCGGCCCGGCCAACTCAGTCGCGCAAACGCGTACGCGACAAGCGTGCAGGAAAAGACCATCAACACGATACTCAGGATGCTCACCAACAAGCTGGTCATGATGTACCGGCTGAAAGGGATCTCTCGGAAGACCGCCCGGTACTGGTGCATCATCTTGTCGTACCATGCGCCGATACGGCTGCTGCGCGTGAGGGTCAGATCGACCGAGAACGGCTCGCTATCGCCCGGCGCGGGCCCGACGTCGTGGAGCACGAAGTAGGTCCGACGCTGCACCGGATCTTCCGTGCCATTAAGCCAACGCAAGTGCACTTCACGCCACCGGCCATCCGAACAGTTGATCACCTCGGTCGTGCGGTAGCGCCTGCCCGCACGTACCACTTCGAATCCAACACGGGCCCAGGTTTCGTCCGGCCTTAAACTGATCATGAGCCGGTCTATCTCCGCTGGGTCATAGTCACCGGTGGGGATTATCCGGAATGTCACGCTTGGCTGATTGTCATTGAATTGTACCGCCACTAGCTGGTACGGCTTGTCTTGCGAGTGTCGGGATAATAGTTCGGCATCCCCTTCTAAAAGAGACCATCTGTCTCCAACGGACGTGGTGTGTGTGGTGTAATCGATGCTGCGCATGCGGATAGCACCGAGGCAAAACCGTCGGTAGATGCGATCGAAGACCGCTTCAAGCATCCCGTCACCGATCAGGTTACGTGCTTCGGCAAGGATAGCATCGGGGCCCTGGGCACGCGCCTGGTCGCTTAACCGCTCGTTGATCAGCCTGAACAATCCCTCTGCCATCTCCCGTATGTACGTATCGTGAGTGATCGTATCCTCGTCGTGTCGTGCGTCACCCCCGGGTGAATGCGGCGACCAGGCTTCAAGACGATTGGCAATAAGGCTCTGAAGTTCGGGATGAACGCGTGACCAGTCCGATTCACTTATCCCGAAGAACCGTTCGGGTGGATCAAACGTCCGCGTGTCGATATAAGGCGTCGCGGGTTGCGGGGCCGGGACGCTGGGCCACAGCGGCGCGTCGATTCCTCCCACTTCGCTGGTGGTCTTAAAACTGGCGGCGACCATCCAGATAAAGGGAAAGCTGAATACCAGCGCCCCTGTCACCAGCACGGTATACAGGACGAACATCTCCACCGACAGCAGTTTCTTCAGGCCGACTCTTCTCATCGTTCGTAATGCACCCATTTCTTGCTGAGCCACATCTGAAGCAGCGTGATAACGAGCACGACGACAAAGAGGAACCAGGCCATCGCGCTGGCGACACCCATATTCAGGTAGCGGAACGATTCGTTGAAGAGCTTGTATGCGTAGAAGAGCGTGGCGTCGGCGGGCCCGCCATCTGTCATGACGTAGGCCGATTCAAATGTCTGGAACACACCGATCATCCCCATCAGAAAGTTGAAGAAGATATAAGGTGTCAGCAATGGCAGAGTGATGCGCGTGAATTGTTGGGCGCGGTTGGCGCCGTCGATGCGTGCGGCCTCGTAAAGCGTTTCAGGTATTTCTTTAAGACCTGCGAGCCAGATAATCATACCGCCGCCCGCTGCCCACAGACCCATGAGGATCAGCGCGGGCTTGGCCCATGCCGGATCGTTGAGCCAGTACGGCGGGTTGTCTACGCCGACCGCTATCAGCGCCCGATTTAATAAACCCTGTACGGGATCAAAGACCCAAACCCACAACAAAAACGCCGCAACCGCCGGCACTATCGCCGGAAGGTAATAGATGGTACGAAATAGCGCCAGCCCCTTGGCCCGTGTATTTAAGAGCATCGCCAATACCAACCCAACCACGATGCCCAACGGCACACTAACGATCATGTACGCGGTGTTCCACAGGCTCAGCCAGAAGGTTGGATCGTTGGGCACATTTGCCTGGGCCGCCTCGTCGTAGTGGAACCCGAGTGTACTGGTATAGTTGTCCGTGCCGATCCAGACCGCCGGGCTCAGCACATCGTACCGGCAGAAGCTGATGACCAGCGAGAAGATAATCGGGCCGGCGCCGAACACGACAAATCCGATCAGCCAGGGCGAGGCACACAGATATCCCTCTATCCATCCGCGTCGGCTGACACCCAGACGGCGCGTCCGGCGTTCACGGTAGAGGATAAAACAGGCAAACAACACAAGGATGCACAATACGTACGCCACGATCAGCGTTTTCCACGGCAGACGCGGACCGGTCGGCGGATTAAGATAACTATCAAGGGCCGACTGCGTACGTTGCCGGCCAAGCGATAGCGCTTCCCTGGGCGTGTGGACGTGCCGTATCCCGGCCTGCATGGCGCGCAGGTGCTCGCTCCAGAGCCGTTGACCAACCGGCGTGATCGGTCTGTACCGGCTGTCGGGCAGCAGACTCACGAATACCGCGTGCGCCTCGCGCATGTCCTGCGTTATGCCCGGACTGCTCTGGATGTACTCCGCCTGAAGCCAGCGCATGATCCGCCGATCGGGATGGGAATACGGGAAGTAGGCCTGCCCTTGCGCTCGAGCCAGCGAAGACTCGAATCGCGTCATAATCCGGTTGGCTTCCATCGAGCAGAGCCAGCGCATCAATTCCCAGGCGGCTTCTTTCTGCTTGGCGGAAGACGGGATCGCAAGCGACCAACCGCCCATCCAGCCGGCGTGCGTGTGGCCTTCCGCCAGCCTTGCTTTGGGGATCGGGGCGCCGACCGCGCCGAAGGAGATGTCCGGGCCGTAGGCGCTGATCAGTTTAAGGTACTCGTCACTGTCGATACGCATCGCCACCTTGCCGTTAAGGAACGGGTCCAATGGGCCGGCGGCCAGGTCGGCGGTAAACGCCTGGGCGACCTTGATCCCACCCAAGGCGTCGTAACAATCGGTCATGTACTGCAATGCCTCAACGCCCGCCGTGTTGTCCATCGTGCATTGCGTACCGTCGGCGCTCATTAACTGGGCGTCGTTGAGGCAGGTGAACATGTACAACGCGCTGTTCGCGAATAGCGGGATGAAACCCGCCGAACGCAAAAGGCCGGTGTCGGGCTGGTAATACGTCAGACGCACCGCGTAGCTGTCCTGGTCGAACACCTTGACCTGACACGCGCCCTGCGTGAACTGTGCCGGCACGGCCGAGAGGTCAGGCGGCTGCTCGCGTTGCAGGTCGATCCGAAACGAATCAGGCGCCAACACGTCAGCAACCCGGCCACGGAACACTTCATCGCCACGTACCAGCGCGATCACATCACCGGACCTCACGCCCGCGCCATACGCATCGACCGTGGAGTTGGCCGGTTTCTCATCGTTTACCGTAGCCAGGCGTGACCAGGCATCCAGATGGACGACGCCATCGGGGCTTACCCGGCCGTCCGCGTGCAAACGCTTGCTGCATAGCTGTTCCCAAGTCGTGGGTGGTTTCGCGTCGCCGGGTTTCGCCTTGCCGCCGGTCACGTCTGGGTCGTCCGTGCGATAAACGAAGCCGGCGCGGACCAGTGCGTCCTTGCTGTAGTAGAGCGCACGTGTATCAACGGTGATCGGAACCGCGTAGAGCTTGCCGTTGAACGAGCCTTCTTCCCAGGGCGGCCGGTAAAAGTGTTCGGGATTAATCCCGTTTGGACGTTCGCGATCGGCCTCAATGAAAGGTGTGAGGTCGGTGAAGGTGCCG
>JAJDCW010000201.1 GCA_029260635.1 Phycisphaeraceae bacterium | reverse complement strand
CGGTGAGCGTATTCTCGCCGCCTGATTTGGAATCGATGAACAGGCTGAGCTTGTTGAAGTTGTTCTCGATGTTCCCGGTAATCATCACATGCAGCCGGCTTCCCTCGATCACCGCATAGGCCGCGTCCAATTCGCCCCCGCTGCCGATCCCGCTGGGGCTGGTCGCGTCGCCGAAGCCTGTTTGAATGGTCTGCACCGCGACCGCGCTGCCGTACCCGGCGTCGCGTGTCCCATCAATGGTGATCGCGGCCAGCGGTTGTGTGCTAAGCCCTAACACGAGGAGTGCGTATGCTGTGAATGATTTCAATGTCGGTTTCCTCCCGCAGGTACAGATTGGGACACATTATACCATGCCTCCAAGGCTCAATATCAGGCTGAATCAGGGTGTTATCACCCCCCGCGGCGGATCACAAAACACCCCTCGTGCTTGCTCATCCCGATGTGCGGGTAGTAGGTGGCCGCGTCCGGCACCGCCAACACATGTTAATTCCGCAAGATCCTCGGCATCACGCGTTGCCTACGACCAAACCTCAGTGATGGTTCCGCACCCCGGCCTCGCCGCCCGCCGCCATGACATAGCCTGGCCCATCGCTAACAGCGTCACGCGCCTGCCACCCAACGATTCATTCGAACGGATCAATAACCCTTGCGTCGGCTCAGCAGGGTCACGGCACCCAGGCCGGCCAGCGCGGCGCTCGCGGGCTCGGGGATGATCGACGGGTTCACGCCGTTGAACGTGGCCACAAACGGGTCGCCTGTGACGAAGTCGCCGGATGTCGCGGTCGTGCCGTTGGCGTTGTTCACGGTACTCCCGGGCGGGTCGTTCAATGCCCAGAGGATCGAGGGGACCAGCCCGTCTCGGAAGACCAGCTTCGGTTCGTCACCGGTATAAACAAAGTCCGTCCCGCCCAGCGCCGCACCCAGCAGATTCGCTCCGTCCAGAGTGCTGTCTGGGATGCCGATCGCGTCCAGGACCGAATCCTGAAGACCGACCACGTCGAACGCCGTGCCCGTTACCGGCGCGGGGCCGTTCAAGAGCACAAGCGTGAAGCTGGGGTTCTCAAGGTCCGGGATCGACACGGTCAGCAGGCCGTTGGCATCAAACACGCCCGTGATCGCGGCGGCTCTGTCGATGATCGCCCCGGGGGTATCGGCCTCGACCGAAACCAGGCTGCCCTCAAACGGGGCACCGGGCGTGCCCCTCAATTCGACGAGCTGAGTCGCCTGGTCGGAACCAAACGGATTAGGCTCGAACTCGTTAATCCATACAGTGGCGCCGAATGCGCTCGGATTGACCGCACCGAAGGTCGACACTAGAGGATCGCCGGACACAAACTCGCCGGGCAAGGCCGTGGTGCCGTTGGCGTTGAACACCAGGCCCGTGGGCGGGTCGTTCAAAGCCCAGAGCGTCGTAGGCACCACCGAGTCCCGGAAGATCAGCTTCGGCTCATCACCCGTATACACAAAGTCCGTCCCGCCCAACGCAGCGCCCAGCAGGTTCGCCTGATCCAACACGCTGTCCGGGATACCGATCGCGTCATAGACCGTGCCCAGCACGGAAAAATCGGTCACGGACGTCCCAGCCGTGGCGGTGGCGTCGCTGCCGGAAAGCACCAGCGTGAAGCTTGGGTTCTCAAGGTCCGGGATCGACACCGTCAGCAAGCCGTCGGCGTCGAAAGTCCCGGAGACGGCGGTCGCCCTGTCGACAATCCCACCGGAGACGTCGGCTTCGATCGAAAAAAGGTTGCCGGTGAACGAATCACCCGCAGCCCCCCTCAGCTCGACAAGCTGATTCACAGGGTCAGAACCAAACGGGTTGGGCTCGAACTCATTGATCTGCACCGCGCTCGCCGTGCCCGCCGTCGCCGCCGACACCAACCCAGCCATACAAATATGCTTAAACATCAGTCTCCCATCCTGGATGAACCAACTTACACGATCGTTGCAAGGGATAGACCAAGCAAACACTGAATCCACAACGTATTATGAACTATCACGCCCAGAAGTCAACGACGTCGCCGCATTTGATCCGCCCGTAACCCCCCAGCTTATCATGCCACCCCAAACCCTCAGCACCCGATGGCCACGCAACTCTCCCTCGGCCACACACCGTCCCACCCACATCCCCCACAATCACGCACGGCGGATCACAAAACACGCCTCGTGCTTGTCCATCCCGATGTGCGGGTAGTAGGTGACCGCGTCCGGGGCGGACAGCAGGATCAGTGACGTGTTCAGCCCCGCCGCCTCGTGCGTCCGGCGGATCAGTGCCTTGCCGATGCCTTGTCTTTGATAATCCTGATCCACCGCGAGGTCGGACAGGTACGTGCAGTAGCTGTAGTCCGTGATCGCCCGCGACACGCCAACCAGCAAGCCGTCATCCGTGCGTGCGGTGAGGATGATGTCCGCGTGCTCCAGCATCCCCGCGATCGTGCCCGGGTCATCCACCGGCCGACGCTTGGCCAGCGTGGAACGGTGCAGCAGGTCGATGAACTCAGCGGGTGTGAGGTCCGGTTCGAGGTCATAGGCGGTCGGCATGACCCAAGGGTACACGATACGGGGGCCGATGTAACAGCTAAGAAACACGGCCGGATGTAGATTGAGCCGTCGGGTCAGGCCACTAACCCCGCCTGCTGATTGAGCTTGGAATCCCCGGGGTGGTGCGTTAAAATGTTCTCGACAGGCCCGGCGGTACGGCCGGGCGGGGGTCAGGGCGGGACATATCGGATCCATTAGCCTCACACATCTTTTCACGAGGCAACACCCCGCGTCCCGTTGATTGGCCCGGCATCCCGCGGTCCAGCGTTCGCTTAGCACCTCGGATCACGTTTCGATCACACAGGAGTCACAAGATGTCATTAACCGCCGATGAGAAACAGATGTTGCGTCAGGTCCTGGAGCGCAAGGAGCGGGCCTCGCGCGGGTGGGCGCACCAGCGCAAGGTGATGTTTCTCTGCGGGTGGGTCCTGATCGGCGCGTCGATCCTGACCGGCGTGATCCTGTTCAGCCACGTGATGCAGATCAACAAGAGCATCACCACGGATAAACCGCACCCGGTGGATATGGGCGGGCTGCAGAGCGTGCTGATGGAGCTGCGGATCGAGGGGGCGTTCGTGATGCTGGGCGCCGTCCTGGCACTGACCGGCGTCGCGCTGGTCGTCGCGGCCGGCACCCGCTGGCGTCGGCACATCGAGGAACACGCCCTGGTCAGGCTGATCGAGGAGCAGTGGGGCGACCAGATCAACACCGACACCCCACCGGCATGACACCGCACGTCGGAGTGTCAGGTAAAACGGTTCCAGGCACCTTTTCTGTCCCCATACAAGTCAAGGAAAATATCTAATGCTGCTCGTGACGCCCCACGCCAACCCCATCGTGCGCCGATAGATACCGCAAGAGATTATTCGGTTACCCGCGAATCATACGCATCGGCCATGGGTGAATCGGGTACCGAGTCCAAGCTACGCCAAGGCCCCCGGCCCGTGCAGGTAGTGATCGACACATTAAATGTACTTATCCCCTTTTTCGGACCCCTACATGTAGGCCGACTGGCCGTAACGCTCGTTCCAGAATTGTGCGTCCATGGGTGATGATCCGGGATTGTGACGGGGACCGGCGGGTATCACACTATGCGTTGTTCAAGCTGTCGTTACGCTCCACCCGCCCTGCGGCGAGCCATGCTATTTGCCTGCTGAATGGTAATCGCGGTGCAGCTGGCTATAATACGCTGCTGTTCCAGCTTCAGCTGGATCACGTCCCGAGACGCTCGCGAAGCTCCATTGTCTGGCAGCCCACACGTCCGACTCTCACCAGGAGCTTCATTTTGAAGATTTACGTAGGCAACCTCAGTTTCAACACCACGCAGCAGACCCTCGAAGACCTGTTCAGCCAGTTCGGCACGGTCAGCGAAGCGGCGGTCGTCACCGACCGCGAAACCGGTCGTGCCCGTGGCTTCGCGTTCGTCACCATGGATGACGAAGGCGCGGCCAAGGCCATCGACTCACTCAACGGCAACGAGTTTGAGGGCCGCGCCCTCACCGTCAACGAAGCCAAGCCCCGCGAGGCCCAGTCCAGCGGCGGCGGCGGGCGTGGCGGACGCAACGGCGGCCGTTATTAAACCGCGAACAGAATGACGCAATCAATTGCCCGCCACGCGCTAGTGTGGCGGGCATTTTCTTGCGCCCGGCCCGGCGTGCTAAGACGGTGCCGGGCGCTAACGGTCGGGCCCCGTTTCGCCCACGATCGGCGAGGTCGGAGCGCTGGGGGACATTCTGGTTTACGGCAAAAAGTAGAATGTCCCCTTTTTCCTCCCCTTACGATCTGGGGCCGTGCGTGAAACGATGGGTTGCGCTGCGCTTAACCGCACCCTACGCCGGAGCGGGAACCCATGCTACTTGCTGGCTGGCTACCAGTCGGTGTTTGGATCTAGTGCCTTCAGGCGGACGCGATCTTGCTCAGCTTCCTCCATTCGACCTAAGGATCGCAGCGCCATATATCGATTTAGTATTGCAGTTACGTTGTCTGGGTCTAGTTCGAGCGCCTTGTTACATGATTCGATGGCTTCTTCGTGCCGATCGAATTTGCTGAGCGCGTAGGCATGTGTGGTGTAATTCATTGATACGCTAGGGTCGTTGGCGATAGCGGCATCGAAGTCGGTTAGTGTGGCCTCTTCATCGTTGCGGGATAGATGAAACGTGCCTCGCACGTAATAAGCGATGGCAACGTCCGGATTCAGTTCGATTGCGCGGTTAATGTATTTAAACGCTTCGTTGGTACGGCCAAGTTCCTGATGCGCCTGAGCTAATCCGACGTATGAATAATAGTGATCCGGTGTGTAGCTCAGTGATCGTTTATAATCTGCAATCGCATCATCCCAACTCTTCGTCTTCTGGTGTATCATCGCACATCTGTAATATGGCTCTCCGTAGTCGCCGCCGCTAAGTCGGATGGCCACGTCATACTCTTTCTTCGCACCCGTTAAGTCACCTTGATTAAATAATTCGATTCCGGTGTGCAGATGCCTTTGGACTTTCTCAGTGTCCGACTCGCCGCAACCGAATAAAGCTGTCAATAAGCCCATAAGCACAATTATGACGGAATACCGAGCTGGTGGCATATCACTTGTCCATAGCTAGCAACCGCATCGCCTCATCCAGGTCCTTATCCCCGCGCCCGGACAGGTTGATCACGATGGTCTGGTCCTCGGGCAGTGTGCGTGCGAGTTTCAGGGCGTGGGCGACGGCGTGGGAGGATTCTAATGCCGGGATGATGCCTTCGGTGCGGGTTAGTGTGGTGAAGGCGTTGAGGGCGTCGGCGTCGGTGCAATCGGTGTAGGTGACTCGGCTGGTGTCGTGCCAGTAGGCGTGTTCGGGGCCGACGCCGGGGTAGTCGAGTCCGGCGGAGATGGAGTGGACGGGGGCGGTTTGGCCGTCGGGGTCTTGCATGACGTAGGAGCGTGAGCCGTGCAGGACGCCGGGCTCGCCGTAGGTGATGGGGGCGGCGTGTTCGCCGAAGGCGTTGGAGCGACCGCCGGCCTCGACGCCGGTCATCTTGACTGACTCGTCTGCGATGAATGGGTAGAAGATGCCCGCCGCGTTGGACCCGCCGCCGACGCAGGCGACGATGTGGTCGGGGAGTCGGCCGATCTGGTCAAGCGATTGGGCGCGGGCTTCTTTGCCGATGACGGACTGGAAGTCGCGGACGATCATGGGGAAGGGGTGTGGGCCGACGACGGAGCCGATGATGTAGTGGGTGTGTTCGCTGGTGGCCATCCAGTCGCGCATGGCGGCGTTGGTGGCGTCCTTGAGCGTCTTCGATCCCGACTCGACACCGACGACGCGCGTGCCCAACAGCTCCATGCGTTTGACGTTGGGCTGCTGTCGGCG
>JAJDCW010000200.1 GCA_029260635.1 Phycisphaeraceae bacterium | reverse complement strand
CTGCATTCCTGCTTTTCCTCACCCCCGCTTGAACCCCACCCCCCCTTGACCTATCCTTTCCGGGCTAAGGCACCAGTAGCTCAATTGGATAGAGCAGCGGTCTACGGAACCGCAGGTTAAAGGTTCGAATCCTTTCTGGTGCATTCCACCACCCCCCCGGAATATTTCCTCGGAATGTCCCGGAGACCCCCGGAGACCACGTATGCTCCTCAATCACGCCCAATCGACCCTCGGCTTCATCTTCCAAGGCTTCGGCATGTGGGAAGCCATCGTCCTGGGACTCCTGGGCGTCCTGATCTTCGGCAAACGCCTCCCCGAGGTCGGCAAGAGCATCGGCAAAGGCATCGTCGAGTTCAAGAAGGGCCTCTCCGGCATCGAAGACGACATCGACACCGCCGGCAAACAGCCCCCCAAGATCGAACAGCACCAGTCCCCGTCTGTCGATACCACTGCCTCCGCCGAAAAAACCAACTCCGGCAGCTAGGGCTCCTGACCACCTGATAAATCCACCCATCAAAAGCCCGCGATGTCATCGCGGGTCCGTCTCCGTGCGCCCAAACCCGTCGCACCTCGTTTAAGTAGAAGGACCCATTAAAAAGTCTCCCGAAACCCACGTTCCTGGAACTTGGGCCCTACACCGCGCATGACCCCACACCCCCACCCATCAACTCGTCATAAATCCCACCCCGGCCACCTTGTGTCCGCCCGGACACGGCGAACCGGGACAAGTGCATACCCAACACCTGCCACCATGATGCTTTACAACCCGACAAACATAAAAATCCCGTGTCCTACCCCCTTGACCCGGACACCAACGCAAACAACTGCCGTTTATCGACTAAACAGCCAATCCGGCCTCGGGTAAGAGGGGGAGGGTGGACACGGACACGCGGGGGATGGAACCTGCGTTCGGTGTTCGGGGCTCGGGTGTCGGCAGAACCACCGAACGGCCGATAACACCCGCATGAGCGATCCTGCGCCCCGAATTTCCATCCTGATCCCCAACTACAACAACGGCCTGGCCTCGTCGATCCACGGCAAGACCGACCTGATCGCCGACCTGTTGCAATCTATCCACGACACGCTCGGCAACGACCCGACGCCGCTGGAGGTTATCGCCTACGACGACGGGTCCACCGATGACAGCCTGGACACGCTGCGTGCCTGGGCCAAGAAGACCTGGCGCGACAATCAGCCCTTCCTCAAACTCATCGAAGCGAAGCACACCGGTGTCCTCTCCATCGGGGCCAACCGGCTGGTCCGTGAATCATCGGGCGACATCCTTGTCCGGCTCGACGGCGACACCGTCATGCTCACACCCAACTGGGCGGCCCTGCTCTGCGAGACCTTTGACCGGGGACATCCAAAGCTCGGGGTCGTCGGGCCTAAGCAGTTGCGGCTGGACGGCAAGGTCCATGCCTTCGGCGACTGGCTGCTGCATCCCAAGGGCTACCACCACATCTACGCCGGGGAAGAACGGCAGGCTGTGGATCACGCCCTGGAAGTCGATCACGTGATGGGGTGTTTCTACTGCTGCAAACGTGCCGTGTACGACGAGGTCGGGGGGTACGACGAGAACATCCTCCGCGGGCAGACCGTCGATTTCGGGCTGGCCGCGCGGCTCAGGGGCTGGTCCTGTTTCGCCATCCCGCACATCGAATACACCCACCGCCACGGGCTGCGCGGCGCTCGTAAGACCACCGCGGACACCGATGACGGGGTCGCTCAGACACTCGATACCTTCCGCACCAAATGGGGGTTCGACCGGATTGCGCCGGATCTGGACGTGGTGCGTGAAAGATACAAAGGCACGCCGCTGCTCTGGAACGCACAGGTCTTCGGCACGCCCCCGCCCGGGCCGATCCCGGTGTCGACCGGAGACCCCCAACGGGCGATCGAGCAGAGTGACTGGGCCCGGTACGGCCGGGACCCCGCTTACAAGGCCGGCACCGATTTGCGGGCCGCGGTCGCGCTTCAGGTCATGTCACAGATCAAGCAAAGCAAGTCCGACAAACCCAAGAAGCTGGCCCTGCTTGGCTGTCGCAGTGGATTGATCGCTCACCTGCTGGCCGGGGAGAGTCTAAGTTGTACCGGCATCGACACCGATCCGAACCTGATCAGTCTGGCCAAGCAGTTTGTCGCGAGCCAGACCTACCCCACCAGCCCGCCAGGCTTCATTCACCAATCAGACCCCAGACGGGTCCCACTGGAAGATGGATCCACCGACATCGCATTGATCTACGACCAGGTCGAGGCGCATGACAACCCCGTGGCCCTGATCCGTGACACCCACCGCCTGCTCGCTGAGGACGGCCTGATCGTCATCCTCACCAAACGCCCGGAGCACACCCGGGACCCCTACGAAGCCAACCGCCGATACAAAGCCCAGGAGCTGGTCATCCAACTCCAGGGCGTCGGCGGGTGGAACATCCTCACCGACCCCAGGCAGGGCAACCCCGACCACCCGCTGATCATCATCGCCCGCAAGCTCCCCCTGTCGATCACAAAAAAACGACAAGACCCCACCCCGGCGGAGGCGGCTTAATGTGCCGTCACACCACCCCACGCCTATTTATTTTCATATAACAAGCCCACAAAACCCTTAACCCCGGCCGGCCTCTACCGATACCTCACAGACCGTATTCTCACACACTCAGCGCCCGATAATTTATCCAGACCGCTCGACCCGAACGCCGATGTTTTGTTAGCTTATACCTGTGGGTTCACCCACACGCCGCGCCGCAACAGCGGGCAACATCAACACAGGCCGACGCATGAAGCTCACCCGTAGAGAACTGCTGCTGACTTCCCTGGGACTGCTGGTCACGGGCTGCACCCAGACGCCCACCAGCCTGAACCGTCGGCCCGGCACGCCCTGGCCTAACGGTGTCAGCCAACCCATCCGCACCGGCACCGACACACGCACCGTCGCCGCGCCGCGCACCCCCATTCAACCGGCCCCCACGCCCATCGCAACCGCGGGCCCCCCCGGCATGCGTCCCCGGTCGTGGTGGACCCGCTCGGGGCCGATCCGCTCCAAGGTTAATCCGATGATGGGCGTCAACCGGATCACCATCCACCACGAGGGGCACACCCCCGTCTGGTTCACCGATGAGGCCAGCACCCGCGCACGCATGGAGCAGGTCCGCAACATCCATACCCGCGACCGCCGCTGGGGCGACATCGGCTACCACTACGTCATCGACCGAGCTGGCCGGGTGATCGAGGGGCGTTCCGTCGCCTACCAGGGTGCCCACGTCAGCAACCAGAACCCGCACAACGTCGGCGTCATGCTGCTGGGCAACTTCGAGAAGCAATCGCCCTCCCAGGCACAGCTCACCTCGTTGCAGTCCACACTCCGACACCTGATGGCCAAGTACCGTGTCCCGGTCAAGCGGGTCTACACCCACCGCGAGCTGGGCCCCACCATCTGCCCGGGCCGGAACCTCCAGCCCCGCATCGCCTCCCTGCGATCCAGCGGCGCACTGGCGTAAATTCTTAGCACGCGGCTATACCCCATTCCCTCCCGGTTGCCGTACAATGTGTCCATGACCGACACAGACCAGGCTGTACAACAGGACGTGGCCGAGCAGGCCGAAACCGATGAAGCGACCGAGGCTTCCAAGGCTAAAGCCAAAGAGCCCAAGGCCGAGGTGCCCAAGCTCACACGCAAGCAGGCCGACGAGCTTGCGTTGAAGGTCGAAGCTGCGCTGCTGACGACCGATCGACCAATGACCACCGGCAAGCTGTCAGACCTGCTGGGCGGGTTCGGCAGCAAGGCGATCGAGGACGCCGCAGAACAGCTCAATGAGGTCTACGAGAAGTCGGGGCGCAGCTTCCGCATCGAGAAGGTCGCCGGCGGGTTGCAGGTTCTGACCCTACCGCAATACGCCGACGTGCTAAGCGAGCTGCACAAGAGCCGAGCCCAGACACACCTGAGCCCGGCCGCGATGGAGACGCTGGCGATCGTTGCGTATCAGCAGCCCATCATGCGGGCGCAGGTCGAGAGTATCCGTGGTGTGGCGTGTGGCGAGGTCCTGCGCAGCCTGATGGAGCGGCACATGGTCAAGATCGTCGGCCGCGCCGAAGAGATCGGCCGACCCATGCTCTACGGCACGACCAAGGGCTTCCTCGAAGCCTTCGGCCTGTCAAGCCTCAAAGACCTGCCCAAGGTCGAGAAGTCCAAAGTCCCACAACTCTGATACGCCCGTGCCGGAATCCTCCGGCTAACAGTTGATTGAGATGTTGCATGAAAACAATCTACGGGCCAATACGTTTTATCGTGACCATGTCCTGCCTGTTGCTTATCTCCGGGCTCACCGGTTGTAGTTCTTATCAGATGCGGGGCGTCGTGATTGAAGGCGCCGTCTCGACGATGACGGTCGTGGATCAAGACGACCCGCGACTCACCCAAGGCTACGGCATGCCGATGGCGTCGATCGAGGTTACGCTCGACCCGGATCGGCTGGCACGCAAAGTCCTGCAACGCGCTCTATCCGATATCGATGGCACGTTCGCGGTGCCCGTCGAGGAACCGGGCGCGGGCTACCTGGAATACGACATCCGGGTGGTCGTCCGGCGTTCCGGCTACAACACAGCGACGCAGGACATACGCCTGCCCGGCCCCAAGCAGCGGCTGCTGGTCACGCTGGTCGGCGGAGAAGACAACTATAAGCCCGAACCGCCCGGCCTGATGGATGAGACCCTGGAGATGGGCGAGCCGTACATGCAGTAGAGTCGTGTGCATGTTCGGTCCTGCCGTGGAGGCGTGATGGACAGGTCGTTTGGCCGAATCCAACTTAGTCAGGGCAGCCTGATCTACCTGATGGTCACGGCCCTGATCACCTTTGCCGCGTTCTACACGCAGGCGAATCTGTTGTTCTGGGCGCTGGGGCTGATCCTGGGCTCGCTGGGCGTCTCCGTGCTCGCCGCCTTATTCACACTGAACAACCTGGAAGTCCAGCGTCTGGCTCCGCAACGGGGTGTGGCGGGGGAACCGCTGATCCTGCGGTATCACATCACCAACCGCTCACGGTTCGCGTGTTTCAGTGTCGAGATCATCGAGACCTGGGCCGGCTACCGCCGCGGCCGATACGCCAAGCAGACCGCCGGGCCATTCGGCGAGAACCCACCGAGACTGCTTGGCCGACCTTTCGGGTGGGTCCTGCACGTCGGGTCCGGCCAGAGCATCCAGGCCGAAGCGCCCTGCTGGCCGGTCCGCCGAGGCACCCTGAGGTTTGAGAAGATCATTGTCCGCTCGGGCTTCCCGTTCGGGATCATGCGCAAGGCCATTTACTTCCAACAGCCCGGCGAGGTCCTCATCTACCCGCCGCTGCGCCGACTCAATCGCCAGACGGCGCTGTCGCTGTCCGGGAACGACATCAGCAACGCCAGGCACGCCGACCGCGGCGGCGGGATGGATGAGTTCTTCGGCCTGCGCCCCTACCGGCCCGGCGACAACTACAAACTCATCGACTGGAAGCACTCCGCACGATCCAACAACCTCGTGTCACGCGAGATGGCCAAGCCCAGGCCCCCGAGGATGATGATCCTCCTGGACCTCGCCGGCCACGATGAATCCAATCAATCTCAAGCGGCTGTGGTCCGTGGTGATGCGTGGGCCAACGCGCAGGAAGAAGCGATCAACCTCGCCGGTTCGTTGATACGCGAGGCCTGCCTGCACGGCATCCACGTCGGGCTGGAAGTGAAAGGTGTCGCCGCGGCCGCGCTGCCGATGAATCACACCCCCGCCCACCGGACCCGCCTGCTGGATACCCTGGCAAGCCTGAACCTGGCCGACACCCAGCAGACGCACAACCCCCAGCCGATCCATCCGACCGTCATCGTCAGACCCAACCCCGCAGCAAGCACACAAGACGGTCCGCAAGATAAGGCCACCCTGATTAACGTCGCGGGTATCAAGCACTGGCTGCCCGCACACACCAACCCGCCTGAACATAAGGCCGAAGAAGGCTTCACCTTACAGACCCACCCGTAAGCTATGGACCTCACCCAGACATTCAGCCGCGTCGCGTTCTATCAGGTCCTGATGGGGATCCTGACGTTCTGCTACGCCGAGGCGAACCCGGGCATGCTGATGGTCGCGGGATCGCTGGTGGTGTTCTCTCGGTTCATCACCGACAGCCCCTGGGGCAAGCCCCTGCCGTGGTGGGTGATCAACATGACCGCGCTGGGCGTCGTGGCCTGGATGTTCACCACGTTGGCGCTGACGCGGTCAAACATCATCGTCACGATGGGCCACTTCACGATGTGGCTGCAGGTCCTGATCCTCTTTGGCAAGAAGACCAACCGCGAGTACGGGCAGCTGCTGATCCTGAGCCTGCTTCAGATGATCGGCGCGAGCATCCTGAGCGTATCGATCCTCTACGGCATCATGTTGGCGTTTTACTGTGTGCTGGCGATGATGACGGTCTTGGTCTTTCAGCTAAAGAGCAGCCGGGACCGCGTCTTCGAGGCCAACCGCCATGCCGCGCCTGACCGCAAACGGGCCACGCAACCCAAACCCGTGGTCGGACGGGGGTACCGCTGGCAGCTCCGCTCCGCCGCCGCGGTGATCGCCTGCGCATCGGCGGCGACAGCCGTCGTCGTCTTCGTCCTGATCCCACGCACGAAAGACCTGAGCATCTCCGGCAGCGGCGAAGGCGTGCTTCGCCCCCGGCAGGTCGGATTCAGCCAGCAGGTCCGGCTCGACGGCCCCCCCATCGCGCAGGGCAGCCACGAGCCGGTCATGAACGTGCTCATTGAACGGAACGGCGAACCGGTCGGGAACGACTCCTGGCTCATGCGCGGCGCTTCCCTGGATATATACGACCAGTCGACGCGCACGTGGAAACGCGGCCAGGACGCCATCGAGTCGGACCGCCGGATCAACATCGAGAGCCACGGCATCCAGCTGGCCAACCTGCCGATCACGTCCCGGATGATGCACGCCCGGGTCACGCTGCGCCAGATCGGCCACCGCAACCTGTTCACGCTCCTGCCCGTCACACAGTTCCGCAGCGAGTACATTTCGTCGGTCGTCTTCAGCCAGGAAGACCTGCAACTCTCCTCCGGCGGCTCGGTCATGGGGGCGGTGATCTACGACATCTACTGGCCGACCGGCCCGGTCGAAAACCTGCATCAGCGGTATCTGGGCCTGGGCCAGCCCAACAGCATCAGCCCGTCGATCAATCAGCCCCTCCCGTTAACACCGTTTAACCACCTGCGCTACGCGCGGGGCTGGACCATCCAGACCGACCGGATCGCCGAGTACGCACGGGGCATCCTCAAGCAATACGACCTGGACCGAGACTTCAACGCGGCCTACACACCGGACGATGAGCGGATCGCCCGGGTGCTGGCCAACCACATGAAAAACACCTACTCATACCAGCTGTCCGGGCCAAGGTTCGGGCAGGAACGCGAACCCATCATCGATTTCATGTTCGAACACCGCGCCGGGCACTGTGAGTTGTTCGCATCGGCGCTCGCGGCCATGACGCGCTCACTGGGCATGCAGGCCCGCGTGGTCACCGGTTTCCGCGCCGGCGAGTTCAACAAGATCGGGGGGTACTACGTCGTCCGTCAGAGCGACGCGCACGCGTGGACCGAAGTCAACCTCGGGCCTGAACGGGGCTGGAAAAGCTTCGACGCGACGCCCGCCCAGGAGATCGATCGGCAGAACCGCAACAACCGCACCTGGCTGCTCACCACGCTCCGTGAGGCCTACGAACACATCGAGTTCGGGTGGATCCGATCCATCGTCGCCTACGACGTCAGCACACGACACGCACTGCTTACGAATATCAACCAGCGGTTCAGGAGCCTGTCCACCGGGCCGGACAGCGTGATCGGGCAGGCCGTCATGTTTATCCGAACACTCCCGACCGCCTGGCGGCTGGACAAAGCCAACACCTTCAAGGCCATAAGTTCCGCGATACTCGCGCTGATAATCACGGCGGTGCTTTTACGCATCGTCTACATCCGACGCCGAAGGCTGACGATCCTCAAACTCACCAACCTCCCCCCCGAACAGCAAGTGGACCTGGCCAAACAACTCGCCTTCTTCCTGGACATGAACGACCTGCTCGCCGAGCATGGTCATGTCAGGCCCAAATGGAAGAACCCAAGGGACTACGCCATGCAACTCGCACACGACCACCCCGACCAGATGGCACCGGTCCTCTTATTAACCGACATCTTCTACCGGGTCCGGTTCGGGCATCAATCCATGGATGCAGGCCTTCGGCAAGAGGTCCAGGCACAACTCAAACGGCTCAAGCAGGCGGTGGTGGGCCCCCGGCCGAACACCTGACCCGCTTTATGGCGCCTCCACGCCGCTGGCTCGCACGCACCCCTGACCCCGATTAGAATACCGGGTCCGACTTACCGATCCTCGATCCATTCATCCATACCCAATCCCCTTCATGCCGACCGAGACCAATCAACCCGGGCCCCCATCGGCCGCGTCTGACGATGCGAAGCCGGCCGAAGGCCACGCCACGGACAACTCGGCGGATCATCCCAAGCCCAACCGGTCCGAGCCACGGCCTGAACGCGTGTCCGCCAAAACGGTCGGCCCCCAATCCAAACCGCCCGCCGGCCCCGCACCGGTGCGCGACCGGTCCATGGCCTGGATGATCCTCCTGGCCCTGCTCGCCGTGACCGCCATCCCTATCTACACCTACCTGGGGACCTACAACGCGCCCAACGACGAACATGAACGTACGCTCCAGATCACCGCCGAGTCCTGGCGGCACCGCCACATGATGTATCAGGGCGATGTGACGCTGGAATCGATCGTCCCGGTCTCAGACAGCCGGGCTCAACTGAACACACCGCCCGGTATCGTCTGGCTCAACCAGCTTGCGTTGACATCGCTGGACCCGTTGACCGCGACCGACGGCCAGATCGCTTATCAGATGCGACTCGTCAGCGCGATGTTTGCCCTGCTCACCATCGCCGCCGTCTTCTGGGCCGGTTTCTCGGTCGGTGGCCTGAAGACCGCTTCCTTCTCGGCGCTGACCATCCTCGCCTGCCCGGTGTTGATCCTCTTCGCACGGGCCGGCTCGCCTCAGATGCCGCTGGTCGGCATGCAGACGCTCGCCGTTGCCAGCGCGATGTGGGCGCTGCGGCCCCTGCGTACCACCCCTTCGCTGCCACGCCAAGCCATCGGCTGGATCATCTGTGGGATCGCCTTAGGCATGGCCGTGCTCACCGGCAGTTTCGTGGTCGCCCCCCTGATCCTGCTGCCGATCCTGGTCATCTCGATCATGTGCCCCAACCGCGTCAGCCACCTGCTTGGACTGGTCGCATCGGTCTTCATCGCCGCGTTAATGGTCATGCCATGGGCACTCTACGTCCACGAGCAGGACACGCAGATCTGGCAGCAGTGGATCGGCTCGCTCTGGCCCGAGATCATGGCAAGCCCGTCCACCTTCGGCCGGGCGCTGTCCGACCGCGGCCTGCTCGTACTCATCATGGTCCTGCCCTGGACGCTCTGGCTGATCGGGTCATCGGCGCAACCCTTCAGCGCCTCCTCGTCGGGCGTACGCCGACGGGTCTTCATCGGATGGGCCTGGCTGCTGAGCGTGATGCTTTTGGTCATCACCGGCCCCGGGCGCGACGGGCTGGACGGCCTGCTGCCGATCCTCCCCGCGGCCGCCATCCTCATCGGGCAGTGCCTGAGACTTTTCAGCGACCTCTCCGCAGAAGCTCGACACGCGCGGACATGGCGCATCACGCGCTGGCCGCACCTCGCGATGCTGTTGGTCGTCTCCATCGCACTGCCCGCGGGGATGTACTTCCAGAACGCCCTGATCGAGCGCGGTATCTTTAACCAACCCGTCGTCGCACCCATGGCCTGGTACTTCTGGCTTGGCCTGAGCGCCTGCCTCCTGCTCATCACCGCCCTAAGCACACGCTTTGCCCTGCGGCACTACCCCGGCAAGGCGATGGTCTGCTGGTCGCTCTGGTCGATCGTCTTCATGAGCGTCATGCTGATCCCACTCTCTCGCGGGCCGCTGATGAAAAAAACAATAAGCGATGCGACAACACCCGCGCCATCCAACCTGCTGCCGGGTGTGCAATGACGGACTCAGTACCCACAACCGCTGTCAGGAACGGAACAGCGGGTGCGCTATCGCTGTCGATCGTGGTCCCGGCCTTGAACGAGCAGGACAACGTCGGGCCCCTGGTCGAACAGGTCAGCAAGGCCATGAGTGACGCGAATATAGACGCCGAACTAATCATCGTCGACGACGGGTCAACCGACCAGACGCTTAGCAACCTGCGATCTTTACAGACTCAGCACGCCTTCCTCCGTGTGCTGCATCGGCCTAACCCACGCGGCCAATCCGCCGCGATGCACGCCGGCATCCAAGCCGCGCACGGCCGCTACATCGCCACACTCGACGCCGATCTTCAGAACGACCCGGCCGACCTCCCCGGCATGTTCGCGAAGATCGACGAGCAAACCGTGGACATGGTACAGGGCGACCGATCGGCCAACCGCAACGACCACGCCATCCGCAAGATCGCCAGCCTCATCGGTCGGAAGGCCCGCCTGTGGATACTCAACGACCCCGTCCGCGACACCGGCTGCTCGGCCCGCGTCGTCCGCGCCGAGATCGCCAGGCAACTCCCCCTGCAATTCAAGGGGATGCACCGCTTCATGCCCGCCTACGCCCGCATGCTCGGGGCGAAGATCATCGAAGTTCCCGTCACCCACCACGCCCGACACACCGGCGACACCAAGTACGGCATGGGGCTTCTCTCCCGCGGCCCGGCGGGGCTGGCCGACCTGTTCGCCGTGCGTTGGATGACCAAACGCTACCGCGACACCTCGACCGACACGATCGCACCCCACGACACCGCCGAGGTCAAGCCATGAAGCGACGATACATGGTGATCGGCTTTATCCTCATCACACTGATCGGTGTGGGCTATCTCGCATGGCAGATGTATCTGGGCGAACAATCGCTCGCCGTGGCGATGCACGACACGCCGGGCATGGTCGAGTCGGCGTGGCTGATGCCGCCGGACGATGATAACCCCTCGCCCTACTATAAAGTGACCTACCTCAACGGCGACGAGGACGTACTCACCCCCCAAGACTACGCCAACCAGCTCTTGCGCAAAGACGATTCGCGATCGTTCACCTTCAAGCTGCTGAACATCTCAACGCCCTACGGTATTGCGTGGGTCGTGCTGGGCCTTTTGGGCCAGGTCCTGTTCACCGGGCGGATGGTCGTGCAGTGGCTTGTCAGCGAGAAAGAACAACAATCCATCGTCCCACCCGCTTTCTGGTGGATGAGCCTGATCGGCGCGTCCATGCTCATCACCTACTTCATCTGGCGCAAGGACATCGTCGGGTTCCTCGGCCAGGGCACCGGCTGGCTGATCTACCTGCGGAACCTCTGGATGATATACCACCCCAAACCCCCCAAGGGCGCCTGACATGCCCGGCGTCCAACGCATCCTCGACGCCAACGCCAACCGCGCACGCGAAGCCCTGCGTGTCATGGAAGACGCCGCGCGCTTCACGCTCGACGACCCCGCACTCTCCGAACAACTCAAACAACTCCGCCACGACCTGGCGCAGGCGCTTAACACACTCGGCCCGCTGGACACTTCCCGCGACACCCCCGGCGATGTCGGCACGA
>JAJDCW010000199.1 GCA_029260635.1 Phycisphaeraceae bacterium | reverse complement strand
CGATCGCGTCCAGCTCGTCCCAGAACGTGATGTGGCTGAACTCGGTGTCCCAGTGTGCGGCGTAGGTCAGTTGGCCGTCGTAGACCTTCCGGACCTCACGGATCACGGTCCGCCAATCATCCTGGTGGTTCGCTGTCTGGCTGATCAGTTCGGTCCCCAAACACAGGGCCTCGGTGTTGGTCTGCTGGGCCAGCCGGGCGTGGTGGAGGATGAAGCGGAGGTAGGACTTACGCCAGGACTCGTGGTCTTCGGGCGTGTTCTGTTGGATCGTCCCGTGCCATGCGCCGCCGTCCCGGAAGTCGCGTGACCAGATGTGCGGCTTGACCATCACCTTCACGCCGAGCCTGTGTGCGTCGGCGATCTGTTCAACAAGGTGGCGGTCGGTCATCGACCGGTCTCGGCCGGGGCCGTGTGGGTCTTCCCCCTCGGTTGCCAGCGGTTTGGTGAAATCTGAAAGGGGTTGGTCGGGGTCGTAACCAGAGACATGGTCCTGGTCGGCCGACTGTTGGTAGCCAAAAGGATTCAGCGCGATCCAGTCGATCCCCAACGCCCGGAGGTTGGCGAGTTCACGCTCTGATGCGTCGGAGCCGTAGCCACGTCCGCCGCGGTGGAGGTGGGCGTAATTCACGCCGCGGACGACATGAGGGCCGAGTGTGGAAGCGGGTGTGTTTTTGCCTTGCGCTGTGTTTTCAATCCCGGGGGGTGGGGCGTCGCCGGAGAGGACGAGGCACAGCACGACCGCCAAACACAACAGCACCTTCATGAAATAGCTCATAGCCTGGGGTCCCGCCTGAACCTGGGTCTGCTGACATCCAACGCCTTGATCTTATGGATATTGCTGACGGGGTCCATCTGTAACGGTTATTTCCGAGCTTTAAGCGAGAAAAACCGGTGTCCGGGTAGCACGCTCATAGGCGTGGGCTAGATTTCATCTGCACCGGTTCTGTTTCCCGGTGGCTGGTGGGCAGAGAGCCCGACGGGGCGGGTGGGAGAAAGGGAAAGTAGCGATGTCGATGGTTAAGACCGGTCTGTGTCTGATAGCGGTAGGGGTGCTGGGTCTATCAACCTTGGCACACGCGGCGAGCCTGCCCCATCCCGGGGCGGTCGTCGTACAGGACGGGGTGTACGACAACATCGTCGAGATCTCGATCACCGACCCCCTGCCGTTGTACGGCGCCCCCTCGGCGGGTGCCGGCAATGTGATGATGTTCCCGCTGCCTTCTTTCACCGCCAGCGCCAGCGATGACGCCTCCGACCTGACCGGCGGGGCGGTGGAGTTCACGTTCGACGCCGACCCGGGGAAGCTGATCGGCACGATGTCGATCTTCGAGTCCGGGTCTTATTCCGTCAGCCAGGGCGGGGCCGTATCGGCGGCCGGGACATTGACCGTCCGCTACTTCGATGAACTGGCACAAGCCTTCGTCCTGCTTGCAGACCCGATCCATATGGTCGTCAGCCCGGGAGGCATCCCCGCCCCCGGCGATATGTTCCCGGTTGACGGCCCGGGCACGGGGACCTGGCTGGGCGCGGCGCTGATCGACTTCGCAGACCTGGGCATCGAAACCAGCAGCATCATCGTCGCGATGGACAACACCCTGGTCGCCAGCGCCCTGGCCGGCGGCAGCGCGACGATCAGCAAGGACGCCTTGACCATCAATACGACCATCATCCCCGAGCCGGCGAGCCTGGTCCTGATGGGGCTTGGGCTGCTGATGTTCGCTAAGCGCGGCTAAGCCCGCGTGGTTTGTAAGAATGGGAAAAAGCACAACAGTTCACCAAGGGCCCGGGTTCGATTATGTGGCCTTTTGTGCCTATTTGTGGCGACAACCCCTGAATCATATGTTGATCTATAAAAGCAACCGACCAGTCGGAGGGACTGGCCGGTTGTTTTGTTATTTGATGAGGATGTCGTGCCGGGCTCAGTCCCGCGTGCGGCGGAGCATGGCGAGGCCGCCGAGGCTCAGCAGGGCGAGGCTGGCGGGCTCGGGGACGGCGCTGCCGTCAACTTTATAGCTCAACGGGCCGGGGGATCGAAGCGGATCGCTGAAGACAAAACCGAAGGTATTGTCTGCCGCGTCATCAATGCCGTCACCCATGCGATCTTCACGTTCGGGGATCAGGGCGAAGCCGGGGGCACCGAAATCACTGATCTTGTTGAAGCGGGGCGGGTCGGTGTCCGGGATCTCCTGCCAGACTTTGAGGTTCCCTCGGAAGACACGCAGCCCCTTGAGCGCCTGGATGTTATCGGTGATCCACCTGCGGTGCTTGGCGATCGTCGTGAAGTAGGCCTGGCTGAAGAAGGTTGAGTCCGAGCGTGACGTCCATGATGTGATACCGGCCAGCGTGTTGCCATTGACAAACAGGCCCCCGCCACTATCGCCCACGGCGGGCATATACTCTTGCGATAGAGGGATGTCGTCTTCGGTAATACCTTCAACCTGCCCGGTAAATGAATTGAATTTGGGGTTCAAAGGGCTGTTGAATATCGGGTCCGTGGGTTCAACGTCGAAGTCAACACTCAGTTGGCCACCGATAGCACTATTAAGTATGTCGATCTTGTTTTGGCCGGCCCGTTTTACGCCAGGCCCCGAAGCCAGGTCAAAGCCAAACTCCCCGTCACCTGCGGCACCGAAGCCCACAATCGTGCCCGTCTTACCATTGGCCTGATTCACGTTGCCGCTGAGCTTGGCTCTCATCGTGCGGGCCCTTGGGATGCGTGTAGGCAACTCAATAAGCGCGATATCGTGCCCCTCTTCAAAACCGCGGCTGGTCATGTCAGGGAAAGGGTTGTATTCGGAGTCGGCCCGGTCACGGTTGACATCGGAGAAGTCCCAGTTGTAGTGGTTGACATTCACAACCCACCGGCTTGCCCGGACGGTTTTTCCGCGGACATTAACAAAAATGTCAGTTGCAAAATCTACGTTGTGCGCCGCCGTAAGCAGGTAACGGCCGCCGATGATGACGCCCGAGGCGAGGGTGTCACCGGTCTGTGTGCCTGCGCCGGTGCTGCCAATAATGTTCAGTGATACGACGCTGTCGTAAGTGGACTGGTTGGCCAGATTGCGGTGGATAAAGTCGTGTCCAGCGGTCTGCATGGTCCCCGCCGAGACATCCGAGGGAGCGAGCCCGGCAAGCGTGATGGCGGCGATCGCGGCGGTGATACGGGAACGGGTCGAAGTCACGGTCATGGCACTACTCCCTGAACTAAAGTTTGGGTGCCCCCACAGGACAAGGCGGGGTCACGTCTGGGGGCTCTTTATTGTTGGCTTTTCAGCTAGTTAAATGTAACCGGGGGGCGGGGGGGTGTCAAAGAATCGGGGTTCGGGTATCGGGGTTCGGGGATCGGGTTTTAGAAAGTGGGGGCGGGGGGCGTTTCAGGAGGCATATCGGGCCGGGTTTCTTGCCGATAACCGAGCCCCGACACCCGATACCCGACCGCTCACGTCGTATATTCCGCGTTGATCCGGATGTACTCCCGGCTGAGGTCACAGCCCAGCCAGGAGACGGCGGCGTTGCCCTGGCCCAGGTCGAGGGTGAAATAGACTTCTTTTTGCTTCATGGCGGCCTTTAAACGCTTGTTTTCTAGGCTGGTCAACCGGGTCGGGACGCCTTGGTTGAAGACGCAGACCCCACCCCCACCCCCGGAAGCCTGTGATCCTGATTTTCCTGCGGCGACCTGGCCTGCGATGGTCAGGGACAGGGTGTTGGGGGTGATGGGAACGCCTGCGTAGCCGGCGGCGGTGACGATCCGGCCCCAGTTGGGGTCGCCGCCGTGGACCGCGGTCTTGACCAGGGGGGAGTCGACGACGGCCTTGGCGACCCGGTCGGCGTGGCGCTCGCTGCGTGCCCCTGATACGGCGACGTGGAACACCCGCGTCGCACCTTCTCCATCCTTGACGATCTGGTAGGCTAGGTTATTGCAGAGGCCGGTGAGTTTTTCTGTAAATTGATCGAATGCCTTGCCTGGGCGGGTGATGGTACGGTTGCCCGCCAGACCCGAGGCGAGGATGGCGACGGTGTCGCTGGGGCTGGTGTGCTGGTCGACGCTGATGCGGTTGAAGCTGGCGGTGGTCGCCTTCTTCAACGCCAGCTTGAGCATCGCGGGCTTGATCGCGGCGTCGGTGGTGATGAACACGAGCATGGTCGCGAGGTTCGGTGAGATCATCCCGCTGCCTTTGGCGATCCCGCCGAGGCGAGCGGTGGTGTTGCCAAGCTTGACGGACGTGTTGCCGGGCTTGGGAGTCAGGTCGGTAGTCATAATGCCCCGGGAGGCGTCGGCGTCGGGCTTAGGACCGCGGGCAAGGTTCTTCACCAGGTCGATGACGCCTTGGGATATCTTGTCCATCGGCAGTTGCGGGCCGATCACGCCGGTGGAGCTGGGGATGACGTCGCGGAAGTTCAGCGCGATCCCGTGGCGGGTAGCCAGTTCTTCCGTGACCCGTTTGCAGGTCGTGATGGCGTTGTCGATGCCTTCCTGGCCGGTCGCGTCGTTGGCGACGCCGGCGTTGATGACAATGGCCTGAGCCTTGCCGTCACGCAGGTGGCGTTTGCCCGCGATGATGGGGGCGCCGGGCAGGCGGTTCCGCGTGAATACCGCGGCGGCGGCGCAGGGCACATCGGCGACGATCAGGGCCATGTCGGGTTTGCCCGAGGGCTTGATCCCGCAGGTTGTCCCGGCGGCACGGAAGCCTTTGGGGAGGGTCACAGAACGAATGGGGGTGTTTGCCATGGTGGATTTGTAGCTCAAACGTGGATGTGACGAAAGCGGGTGTTTCACTTGTTACATACGCAAAGGGCTTTTCATCTTCGGACCCGTTTGGCTTATGGGTTTTGGCCCGCTATACTGAAGCTCTTCGCTCGGATTAGCCCGGGCAGGCCCCGCCGACCGCACGCCCCCCGGATGTCGGCGAACTTATTGTTTCCCACGATAACCCGATCCGATTTTAGGAAAGAGGCGCGACATGCCCGTACCGGACTACTCAACTTACTGCAAGATGCTGGACAACGCTTACGAAAATAATTTCGCATTTCCTGCGATCAACGTGACCAGCGAGATCACCGCCAACGCCGCGATCAAGGCCTTCGCCGACTGTAAGAGCGACGGCATGGTCCAGGTCTCCACCGGCGGCGGCCAGTTCGCCTCGGGCCTGGGCGTTAAGGACATGGTCGTCGGTGCGATCAGCCTCGCCGAGCACATCCACCGCGTTGCCGAGAAGTACAACGTCTACGTCGCGCTGCACACCGACCACTGCATGCCGGACAAGGTCGACAGCTTCCTGATCCCGCTGATCGAGGAATCCGAACGCCGTGTCGCCGCGGGCAAGTTGCCCCTGTTCTCCAGCCACATGATGGATGGTTCGGGTGAGCCTCTGAACGTGAACATGGACGTGGCCGTGCCTCTGCTTAAGCGGATGAGTAAGATCGGCCAGATCCTTGAGGTCGAGGCCGGTGTGGTCGGCGGTGAAGAAGACGGCGCCGCCGGCAGCGAGGACACCCCCGAAGAAAAGCTCTACACGACCCCCGAAGACATGGTCGAGGTCTACCGTCGTCTCGGGGAAGTCAAGGACGGCAAATATATGTTCGCCGCGACCTTCGGCAACGTCCACGGGGCCTACAAGCCCGGGGCCGTCAAGCTCAAACCCGGCATCCTCAAGCAAGGTCAGGACGCGCTCCGCAAAGCGTACGGCGAAGACGCCAAGTTCTGGCTGGTCTTCCACGGCGGGTCGGGCTCCGAGAAGCACGAGATCGAAGAGACCCTGGGCTACGGCGTCATCAAGATGAACGTCGACACAGACACCCAGTACGCCTTCACCCGTGGCGTCATCGATTACATGATGAAAAACTACGACGGCTGCCTGAAGATCGACGGCGAGGTCGGCAACAAGAAAATCTACGACCCCCGTGCCTGGATGAAGGTCGGCGAACAGGCGATGTGCGACCGGGTCAAAGAGGCCTGCCACGACCTGCACAGCGTCGGCAAGAGCCTGCTGGCCGGCGAACTTGCCGGAGTCTGATACGGCGGCACACCACCCACCACCACACGAGCCCCGGACCCCGCGTCCGGGGTTTTTCATTGCGCGATTCGGATCTCGTCGATCAAAGCGGTGGGAATCTTCCCCACATCCCCAGGCTTCGCTGGGGGATTGGGCGGCGGTTAAGGTATTGGGTCCCCCGGCAGAGCCGGGGGCTGTGGGGGTGCAAATCGCGGGGGACTACGGAGTGATGCGGTATGAAACATGTACTCAGAATATTTGTTCTTTTCGTAGCGGTTGTGCTCCTCATCGGCTGCGGCGGCGACCGGGAGAACCCGTCGGTCTCAACCGACGCGGACCGGGTCATGGAGTCTTACCTGACCAATGTCGAGAAGATCGGCAAGCTGCTGGCGGGGGTGCAGAGTGAGGCGGATGCGCAGGCGGTTTCTAACGAGGTCTTGCTGATCGTGCAGGACATGCGTGACCTGGTCCCGAAGATGCGTGCCATCCCGGACAAGGCCCAGGCCGAGACAATCAGCAAATACCGCGTGAAGTCGCAAAAGATTAACGAGCAGTTCGCCAAGGACATCACCCATTTCGTTGAGATCCCCGGCGCCAGCGAAGACCTGATCAAAGAACTCAGAAGCCTCCCCCCGATGTTTGATGACCCCGCCACTGATCCGGAATAATTCCTATCAAATCCACCCCCGAAGCCGGGTCATGACCCAACGGGCCTTGGCCCGGATATCCTTTCCAGTCGATCTAGTCTCCCCCCCGTAAGTCACACGCTTCGAACCGCCGCATTCAGCGCCGCCACAAACTGATCCGTCATCGGCATCGCGTCCGGATGCGTCCCGGCCTGGTCCGTGGTCAGGCAGAGCACCTCAGCGACCTCGTGCGGGTCTGGCGTGAGCGTCCCGTTAATGAGTTTGGCCAGGTAGCCAAACAGCGTGAGGTTGCGGTCGGTGAATGCGTGCTGCCAAACCTGGCCGATCAGTTCGACATCCAGCCCCAATTCCTCGCGGACCTCGCGTATCGCCGCGGTGTCCCGGTCTTCCCCCGGCTCCACCGCCCCGCCGGGGAAGCAGACTTTCAGTGGGGCGGCCACGTTTTCGCTCCGGCGGATCAGCAGCCACAGGCCTGCGTCATCTTGCACGCCT
>JAJDCW010000198.1 GCA_029260635.1 Phycisphaeraceae bacterium | reverse complement strand
ACGGCCGATTCTCAGGCGGCTCCCACGGCTTCATCATCGGCCACGTCTGCCCCGAAGCCCAGGAAGGCGGCCCCATCGCACTCGTTCAGGACGGCGACACGATCCACATAGACGCGGAATCCAACATCATCGAGATGAAGGTCAGCGACGACGAACTAGCCAAACGCAAAGCCGCCTGGAAACAACCGCCCTACAAAGCCAACCGCGGGACGCTCTACAAGTACATCAAGAACGTGAAGCCCGCGAGCGAAGGGTGTGTTACGGATGAGTGACGGATTACACAGAATTGATTAGCGGCAATTGATCTTTACAACCTAACCGGTCATGGTCATGCAAAGTGAAATCATCCATTCGATCAAGTCTCATATCGATCAATGTGGTATTGATATTCCATTCCCTACCACCACCGTCCAAAAAGTGGCGTCTGCCGAGGCTTCGATTGGAATGCCATTACCGTTACTTTTACGTGAATTGCTGATCGATGTGGGTAACGGCGGCTTTGGCCCAGGATATGGCATTATCGGTGTTGATGTTGGCTATCACTCAGACCTAAGTGATATAGCGGGCACGTATCAGCAAGTATGTGAGGGTTGGAGCGAGTGCGGTGATACTTGGCCAACGGGTGTTCTCCCATTCTGTGAATTTGGCAGCAACATATTCGCATGTGATACGAATGACACATCGGGCGATGTCTTGATCTCAACCGATTCTACGATAGTACCGACGACTTATGACCTAGAACGCTTCTTTCAAACGTGGATTAAGGGTGCTGACATCTTAGCCGTTCTTCCACGTCCACCTCGGCCAGACATCATTAACCCGTTCTTGAATCGACCCGACAACTAGGAACGGAAGCAGATGACCACGAGTGAGTGGTAACGGATTTACGCCGCGTGGCCGAGGCGGCTAAAAGTAGAACAAGCTTGCGCCTTTCCTGTTTAGCCTCGGCGGCCACGCCGAGTACGCTGCTAACTCACCAACATCTCCGCATCAAAGATCGTCGTCACCGCCGCTAACCCGCTCAATAAAAACTGCACACCGATGGCGGTGATGAGCAGGCCGAGGATGCGGGTGGCGATCTGTAGGCCGTTGTGGCCCAAGATGCGGGCAATGGGTGGCTGGGAAAGGGTTCGGGGTTAGTTACGGGTCTGTGGCCGGGGTATATCGGCCCGGGTGAACCATTTTCATGGCCCAAGGCCGCCCCCTTGACAGGCCCGCCGGTTGGTCCGACACTACTTGTGTTCACAAGGAGGTGAACCTTGACGACTATGGTTGATGGATCAACACTGAACCCTTCCCGGCCGATCCCCAACGTGTCCGAATCCCTCGTGGACCCGGCACGTCAACGCAAGACGGCCTCCCCCCCGGTTACCTCTACAGACGGTCCCTCGGAACCGGTACCCAGGCCCCAGGCGGTCAACCTGAGTCGTGCGCAGATCCTGCACGCGACGGCGATCTGTCTGGCGGAGGCCGGCTACGACGGGACGACGATCCGACGGATCGCCCGTGAGCTGGGTTGTGCGGTCGGGTCGATCTACCGGTACTTCGACGACAAGCGTTCGCTGCTGGACGCGGTAACGCAGGCAAGGTTCGAGCCGGTGGCGCAGGTGGCGGAGGTGTCGGCCGAGCGGTCGGCGGCCCTGTACGCCCACGCGGCGGCGGACGAGCCGCAGCAGTACCGCCTGATGTTCTGGCTCGCCAGCGCGGGCGATCACCAGGAAGCCCCCGGCGTGCCGGACGTGATCCAGCGGATCATCACGGCCTGGGAGACACAGATGGGCGACCGCCGCAAGGCCGAGCGCTTCTGGTCACAGCTGCACGGCCGGATCATGCTAGGCGAGGTCGGGCCCAGCGCGACGTAGCCCCCCGGAAGCCCCGCCCCCGGATACGCCCGCCTCGCTAAACTGTGTCGATGCCGCGTGACACTTTACACATTTTATGCCCGGCAAAAGTTAACATGGCGCTATCGGTAGGTGAACCTCGCGAGGAAGACGGGTTGCACTCGATCTGTAGCTGGATGGTGGCGGTGGGAGCCTGCGATCAAGTAAACATCACACGGCGTGCCGATGGACAGAACTCATTCGACATTGGATGGGATGACGATTCCCCGTTATCGCAAACAGTAGACTGGCCTTTATCATCTGATCTAGCGTTTCGCGCACACCAGTTGATGCAGGATCATGTTGGCTATGCCTTGCCCGTTCAAGTGAGAGTCCGAAAGACCCTGCCTGCGGGTGCGGGACTCGGTGGCGGTTCAAGCGATGCCGCCGGGATGCTTAAAGGGTTGAATGACCTGTTCTCATTGAAGCTCCAAGAACAGGAATTAATCCGGTTGGGGCTTCGACTTGGAAGTGATGTCGGGTTCATGGTCTGGACGATGCTCGGCAAAGGACCGGCGATTGTTTCGGGGATCGGTGACCGGATCGAACCGGCACCCGATAACAGCAACATGATATGCCTAGTGCTGATACTACCACCGGTGCAGTGTGCGACCGCAACGGTGTATCAGGCATTCGACCGGATCAACCATGAACCAGACATCGACGAACAGCGGGTCCGTTCGCTGGCGGGCACGTGGCCTGTTGCGAATGACGCACTGTTTAACGACCTGACCGAAGCCGCATTCACGGTTCAACCGAGCCTGCGCAAATTACGAGATCAGGTGCAGGATGCCATTGGGATGCCTGTACATCTATCGGGGTCTGGGGCAGCCATGTTTATCGTTGTTCCAAGCTCGGACGAGGGGATAACGATATCGCAGACAATTCAACAACGGACGGGGCTGACTACTGTTTGGGCCATGTCATATCCATGTCATGCAGGGTAGGCCAACTGATTTAACATCATAGTGCCGTGACCTAGTCTGCCAACCGGGCTTCGATCCGTTTGCGTTCTTCGTCTGGTAGCTGGACATCTGGGTCTAAGTAGAACTGTTCGCTGATTTTCAGGGCACGCTTATACGTGGCTTGCGCGGCGTCGAAGTCACCGAGGTCCCAGTAGATGTCGGCCAGGCGGACGTGGTCGCTTAGGCTGTGCGGGCTGAGTTGGGTCGCCTGGGTGTAGGCGTCTTTGGCCTGACGGAGCCAGTCGGGGTTTCCGGTGATGTAGTAGGCGCCGAGTGTGAGTGTGCCGCGTCGTCTTGCGGCGCTGAGGCCGTCGAGGCCGGCCTGCTCGGCCTGTTCAGAGACGGCGAGTGCCTGATTCAACATTTGGGATGCGGCATCGGGTTGGCCGTGGGTGTCCAGCGCGACTGCGATCTCTTCGCGGAGCCGGATGCGCCAGCGGGTCGTAACAGGATCGTTGGCGATGATGGTGGCGGCCCGGTCGAGTTCGGGCAGCGCTGCGGGTGGGCCCGAGATACGGAGCAGGCGAGTGGCTTTGGCGAGGTGGGCCTGGTGTCGGGCCATGGGCCCGGCGTGGGTGATCAGCAACACCAGGGCAAGGGCTGCGAGACCGATGGCGGGGATGAAGCGCGGCCATGTGCGTGGAGTCTTCGTCGTGTCCGTTGATAGCGACTGGCCGGCGGACGCGGTGGCTATCACAACCCACATGAACCCGGCGGCGGACGGCCAGAAGAAGGTCATCTCGATCTGGGCGTGCAGCATCAGCAGGCAGGCGGCCAACGCGGCGGCGATATTCACCCATGCACGGCTGGCGGACCAGACGGGGTAGATGATGTAGACCGCGCTGAACACAAACCCCAATGCACCAATGAGCCAGAGTATGGCGGTCTCGGCGTAGAGGCCTGGGAACTGGACGTAGTACTGAACACCAAAGACGACGGCGGCGAGCAGCCCGAACTGCTTGATAGGCCTGTCAACCGGTGGGCCGCGCTCCTTGATTACCTCTTCGGGAGTGTCCGCGGCCATCACACGCCCGGCGTTCCATACCCAGCCGATCAGCAGCAGACTCCAGGCCAGCCCACCGATTCCGAGCATGGCGATGTAATCCACGAAGACGTTGTGCGTGCTGGAAATGACCTCCGGGCTGATTGGGTTGCGGACGGCCTCATAACGATCCTTAAACTTCCCCGACCCGACGCCAAATAACGTGCTCGAGGGGTCGTCGATCAGGATCTGTATCGCACCGTGCCAGTAGTGGTAGCGGAAGAGCAGGCTGCGTTCACCGGTGTGGTCCTCAGGCGGCCCGGCCGCGCCGCGGATCAGGACGGCGGCACTCCCCACCAAGACAAACACGACACACAGCAACGGGAGCACTCGACGGGCCCGAGGCTGAATCCGCATCAGTATCAATAGGCTGAAGCCCAGACCGGTTGCTGCGAAGAGTGCAAGCAATGCCCCCTTGGACTGCGTCAACATCAGGGCCCAGGCAATCAGGCATACCCCGGCCGCTAAGCCTGCAAGCCGCCACCACCTGTTTCTACACCACACTCCCAGGGCGAAACAACACACGCTGATAGTGGTCGCCGCGGCCAGGATCGAGCCCAGGACGTTGGACATACCCACGGCCCCGATGACGTCGTTGCCCTGGAGGCGGGTGAGGTACTTGGCGTGCTGGGTCGAGCCGTAGGTCAGGCCGCGCGACTCGATACTCTGCTGCTCGTTGGCCATGAACGACTCGACGGTCGCGGGGTGCTCGACGTAGACGTACCAGGCACCCTGGATGAATAATGGCAACGCCATCGCTACCAAGGCCGTAAGGATCAGACGCTTAGCACGGGGGAACTGCGCGAGGTGTGCGGCGGCGAGGCCGAGGCAGGCGGCGGCGATCCAGGCACCGCCGTGCAGACGGCTGGTGAAGTGGGCCGGCATATGCATCAGACAAGGCACGATGCCCGCTGCGACCAGGATGAACGAACCCCAGCGGACCCGCTGCCCTTGCCAGGCGCAGAGGAGCATCGCGATTGCGGCGATAGCGACGGACGCGACCGAGAGGTAGGCCATGCCCGCAGGCCCGACACTGATAGCGCCGATAAGTTCTCCGGTCGCCCGGGGGTCTGAATCGAAATACAGCGACGGCGTAAAGACCACGACCAACGGCAGCAGCACCGGGATCAGGATGAGCAGTGTGGCCAGGTCGATCAGCCGGGCTTGTAGATCACCGGGCGGGCTTTCAGTCGCGTTGTCTTTGGGCAAAGATGGCTCCGGCATTCATGCATCTTAACCAAGCCGGGGCTATCGGGCTCACGATATCGAGAGCCGGATTGTTCATGAGCCCTCCGTCGGCGGCCCGGTGGACCCATGGACCTCCAGCCAGGACGCGCTGGGCGTGACCGTGGGGCTGGATTGCCCCTCGACGAGTTGTGCCAGGCACTGGAAGGCGATGTTACCCAACTCAATAGCATTCTGGCAGACCGCGGTCATCGTCGGCAGGACCATGTGGCGCATCTCGGTGTCGTCGAAGCCTACAATGGAAAGGTCCTCGGGGATACGCAGCGACATCTTGCGGGCCTCGTGCATCGCGCCGACGGCGGTGATCGGGTCGGTGATGTAGATCGCGGTCGGGCGGTCCAGGGCGGTCATGAGCCGGCGGATGACCTGCCCCCCGCCTGAGCCGGTCGCGGGGACGCGCAGGACCAACCGCTCGTCGAAGTCCAGCCCGTGGTCCTGCAACGCCTCGCTGTAACCAAGCAGGCGCTCGGTGTGGTCGGAGTCTTCCACGACATTGGTGCAGATGCCGATCTGTCGGTGGCCCAGGCCGGTCAGGTGGTTGACGGCCTCACGGCTTGAGGCGCGGGACTCGCTTGAGATGCACGGCAGGCGGCTGCCCTCCCACCGGCTGCCGACGACCACGGCCGGGTACTGCTGATCGGCAATCGCGTCGCAGACGTGCCGGCTGCCCGCCGTGGTGCGGAGCAGAGCGCCGCGCACCCCCAGACGCTGAAACATCTGCGAATAGGCCTCGCCACTACGTCGGGTCCGACGCAGGTCCAGCACCATCAGGTTCAGGTTCGAGTCGGCCAGTGCGTTGTAGACCCCCTCCAGGACGGCGGTGTCGAACGGAGACCCCAACGACGACTCGCCGGTGTAGACATAGGCGATGTTCAGGGTTTCGCGTTTGCCGATATTAGAGACGTAGCGGTGGCCGTTCACCGCCGCGAGAACCTTCTCACGGACCTCATCGCTGACCGACGGGTGATTATTCAGGACGCGCGAGACGGTGGCGATTGATACCCCGACCTCCTTGGCTATCTGTCTGACCGTGGACAATATTCACCCGCCTGTGTAACACGTTGCAAGACACGCTTGTTACATTTCGACGGATTTTAGCAGCAAGTCGCTGTTTTTGTGTAACAGGCCCCTGCGGGCCACCCCTATCGGGCCTTGGCCGGATCGGACCGGGCGGATGCGTGAGCGCATAAAATCCCCCCTCGGGTGGTGGGGTTCCCGAGGGGGAGGAGGGAGAAGGAAGAGTCGTGGTCGGCCACGCCGTGAGGCGGTTCGCGTCGTGCGAAGGCCGGTTAGTCCGTTAGTGTCATCATCAAACGGGTCGATTCAGACACACCACATAGACACTCCCTTCCGGTACGGGCGTAATTGGATGTTCAATCTCTGATCTTCAATCTGCTTATTTTTCGATCCTTCAAGACACGCTGTATTGATTCTTTCTTACTAACCACGAATCACCAGCCACGAACCACGATTTAGCTGCACCCCATGGAGGCGCCGCAGTTCAGGCACTTGTAACAGGTGCCGTTTCGGACGGTGATGGTCCCGCAGGCGTCGCACGCGGGTGCATCGGTCTGCATCTGACTCATCGCACTGACCAGGGCCGAACGCTGGCCCTCGGTCACAGGTTGCGCCGCGACGCCCGTGGCCGTGGCGACAGGGACGGTGGCCGCGGACGGAGCCGGCTGGATGACGGGTTGGACACCGCCCCCATTGCCGCTGCCGTTGCTCCCGCCGTGCCCGCTGCCGTTGCTGGGTGCATCGGCCGCCTCGTTGGCGACACGCTCGGTCTGCTTGGGCTTGGGCTTGGCCTCGGGCTTGCGGGCCGGTGCATTGGCGGCGCGGTAGCCGGGGATAAACTCCATGCCCAGCCAGCGGAAGATGTAGTCCACCAGGCTCTTGGCGAACGGGATCTCGGGGTTGTGCGTGATGCCCGCCGGCTCGAAGCGCTGATGCGTGAACTTATTCACAAGCGACTCGACCGGGACGCCGTACTGCAGCGCGACACTGATCGCCGTGCCCAGTGAGTCCATCAGGCCGCCGATGGTCGAGCCTTCCTTGGCCATGGTGATGAACAATTCGCCGGGCGTGCCGTCTTCGTAGAGGCCGACGGTGAGGTAGCCCTCGTGGCCGGCGACGTTGAACTTGTGCGTCTTGCCCATACGGGTATCCGGCAGGCGGCGACGCAGCGGACGCTCGACGATCCGCTCGATGATCTTCTCCACCGGGGCACGCTCGGCGATGACAGCCTCGGCCAGGGCCGCCACCTCGGCGGTCACCTCCAGCTTCGCGGACTCGACGGCTTCCTCGTCCTCGACACCGTCGTCGGCGTCGGCCTTGTTATTGAGGACCTGGCTGAGCTTGCAACCGTCGCGGTAAAGCGCGTTGGCCTTGAGGCCCAGTTCCCAGCTCAGGCGGTACGCATCTTTGATGTTCTGGACGCTGGCGCTGTTGGGCAGGTTGATCGTCTTGCTGATCGCGCCGGAGATGAAAGGCTGCGCGGCGGCCATCATGTTGATGTGCCCGGTCGCGGCGATCAGACGCTCGCCGGTCGGGCCGCAAGTGCTGGCACAGTCAAAGACAGCCAGGTGCTCGTCTTTAAGATGCGGTGCGCCCTCGACGGTCTGCGTGCCGCAGATCGCGCTGTTCAGCTCGGTAACCTGGGGCTTGGTCAGTCCCAATGCAGTCAGCAGGTCGAACCCGGGCTTGTCGGCCTGGTCGGTGAGGCCCAGCCGTTCGATGGCCTTCTCACCGAGGGTCCAGGCGTTAAACGCGTGGGACAACTCGAACACGGTCGGCAGCGCGTCGATCACCTTCTGCAGATCAGCGTCGTTCAGGCCGTGGCCCTTGAGGAATTGGTCGAAGGTCTTGGCCTCGCCCTTCTTGGGCTTGCCGGGCATCGCGACGTCCAGGTTCAGGGCACCCATGACGTAAATCAGGATGTCCTTGACCTGCTTCTTGTCGTAGCCCAGCGACTCCAGCGCCGGCTTGATCGACTGGTTGGCGATCTTGAAGTAGCCGCCGCCTGCAAGCTTCTTGAACTTCACCAGCGCGAAGTCCGGCTCGACGCCGGTGGTGTCGCAGTCCATCAGCAGGCCGATCGTCCCGGTCGGCGCGATGACGGTGGTCTGCGCGTTGCGGAACCCGTGCTCCTGCCCGAGCTTCAGGGCGCTGTCCCAGGCGATGCGTGCCCGGTCGATCAGTTCCCGGCCGTTGGCGAGCTGACCGATGTGGTCCTCGCCCTGGTCGATCGCGTCCGCGTTGATCGGGACGGGCTTGATCTCCAGGCCCTCGTAGTCGCCCAGGTCCGTGTCGTCGGTCAGTTCCAGATCACGCGGCACCCCATACGCGGCCCGGCGGTGGTTGCGGATGACACGCAGCATGTGCTTGCGGTTCTTCTGATAGCCGGGGAACGCGCCGAGCTGCTCGGACATCACCGCACTGGTCGTGTAACTCTGCCCGGTCATGATCGCGCTGAGCGATCCGCAGATAGCCCGGCCACGGTCCGAGTCGTACGGGATGCCCGCCTGCATCAGCATCGCGCCCATGTTGGCAAAGCCCAGCCCAAGCGTGCGGAACTGGTAACTCAACTCGGCGATCTCCTGCGAGGGGAACTGCGCCATCAGCACGCTGATCTCCAACACGATCGTCCAGATGTTCACCGCGTGCTCATAACCGGCGTAATCAAACGTGCGACGCTTGGCGTCGTAGAACTTGAGCATGTTCAGCGACGCGAGGTTGCACGCCGTGTTGTCCAGGAACATGTACTCGCTGCACGGGTTGCTGGCGTTGATCCGGCCGGACTCCGGGCAGGTGTGCCACTCGTTGATGGTCGAGTCGTACTGCACGCCGGGGTCCGCACATCGCCAGGCGGCGTAGCCGATCTGGTCCCAGAGCTTGCGGGCGCTGACGGTCTTGCCGACCTCGTCATTCGTCCGGTTGGTCAGGTCCCACTGCCCGTCGGTATCGATGGTCTTGAAGAACTTGTTGGGGATGCGCACGGAGTTGTTGGAGTTCTGCCCGCTGACGGTCAGATAAGCCTCGCCGTTGAAGTCGTAGTCCAGCGTCAGGCCCAGCTTCTTAGCGGTCTCTTTCTGCTCGCCGGGCAGGTGCTTCATGCCCTCGACCAGCGCGGCGACCTTGATCTCCTCGCGGACCTTCCAGTTGACGAACTGCTCGATGTCCGGGTGATCCAGGTCCAGGCAGACCATCTTCGCGGCTCGGCGAGTCGTGCCGCCGGACTTAATCGCGCCGGCGGCACGGTCCCCGATCTTCAACCAGCTCATCAGGCCTGAACTCTTGCCCCCGCCCGAAAGCGGTTCGTTTTCTCCTCGGAGCGCTGAGAAATTGGTTCCGGTACCCGAGCCGTACTTAAAGAGGCGCGCCTCACGTACCCATAGGTCCATGATACCGCCGGGGCTGACCAGGTCGTCCTGGACAGATTGAATAAAACAGGCGTGCGGCTGG
>JAJDCW010000197.1 GCA_029260635.1 Phycisphaeraceae bacterium | reverse complement strand
GGGAGGGCTACGAACTGATCCCGGGGTTTTGGGGGGACCTGGGGGCGAAGGGGGAGCATCTGGACAAGGTGATCGCCCGGTACCCGGACCGGTCCGGCGGGATGCGGAGCATGATGGCCGACTCGCTGGCGGGGTCGGTGGCGTCGGGGCTTGGGCGCACGATGTCCTGGGTGTCCCGTCGGCGTGGCCGGCACGAAGCGGCGGCGCAGATCAAACTGCAGGCCGGGGAACTCAGGGCGGACCTCAAGGGCCGGGTGCGCGGCTACGTCAACGACAAGTTCCAGGACATGCGCGGCGCACTGACCTACGCGACGCTGCCGTTCCTGGCGGACGTGATGACCTACCAGAGCCACGGCCACCGCGCGCTGATCCACAGGCGCGTGCGTGAGGTGATCGACAAGGAACTCGGCCCGGCGTACGGGACGGCTGAGAAGCCTTTAACGATGGTCGCGCACAGCCTCGGCGGCGTGATCGGGTTCGACATGGCGGCGGCGGAAACCGACCCATTGCACATCAACAACTTCGTGACGCTCGGCAGCCAGCCGGGGTTCTTCCATCTGCTGGACCCGCGTTCGGGGAATCTACCCGCTTTTGACGGCGAGCCGGTCACGCTCGGGCCGAACCTCAAGCGGTGGACGAACATCTGGGACGAGTACGACGTGCTGGCGTTCGGCGTCGGCGGGGTGTTCCGCCTGCACGACGGGAGCACGCCGATCGATCGCCCGGTGCGCTGCTACCGCGATGCGGTGCGCGGGGCGGCGCTGCTGCAATCACACCTGGGCTACTTCACACGGCGGGCGTCCGTTGCGGCGATCACCGAGGCGCTCAAAGTAGATTAACCACAAAGATACAGCGTCCCAGAGAAAGAACGATTTTTCATGATTGAGTTTTACGGCTACGACGGCTGCGACACGTGCCGCAAGGCGAAGAAGTGGCTGGATGCGCAGGGGGTCGAATTCCGGTCGATCCCGATCGTTCAGAAGCCGCCGAGTGCGGCGCTGCTGAAGAAGATATTCAAGGGCGGGGGATACGATTTGAAGCACCTGTATAATACGTCTGGGCAGGTGTATCTGCAGATGAAGATCAAGGACAAACTCGCGACAATGACCGAGGCCCAGGCGTTGAAGCTGCTGAGCCTGAACGGCAAGCTATGCAAACGCCCGATCGTGACGGATGGGAAGCAACACACCGTGGGATTCAAGCCCGAGGTGTTTAAGCGGGTCTGGGGTTGATTGTGGCGGCTGCGTGGGGACGGGATCGACTGATTGCCCCAGCCTGCCCAGATTTACATATCACCGATGCAATAGGCCGGTTGTACAGCCGTTATGCCTGCGAAAGCCGGCAAAACGCCGGTTTAATCGTGGTTTCAATCGCGTCGTAACATACGATATGACTGCCTGGGGGTCGTCGTTGTGCGCGGTAATTTCATGGACTTTGGATCAAGGAGTTAACAGTGACTAAGCAAAGCATCCAGTGGCTGACGGTTTTGGCTTTGGTGTGTCTGGTAGCCGGCCCCGCGTGGGCTGAGAGCAGCGACAAAAAATCACGAGAAGCGGCATTTGATTTACGGACAGGCGCGCGGGTGGCATCGAGTGATGCGGACAGCGGCGAGCGGACGCATGTGCGGTTTAAAGGTGAGGGTGCCGGCAAAGTAAGCTCGGACGGGGTGAGCCTGGAACTGGGCGTGCTGACCCAGGTCGAGGGCGACAGCACGCTGACGATTACGCCTAACGGCGACTTCACCCGGCGTGGCCGATCGCGTGTGTTTATGGGGACCGGGTCGGCGGTCGTCGATAACAACGGCGAACTGACCGAGTTCGACAACGTGCGCATCATGGTCAAGCTGCGCGGCAAGGGCGCACGCCTGCGGATGATCGGCAAGGTCAAGGGCGTGAACCGGGCCGGCGGGGGTGATGCCGACGCTCAGGCCCCGGCGGACGTGTTGCACGGCGTGTTCCGAGGCCAGCGTGTCAAGAATGAAACCGAATCGTAATCCATCGCTCCAATTTGCCGGGTCGGTCGGACGTGCGAATTAGAATCCGCGCGTCCGGCCGATACCCGCTTGACTTTTCTTGATCCTTCATCGGGTTGAATCATGCGTCAGATACCCCGCGCCGGTTTCACACTCATCGAGCTGCTGGTCTCGATCGCGATCATCGGGTTGCTGGTGGGCCTGATGCTGCCCGCCCTGTCGCGCGCGCGGGCGACGGCGATGTCGGCATTGTGTCTGAGCAACACCCGGCAGATCGCCGAGGCCTTTCACCTGCTCGCCGATGCTCACGGTGGCCGGCTTCCCGGGATCGACGACGAGGAGGCCTGGGACGTGCGGGTGCAGAGCTATATGAACGGTGAGGAAGACGTCTTGGTCTGTCCCGCCGACGAGGACTCGGTCACGGCGACCGCGGACGGCTTCCCGGGGCTGAGCTACGGGTGGCGTGAATGGTTCGAGGTCGAGGACGACGCCGCAAGCCTGTCCGGTCGGCTGTTCAGTGAGGCGACACGGACAGACCTGATCCTGGTGTTTGAGGACCTGGCGGGTCGTCACAGCGATAATTCGATCAACGCCGCAACCCTCGATGCCTCGGCCCGGAGTTACACCCTCGACGAGTTCGAGCGGAACATCCAGATGCCCGTCCACTGAACCCGGTGGCGGGGGTGTTACCAGTATTCATCTAAGTTATACTCCCGCACATGTCTGACGCCGTGGCGGTGCAACAATCTTTGCCGGTTCAAGCAGGTGGGCGGCCTCGCCTCAGCGCCGGCTGGGTCGGTGCGGTGATCCTGCTGCTGATCGCGTTGCCCTGTTTCCTGACACTGCCCTGGTCGATCGAGCGTTACGACCTGCACCGGATGGACGAGGGGTTGCAGCTATTGCCCCCGAGCTGGGCGGAGCCGATGGGGACGGACCTCTTTGGTCAGTCGGTCCTGTGGCGGAGCCTGATGGGCGGGGCGATCAGCCTGGGCATCGGGGGCTGTGCCGCGATGATTTCTGTCTTTATCGGGGTGACGTGGGGGGCGACCGCGGGCTACGTCGGGGGCCGGGTGGATTCCGCGATGATGCGTGTGGTGGATGTGTTGTACGGCCTGCCGTACATCCTTTTAGTTGTGTTGATGAACCTGGCACTTCGGCCCGTAGTTTATCAAGGGCTGCTCTGGGTCGGTGAACATATTACGGGTAGTAAAGGGCAGCCCCTCTTTAATGAATCCTCCGCATCGGCCGTATCCGGGATCGTGACGCTGCTGGTGGCGATCGGCGGGGTGAGCTGGCTGACCATGGCCCGGGTGATCCGCGGCCAGGTGCTGAGCCTGCGTAACCAACCTTTTATGGAAGCGGCGCGTGCGGTCGGGACCGGG
>JAJDCW010000196.1 GCA_029260635.1 Phycisphaeraceae bacterium | reverse complement strand
CATTTATCTCACGCCCTCTACCTATTGTGCGCCACCAGCGAATAAGTCATTGGCACCTTCCCCCGCATCGCGCCAGGCAGCTCCCACGACTCCGGCCCCGCCTGCTCCATCATCGGATACGCCGGCCAACAACAATCCGCTGTCTCACTTAACCAATGGATCACCATCCCGGCGTTAATTAACGCTGTCACCACCTCGCCCAAGGGATGCGACCACTCCACGCTCCTAGTCGCCTTGAACTTGATATCCGAATCCACATACGTCCCGTCACCATCAAAGATACGTCCTTCTTCCGGGAAATAAGGGTACATCGGTTCCAAGTGATTTTGCCCCTCCGGCTGCCCCAGCATATCGCACACCGGGTGCACCTCGTTAATCACCAGTCTGCCGCCGGGCTTCAATAGCTCATTGACCACCCCCGCCCAGCGTGGCACGTCAGGCAGCCAGCACAACGATCCCACCGATACAAACACGACATCAAACCCGCCCGTGCCGAGTTCCTTGGCCGCGTCGTAGACGTTCGCCTGGATAAACCGTGTATCGAGATTCAACTCATCCCGCAGATGCACCGCCCGCTCCAACGCGGGCCCGGAAAAGTCCACCCCCACCGCCTTCGCACCCAGCCGGCTCCAGGAGAGGGTTTCCATCCCCATGTGGCATTGCAGGTGAACCAGTGTTTTGCCCGCCACGTCGCCCACCCGCTCGATCAGATTATCCGACAGGCAATGGCCACCGGCGCGCAGGTCGTCCGCGTGGCGGGAGTACATCTTCGACGCCCAGTGGGCCGGGACGCGTTCGTCCCACATGGCCCGGTTAAGTTCGTATGCTTCGCTCTGACTCCCGGTCCACTTCATATCGCCTCCGAGTCGGGCACCTGGGGCCCATTAACGCATCTTGCATCATTATTGTCCGTCATTCCCGCGCAGGCGGGAATCCATGCGGCTGTGAATCCGCTGACGTGGGTCCCCGCCTGCGCGGGGATGACAGAAAGATGACACGGAAAATAATCATACAAAACGCTCTAGTCGATAAACATCCCCGCGACCGCGGCGGTGCAGCTGGACGCGAGCGCGCCGCCGAGCATGGCCTTGAGCGCCAGGCGTGAAAGGTCCGTCTTGCGTTCGGGGGCCAGCGGGGTGATGCCGCCGAGCTGTATGCCGATGGAGGCGAAGTTGGCGAAGCCGCAGAGGGCGTAGGCTACGAGCTTGGCGCTGCGGGCGTGCTCGAACGCGCCGCTGTCCACGGCGGCCTTCATATCGGCAAACGCGACGAACTCGGTGGACACCAGCTTGACGCCGATGAGCGCGCCGAACAGCCGGCAGTCCTGCCAGCCGTCGATCCCGACGCACCAGGCCAGGGGAGACAGCACCCAGCCGAATATCCATTGCAGGGAGAGCTGGCCCGCCGCCATCCCGAAGGCGGCCTCGCCGAGGTAGCCCAGGGGCCAGTTGATCAGGGCGATGAAGGCCATGAAAGCGATGAGCATGGCGATGACGTTGAGCCAGAGCTTCAGCCCGTCCTGCGTGCCGTTTGCGGCGGCCTCGATCAGGTTGTGCGCGGTCCGGTCAAAGCGTAGTTCGACCTTGCCGGCGGTGGCCGACTCTTCGACCTCGGGCCGGACGATCTTGGCGATCACGAACGCCGCCGGCGCACTGAGCAACGACGCCGTCAGCAGGTGCTGGCCGACCTCCTCCCCCAGCCAGTTCATGTAGACGGCCAACACCGACCCCGCCACCGTCGCGAACCCCCCTGTCATCAACGCATTCAACTCCGACATCGTCATCTTCGACAGGTACGGCTTGACCACCAGCGGCGCCTCGGTCTGCCCGACAAACACGTTCGCCGCCATCGACAGCGACTCCGCCCCGCTGACGCCCATGAAGAACGACATCAAGCGGGCGAGCCCCCAGATAATCAGTTGCATGATCCCCAGGTGATAGAGCACGCTCATCAGTGCCGCGAAGAAGATGATGACGATGAGCCCACCGGTGGAGAACGCGAAGATAAATCCAAGTTGGCCATCGGGGTACCCCTTGCCCAGGTCGCCGAACACCGCGACCGCGCCCTGTTGGGTCATGTTGGCGAGTTTGACGATGAACAGGCGTGCGCCTTCCAGCGCCTCGTACCCGACCCCCGTCCCGAGGATCAGGCCCGCCAATACCAGTTGCAGGCCCATCCCCCACAGCACCACCCGCCAGGGGAACCGTTTGCGGTGGCTGGACATCAACCACGCCAGTGACAACAACACCCCAATCCCGATCAAGGCTCTTAGATAGATCATGGCCTGTAAGTCTAAAGGCTAATCCCGAAACCCGACAATCCATCCCGGGATTTCTGCACAAGGCCCACGGGTCGTGTAAAGTGTGCCCCGAATTGACCGTGACCCCACCCGGGGGCCGCCCCCAACCACCCAAACCTCAAACCAAGGATAAAACCATGCCCCGAGCCACCGCCAGCCACATCCTCGTCAGCACCGAAGCCCAGGCCCTGGACCTCAAGCAGCAGATCGCCGACGGCGCCAGTTTCGAAGACCTCGCCAAGGAACACTCCTCCTGCCCGTCGGGCAAGGGCGGCGGCTCGCTCGGCGAGTTCGGCCAGGGCCAGATGGTCCCCGAGTTCGACGCGGTGATCTTCTCCGACCTCCCGATCGGCCAGGTCTCAGACCCCGTCAAGACCCAGTTCGGCTACCACCTGATCGAGGTGCAGAAGCGGTTGGATTGATTGCGGTGTTTAGCCCGGCCAGTTGCACGAGCCTCAAAGGGACGAAATAAAGCTATACACGGCACGCTGAATCATTCGTCTAAGGATGATAAACATGGCCTTTGGACTCGTGATTCTAGGTCTGATTGTGATGACGGCGGGTGCCGAAGTGCTGGTCCGTGGCGCTGTCGGGTTAGCCAAAGCGTTCGGGATGCCCTCACTGATCGTCGGCCTGACTGTGGTGGCTTACGGGACAAGTGCCCCGGAGTTAGCTGTAAGCATAAAAGCCTGTTACACGGGCCAGACAGACATTGCGCTGGGAAACGCCTTGGGCAGCAACATCTTCAATGTCTTGTTTATCCTGGGTGTTTCAGCGCTGGTCGCGCCCCTGATCGCCTCAAAACAACTGATTAGACTGGACGTGCCAATTATGATCGGCGTCTCGCTGATCATGTGGGCACTTGCGGCCGATGGGTCGATCGGACGGATAGACGGCGGCGTGTTGGTTCTGGGCCTCTTTTTTTATACGCTCGTCCTGATCGTGCTTGGGCGGAGGCAAACCGCTTCCAAGACGCCGGACCAACCAGTGGGGTCGGCCCTTTCAAAGCCAACCTCAAAGTACTTGGTAGCGTTCGTGAAGATCGCCATCGGGCTTGTGCTTCTTGTCATTGGAGCAAGGTGGCTGGTGGATGGGGCGGTGACGATTGCTCAGGCTCTTGGAGCGAGTGAATTATTAATCGCCCTAACGATCGTCGCGGCGGGCACATCAATGCCCGAACTGGCCACCTCCATTGTCGCCAGCCTACGGGGGCAACGCGACATCGCTATCGGCAATGTGGTGGGCAGCAATATCTTTAACTTGCTGGGTGTCCTGGGGGTGTCGGCTGTGATCGCGCCGAATGGCGTCGTGGTCGCTAGCGCAGCCCTGGGTTTCGACATCCCGGTGGCGGTGGCGGTGGCGTGCGCGTGCCTGCCGATCTTCTTTACCGGGGGCCGTATCTCGCGCTGGGAAGGCGGGCTATTCCTCGCCTATTATGCTGCTTACGTGACAATCTTGATTCTCGCCGCCACGCGTAACCCTGCTTTGGAAAGCTTCAACGTGGCGATGTTCTGGTTTGTCATTCCCTTGACCACCCTTGGATTGGCCGTGAGTGTGAAGACCTGGGTATGTCGGAAGCGCGAATGCGAATTGGTGAAGTAATACTACGATGTCGAGGCCATTAGCTTTCGACCTTCATCACCACCAGCGTCTGGTCGTCCTGTGGCCTTGCTCCAGCCTCGTGCTTGCGGACGTGCTGCATCACGGTATCGACCGCACAGTCGGCCTCGCCGGAGCAGGCGCGCAGGGCGTTGACGATGCCGGGGGTGCCGAAGAACGCGCCATCCGGACCGCGGGTCTCGGGGATGCCGTCGGTGTAGAGCGTCAGTGTCTGGCCGGGCTCAAGCGTGACGGACGCGTCTTCGTAGGTTTCTTCGGGCATGATGCCCAGCGGCAAACCACCCACGGCATCCAGTTCTTCCAGATCGATGTGCCCGTTCGTGGACGGCTTTCGCCACAAAGCCGGCGGGTGGCCGGCGCGGGAGTAGGTCAGGGTGCGCGTCGATGGGTCGTATAGCGCGTGGAACGCGGTGACGAACGTGTCGTAAATGCGCTTGGCGCAGAGGTGCTTGTTCAGGTAATCAAAAACCTGCCCGGTGGTATCGGGGGTCATCGGGTAGGACGCGAGCATCGACTCGACCATCGCCATGACGACCGCGGCGGCGGGCCCGTGGCCGGAGACGTCGCCGATTAGGATCGCCCATCGGCCGTCCGGCTTCTTGGCGGTACTACCGAGGCCGGTCCCCAGCGGGTGGAACGAATACATATCCCCGCCAGCCTGGTCGTAGGTCAGGTACTTCGCGGCGATGCTGACCCCGGGGATGTCCGGCAGCTTCTCGGGCAGCAGCGCCTGCTGGATGTTGGCGATCTTCTGGACCTCGTCCTTGACCCGCTGATGGACCTCTCGGAGTTTCTTGGCGGTCTGGACATGACGGACGGTGCCACCGACGAGGTTCGCCCGCAGCAGCACGTCTTCCAGTTCCTGTTCGGTGTGGACGGATGGGTTTTCGCTGAGATTGATCGACCAGTTGAGGATCGCGCCACCATCAAACAAAGGCGTCGCGGAGAGTGAACGGTACCGAGCGATCGAATCGCCCAGTACCGAGTCGTCTTTCACATCCAGGCCGTGCACGATCACCGGACGACCCCGGCTGACGATCTCCCCGAGCAGCCCGCCTGTGTGAATCGGTTTGTCGCCCGAGTGTTGCCAGAGTTGTTGGTTAGGACCGACTGTCGGGTCGCCCAGGATCAGTTGCCGGGTAATGCGGTACTGCCCCGGCTCAAGCCCACGGCAGGATAAGGAGATATATCCCGACGACCCGGCGAGCCTGGACCACCCCTGGCCAAACGCGTACAACACCTCGGACGGGTCCGTCGCCTTGCTCAGGTCCGCCACCAGATCCAGCAGCACCGGCAGGCGCGCGTTGTTGGGGTAGTGTTCAAATCGCATCGGGTGACATGATAGCGGCTGAGACGGGTACGGGGCGAATCAGCATTAACAGCGAATGAAATCGCACAAATACAAATCAAACAAGTCTACAAGACCGTGTCACCTGCGAATGATCAAGGCCGTACAACATGGTAATTGAATGCACCCGACTCAACACAAGCATTAGCGATCTTCGCCCCTTCACGGGTTAGTCCACTTGTTCTTATTCAAGGCAGCGCCGCTTTAAGCATCTTGAAGCTTTCGTTCAGCGCCTGTGGGATCACGCGGACCTGGCCGACGGTCTGCATGAAGTTGACGTCGCCGTTCCACCGGGGGACGACGTGCATGTGTGCGTGGCCCGGCAGGCCGGCTCCGGCGCATCGGCCCAGGTTCATGCCCATGTTGATGCCTTGCGGCTGCATCGTTTTTCTAAGCAGGCGTGTTCCCAACTCACACAGTTCCATCAGGCCGGCACGCTGTTGCGGATTCAACTCGCTGATATCACCGACGTGGCTGAGGGGCGCGGCGAGCAGGTGGCCGTTGGTGTAGGGGTAGCGGTTGAGCATCAGGATGCCGCGATCGTCGCGCTGCAACACGAGCGTACGGTCCATGTCATCATCGCCGAGGTTCTCGCTCGCCGCTTCACAGAGGAAACAACCCGACCCATCGCCGGGTCCACTCGGAGAATCCGCCGAATCCAGCCCGCTGATATACGCCATCCGCCAGGGTGCCCATAGCCGTCTGTGTGTCATAGTGAACAAGGTAACGGCTTACCCCCGCCCTGACCAAGCAGGCGTACCGGCTCGAAACCCGCACTAAATCATCATTTACCATCCAATTTCTTGGAAAATGGCTGTAAATCGGCACTGTCTTGACTTAGAATAGTGAAGTTACAAGCCGATCAGCCGGGTGTCGGCTCATATCGTTTTGTCCCTTCTAAGGAATTCACATCATGCAAGATCAAGAGGCGGGATGGGTGGTCAGCAAAATTGTTCGTTATTTATGCAAGACAGGCCCGTTGGCACCATTCGCTGTTGCGTTGGTTCTATTCATTGGCGCGCCGGCATCCGCGCTCCAAACGGTGTCGCTTAGTTTTCATACCGTGTCGCTGACGGACCCACTGGACGAGTACGTCTACTCGCCGGGGGAACAGATGGCGATTAAAGAGATTCTTGAGAAGGTCTACCTCAGCGATCCAAGCGACCCCTCTGGCGGGCCGTTCGGGATCAAGTTTGAGATCTTCGACCCGCTGGACCCGCCGGTCCCCTTCACCACATCGATCATCAAATTCAATAACGGCTTTATGGGCGGCGCGGCGGAGAAGCTGGACTTCCGCAACCTCGACGACAATGACGATGTCGATGTGAACGCGCTAGGTCTGCTCAAGTCATACGACGGCGCACCTAGAGCCGGCGGCGGCACCTGGACGCTCCCGGAATTAACCAGCCCCGAGACGGTCGTCTTTGCCAGCGCCAACCTCGCGGCCCATGAGCTTGGACACGCGTTGGGGCTGCGCCACCACGACTCGTTTGGCCCGATCGGCAGCGGCATCGGCGTGGCCGGCGACAAATACTCACCAACCTACATCGGCCCAACGTTCGGCACTTTCAGCTCCTTCCACACGATGGGCCTGGCGTCCACGGTCGCGCTGAACGCGGACACACTCACGACACCGAGCTGGTTGAGCGAACGCTCCGCGATGAAGCTGATATTTAATGAGGTCGGCCCGGTGGCGCCCGAAGTCGGCGTGATGAACGACAGCCCACCGGAAGCGCAGGCGATCCCGATTGCCGGGGTCTTCGTCCCCAACACGCAACTGGAACCCCCCGACCCGTATTTCCCCGACCCGCTGGACCTGACGCCCGTCACCGCGTTCGCAGGCTTCACTGGTGGGGTCATTGACGCCTCGCTGGACGATCCTTTCGATGTTGATTACTACTCCTTCAGCGCTGATGCCGGGTCAATCGTCACGATCGAGGCGGTTTCCAAGGTCATCGCCGACACCGACCCGACGCGCATGCCGAACCCGGTGGACATGGTGATCGAGATACTGGATTCCACACTGACGCCCGTGCCCTACCCGGCCGCGACACCATTCTCTGCCAACGACGACCAGTTCGAGAGCACGGACAGCCTCCTCATTGATGTTGAGATACCTACCACAGGACTCTACTACATCGACCTGCGTGCTTCAGGCAAACCCGGCGCCGACAAGACCGGGTCATATGAGTTGTACGTCATGGGTTTCCTGCCGTTCCCCAAACCGTTCCTCGCCGGCGACCTGAACGGCGACTGCTTCGTGGGGATCGACGACCTGGCGATCATCCTCGCCAACTGGAACGACACCGTCACCCTCGGCGACCTGTCGCTTGGCGACCCCAGCGGCGACGCCTTTGTCGGGATCGACGACCTGAATATCGTGCTGTCTAACTGGAACGCGGGCGACCCGCCGTTGCATGGCGCGAACATCCCCGAGCCAGCGAGCCTGGCACTGTCAGGAATCGGTGGCGTACTAGCGATCGCGCGGAGGCGTTAGGTCACGAGGCGGGAAACAGACCGGTCTCGTGTTGCAGCAGCCAGGCCTTGGCGTCCAGGCCACCGGCGAACCCGGTAAGCTTGCCGTTGCTGCCGATCACGCGGTGGCACGGGACGATGATGCCCAGCGGGTTCTGCCCGTTGGCCGCACCGACCGCCCGACACGCTTTTGGGTCGCCGAGTCGGCGTGCCTGTTCACCGTAGGAAATGGTTTCGCCGTAGGGGATTTTGCGCAGCTCCGCCCAGGCACGCTGTTGGAACGGTGTGCCTTCTGGGTTGAGCTTGAGTGTGAACTCTTTGAGTTCACCGACGAAGTACGCACGCAACTGCTCAACCGCGTCGCGGAACAAGGCCGCATCCTCAATGGCGTCGTCGTCCGGCGTTACGCCACGGACTTCGGTATCCAACTGCACGCGCGACAACCCACATTCATCACCGAACAGGCCGATGCGACCCAGCGGGCTGTCGGTCCAGGTGAAACGAGTAATACGTTCAGCCATGATTGTCATTATTGCATCAGGATAGCAAGATATCGATCGATCTGCTCCAGGTGGTAGCAGTCGTGGGCCGCATATAGCTTGAGCATGTCCCCCAGAGACTCGGCCCCCCGCTCGTTGTGCTGCCCGACCCGGCTCATCTTTTCTTTGGGGATGCCACGCCAGAAACGCAGGTTGATCGCACGCAGCGCCGAAAAGTCTTCGACCAGCTCGGACGGGTCGTGTTCATTGTGTTTTTGTGCCGCGACCCAGTTATCCTGCCCGATGCCGATCAGAAGCGGCTGGTCATCACACAACACCGCCCGCGTCCGCCAGCCGATCGACCACTCGGTATCCACCAGGTGCCCGATCACCTCCAACGGCGTCCACGTCCAGCTGTCCGCGTAGGGCCGAAGCCGGAGTGTCTCGGCGGGGTGCGATTGCATACGCTTGCGTAACCCAGCAGCCGTCTGCGCGTAAGCCTCCAGCGGATCACGACCGCCCAGCGCGGCGAGGATGTTCGCGATGTAAGCAGTGGGGTAGGTGACTTCCTTGCCTGTCTTATCCTTCGGACCGCTCATTATCAGATCACCGATTCCTGCTTGCTTAACCCATGTGCCGGCCGGGTGTCGAGTTGAACGAGTTCCTGCTCCTGGACCTTCTTAGCCTGGTCGGGGTCGACGTAGTCGCTGTGGCAGGAGAGCTTGGAATCTGCGGCATTAGCTTCGTCCGGTCCCCCGGCAGAGCCGGGGGCTGAGGGGGACATGGCTTTTTTGGTCTTGCTGGCCAGCTTGTGGATCTCTTCGGGGCTAAGCACACCACGTTGCTCGAGGATTATTTTCTGTTCGTCGGTGAGGGCGTCGGAAACCTTGGGCTTGCCGCCGTCGGAACGCTCAAAGCCCTCGGCCTTGCCGGAGGACCATTCCTGGATCTCCTTGGAGATGCGAACGCTGCACCAGTCGTGGCCACACATGGCGCAGAAGTCGGTGTCCACGTCCATGTCCTCATCGTGGTAGGCCCGGGCGGTGTCGCCATCGAAGGCGAGATCGAAGTGCTTCTCCCAGTTCAACGCGGCCCGGGCCTTGGTGAGTTGGTCGTCCCAGGTACGCGTCTCGGGGATACCCAGCGCGATGTCGGCGGCGTGGGCAGCGATCTTGTAGGCGATGCAGCCCTGCTTGACGTCGTCTTTCTTGGGCAGGCCCACGTGCTCCTTCGGCGTGACGTAGCACAGCATGGACGCGCCGTGGTAGGCGGCGTTGGTCGCGCCGATGCAGCTGGTGATGTGGTCGTAGCCGGGGAAGACGTCGGTGACCAGAGGCCCAAGAACATAAAACGGCGCGCCGTGGCAGACGGTACGTTCGAGCTTCATGTTGTATTCGATCTGATCCAGCGGGACGTGGCCCGGGCCCTCGACC
>JAJDCW010000195.1 GCA_029260635.1 Phycisphaeraceae bacterium | reverse complement strand
ACACGAGGACGCCGGCTCAGGCTCTGACGAACAGCATGACGAGGCTTTGGGGGTCTCGGTCTCACAGCAAGACGACTTCGGTTGACTTGATGAGCAGCAGGAACTCTCGGGCTCAGGTTCCGGCTTGGCCCCGCCGCAACAGCCGCCCGTCGTTGCGGGCTGATTAACAGCAGAAACTTCAACCGCTTCGGGTTCGGGGATGGCGGCGCCGATCAGGCCGGTCACGATCGCGCTGAAGATCGCCGAGATAGGTCGGACCACCGCCAGGTAAGGGCCGAGTAAGGCGTAAGACACCGCTACCGAATCCACGCCCGTCTCCGGGGTGGCGACCAGGAATGACATCGTTGAACTCTTGGACGCGCCCTGACGCCTCAACGCCAGCGCCGCCGGGATCACCCCACAGGAACAAAGCGGCAGCGGCGCCCCGATGAACGCCGCCTTCACGACCCCGCCTCGGCCACGCAGGAAGCTCGTCAGCCAATCCGAGGGGACGTAGACCTTGATCAACGCCGCCACGATCAGCCCGACGACCAGCCAGGGGGCGGCCGACAGCGCCATCTCCCAGGTCGCGATAAAAATGTCTGTGAGAATTTCCATGAGAAGCATTGTAGGCATGGACCCCCTACAAAGACCAGTTTGATTAAGATACCCGCCATGCCTGAGAAACCGATCGTGCTGGACGCCGACTTTGACAGCGGCTCGCTGGACGTAGCCAATTCGCGTGTGGATGGCGACACCGTCCACCTCGCCGGGCGGGACAACTACAATACGGGCAACTGGAAGTGGCTGCATTTCACCGCCGACAACGTCCGGGGGCGAACCCTGACCTTCCAGATCGGCAACCACTTCGACACCGACCCCAAACGCCTGGACCGGTTGCAGGTGGTCTACTCACTGGACGGCGAACGCTGGCACTACTTCGAGCATAACGAACACGATCCACAAGCAAAGACGTTCCGTTTCGGCAACCACACACCGTTTACCACCAACCGCGTCGCGATCGCCTACGGCTTCCCGTACCCGCTGTCCCGCCTCATCGACCACACGGAGCGCATCCGTCAAAGCCCCTGGGTATCGCCCACCGCCTCCTCAAACGATCAGCTCCTGCTCGGTCAATCCCCCGGCGGTACCGACGACCTGGGCAGGACGATCAAGCCGAATCCTATCTATGGCTACCGGATCACCGACCCCGCCGAGCAAGACCCGAAAAAAACCATCGTGCTGATGAGCGGCGTCCACCCCAACGAAACGCTGGCCAACCACACCCTTGAAGCGCTGGTCGACTGGCTGGTCAGCGACGCGACCCACGCGGCGGCGCTACGCAAGATCGCCAACATCCTGGTCTACCCCATGGCCAACCCCGACGGCCGATTCGCCGGGTACAACCGAAGTACCGTCCAGCACGTCGACCGCGACGCCAACCGCTTCTGGCGCGAGGACCTCTGGCGGGACATGCCCGACGTCGCCACGGTCGGCAACGCGCTGCTGAAAGACCCCGGCGGGCCGATCGACGTCTTCATCGACCTGCACTGCTGGACCGACACTCAGCACCACGTCGGCATCCTCTGCAAAGAAGAAGGCTACTGGGACCACCCCTTCTGGCGTGCGATGATCGCGCTTGAACCCGGCATCGCGTCCTGGGACTCCGGCTGGGACAACCCCTCCACCGAGACGTTTGCCTTCCTTCAACTCAAAGCACGCTTCTGCATGACCTTCGAGCTGATGTACCTGCCAGGTGAGAAACTGGTTAATCTGCAACGGATAGGCAGGCACCTGGGAGAGGCCCTGTACCGGGCGTTAACCTGCGGTTAAACCGTATTTTCAACGCATTCTCACTGATTAAACGGTGTTATATCCCCAACCATGTGGTATCTTTGAGGTGTCTATCATTGCGCCTTAACAGGATAATAAAATGAAGTTGTTTGCGTCTCTGACTTTGGCTGTGCCATGCTTGCTGTGGGCGGGCCAGATGCTGCACGCCGCCAACCCCCTGCCACCGGTCACCAAGTCGGGGCTGGCGGTGGACATCGTGGATTACGTCCAGTTCCCCGCCGCCACCGGGCTGGGTAACCGTGAAGGGGTCAATCACCTCGTCGAGTCGCCCGACAGCTCCGGCCGCCTGTTCGTCCTGGACTCGCGCGGCGGCATTCGAATCATCGAGAATGACCTCGCCTCACCCAATATCTTCCTGAATCTCAGCCTCGTGCCGAATGTGGCCGGCAAACCGGATATCGACCTGGTTGTCGGGGCTTTCGGCCAGCAGGGTCAGGGCGGCTTCGCCTTCCACCCGGACTACGCCACGCCCGGTGCCGACGGGTTCGGCAAGCTCTACACAGCGCACAGCGACAACAAGGCCGGCAAGCCCGTGCCCGACTTTCCGAGCCCCGGCGCCACCGCACACCACAGCGTCATCATCGAATGGAATGTCGATCCCCTGAATCCCAACGCGGTGGATACCGCCAGCCGCCGCGAGTTGCTGCGCATCGGCCAACCCTTCGCCGACCACAACATGCAGCAGATCGGGTTCAACCCGTTAGCCAATCCCGGTGACGCGGATTACGGCATGATGTACGTCTCGATGGGGGACGGCGGAAACAATCAACCCCCCGTCCCCACCGACCCGTTCCAGGGCGGGCAGAACCCCGGCACACCGCTGGGTTCGATCCTCCGCATCGATCCACTCGGCAACAACTCCGTCAACGGCAAGTACGGCATCCCCTCGGACAACCCCTTTGTCAACGACGTCGATCTGCAACACACACTCGGCATCGACGAGAGCACCACACCTCAAGACGAATCGCTCGGCGAGGTCTGGGCCTACGGCCTGCGCAACCCCCACCGCTTCGGTTGGGACACCGGGCTCAACGGCACCGGAAACATGTTCATCTCCGACATCGGCCAGGCCAGTATCGAGGAGATCAACCTCGGCGCCGCCGGCGCGAACTACGGCTGGCGCGAACGCGAGGGCACCTTCGCCACCGACCCCAACAACGAGAACACGCTCAACGCGCTGCCCGGCAACGACGCCCTGTTCGGGTACAGCTACCCTGTCGCCCAATACGACCACGACGAGGGGATCGCCATCGTCGGTGGGTTTGTCTACCGCGGCCAAGCCATATCGACATTGCAAGGCAAGTACATCTTCGGCGACCTGGTCAACGGCCGGATGTTCTACACCGATGTCGATGAGATGACACTAGGCACCCCCGGTAGCCAGGCCACCGTCCACGAACTCACCCTCTTCCACGACGGCTCCGAACGAACCCTCAAGCAGATCATGGGCAACGTCCCGCGAACCGACCTGCGCTTCGGCGTCGATAACGAGGGCGAGATCTACGTCATCGGTAAACGCACCGGTGAAATCTTCCGCATGGTCCCATTCACCAGCATCGACGGTGACCTGGACGGTGACGGCTTCGTCGGCATCGACGACCTGAATATCGTCCTCGCCAAATGGAACCAGCAGGTCGCCGCACGCGACCCACTCAAGGGCGACCCCTCCGGCGACGGCTTCGTCGGCATCGACGACCTGAACCTCATCCTCGCCAACTGGAACAACGGCACCCCACCACTCGGCCAAGCACAAGCCAACATCCCTGAGCCGGGGTTCTGGGGCCTGTTGGCTGCCGGGTCGCTGTGTCTGAGTCGCCGTCGGCTCGGTCGCCGCCCCTACCCCACCCCATGATTCCCGCGAAATAAGCCGAATTAACCCGGTTTTTGCTTGTTTTCGCCTTTCGACGCCGGGATAATGGGTTGTTTATTGCCGGGAGGTAATACCGGGTAACATGACCCGCGGGCAGATGACTTCTGATGACTACTATAGTTTTGAGGGCGGAACCATGCGAAAATTGGCGTACGGTGTCGGGCTGGCTGCGGTGGTCTTTGGGATGACGGGCACGATCCGCGCTGCGTCGTGGAACGACCCGTCGGGCGGAACATTCCAGGACGGCTCCAACTGGACAGGGTTGGTTGTACCCGGCGTGACGGGCAACGCGCTGTTTGATATCAGCGGCGCGACCTACACCGTCAGCTTCCTGAACAACGTGACCAACAGCCACCTCATCCTCGGGCGAGACAACGTCACGTTCGACCTCAACGGGTTTGATTACAATTTAACGCGCGCCACGCCCGAGTCGATCTTCATCGGCGAGTTGGCGTTCGATAACGGGTCGCTCACCGTCACGGACGGCAACCTCAACGGCGTGGACGCCACGATCGGGCAGGTGGTTGGGAGTTCGGGCGTGCTGAACATCCCCACCGGCGGTGTCGTGAGCCTGCTCGAAGACCTCTGGGTCGGCGACGAGGGCGTCGGCGCGGTGAACGTCACCGGCGGAGAACTCAACACCGTCAACGCACGGATCGCAAACATCGACGGCAGCACCGGCGACGTCCTACTCAACGGCTCAAGCTCCGTATGGACCAACACCAACAGCGTACTGATGAATCAGGGGGACTCATCGCTGACCGTCCAGAACGGCGCGATCCTGAACACCAATTCCATGACCGTCGGCAGCACGTTCTCAAGCATCGCCGACGTCGTGCTTGACGGGAACGGCTCTGAAATCAACGTGACCGGGTCGCTGAACCTCAGCAACGTCGGCGGCGTGTCGACGATGGAGGTCCGCAACGGTGCCGACCTGACTACGGGCGACTCGAACATCGGCAACGTCGGCATCGGTGCCGACGCCAGGGTGACCGTCACCGGCGCGGGCTCGACCTGGACCAGCACGGGGAAGATCGCCGCCTCGCTGCGTGGCGACGCACCCGGCGGTCTGCTGCGGATCGAGGACGGGGCGGTGGTCACCAGCGTGTCCGGCGCGATCGGCGAACTGAACGACAGCCAGGGCGCCGCGGTCATCGACGGGACCGGCTCGGCGTGGAACATGACCGGCGACCTGGAAGTCGGCGAGGGTATGGCGAGCCTGTCGATCACCAATGGCGGCACGGTCAGCAACTTCAATGCCGACATCGGCACCGCCGGCGGCGACGGCCGGACCATCGACATCCTGGTCGACGGCCCCGGCTCCATGTGGACGATCGACGGCAGCATGAGTGGCGGCGGCGGCGGGACGCTGGCGATCACCAACGGCGGCACGGTTAACGCCGACTCCGCTGTCACGGCACTGGACTTCATCCTCGACGGCACGGGCTCGCGCTGGGATATCACCAATAATGCCAACCTGGGCAGCGGGACGTTAAACCCTTCAACGATCAGCAACAACGCTCTGATGACAAGCACAGGCGGGAGTCTGAGCAATATCGATCTCAACATTACCACCGGTGGCACGTGGAACAACCTGGGCACGCTCACGCTCAACGGCACCACCACTTCCTCCATTCGAGTGAGTAACGGCGGCATATTGCTTAACACGGACGCTTCGCTTGTCACGATAAACGGGCGACTCGCCGACATCGTCGTCGAAGACGCCGGATCGATCTGGGAATCTCACGGCCTGCTGACAATCGGGGGCGCGGCCGACAACGGGTCAGGCTCTGGCGGTATCGCCAACCTGACGATCCGTAACGGCGCGTACGTGTATGCCGACTCCGCCGCCGCCGCGACCGTCGCCACAGGACAGGCCAACATCCTGATGGAAGGCAACGGCACCGGCTGGGACGTCGGCGGCGACCTGATCCTCGGCGGCGGCGACCTTCTCACCACCGGCGGCACCGCCAACGCGACCATCGCCTCCGACGCCTTCCTAGACCTTGCCGGCAAACTCAAGATCCACCCCGGCAGCAACCTCACACTTCTGGGCGGTCGTGTCCGCGTCGGCACCGGTGCCGACCTGGTCGTCGATCAACCCGACGGGCTTGACTTTATCTACGGCACGCTCGAGTTCGGCGGCAACGCGGCATTGGGTTTCACCGAAATGCAGACCATCCTCGGCACGGTCCCCACGCTCGGAACAGCGCAGACTATCCGTGTCGGCGGTATCGCCTCACTCAACAGCTCGCTGATCATCGACGGCGGCACACTCAGCGTCGGGCAGCTACAGGGCTCGAACGACCCGCTGTTCCTGAACGGCCGACTCGAACTGACCAACGACAGCCTGACGGTCGGCCTGGCCACGATGTTCGGCCCGAGCCTCACGCTCCAGTCCAACCGCTCGCTGTTTGTCGGCAACTCACTGACGGTCAACGCGGGCAGCACGCTGACCGTGGACCAGACAACGGTCACGGCCGGCTCGCTGGCCAACGAGGGCGAGGTCGTGATCAACGGCGCCTCGGCGCTGATCAACGGCGGGACTTTTGACAACATGGGTCTGCTGACGGGCAATGGCCGAGTCAACATGAGTATCTCCAACGCGGCGACCGGCGTTGTTCGCATCAACGCGGGCAACCACCTGATCATCGACGGCGGGCAGAATTTCAACGACGGCCGGATCGACCTGACCGGCGGGACGCTGGAGTTCGACGGGTTCACCCAGAACAACCCCGGCGGCCTGATCGTCGGCCAGGGCACGCTCATCTCGCGGCTGGCGTTCATCAACGCCGGCGAGATGGCGTTCAGCGGCGCGACCAACCTCGTCGGCGACATGACCAACAACCCCGGTGCTCTGATCCTCGTCAGCGGCGGCGGGCCCACGACCTTCTTCGACGACCTGACACACGATGGCGAGCTGCGCACCAGCGGCGGCTCGACCAGTGTTTTTCTTGGCACCATCAGTGGGACAGGCAGCTTCACGGGCACGGGGACGACCCGCTTCGAGGGCGACTTCACCCCCGGCGCAAGCCCGGCCGACATCGCGTTTGCAGGCGACGTGGAGTTGACCGGGTCCGCCAATCTTGAGATCGAACTGCTGGGCATCGGCGGCGTCCCGGGCACGGACTTCGACCATCTGAACATCGCGGGCACGCTGGACCTCGGCGGCACGCTGTCGATCTCGCTGCTGGGCGGGTACACGCCGAGCCTGGGCGACTCGTTTCAGGTACTGACTGCCGGGGCGCGCAACGGCACCTTTGATTCGGTGCTTGGCGCGGTCCTGGGCGGCGGGCTTCTGTTTGACGTGGTCTATGGCAGCAACGACGTGACACTTAACGTCATCGGCTCCTCGCTTCCCGGCGACCTGGACGGCGACGGCTTCGTCGGTATCAACGACTTGAACATCGTCCTTGGCAACTGGAACCAGAACGTCCCACCCGCAGACCCGCTGGCTGATCCATCGGGCGACAACTTTGTCGGCATCGATGACCTCAACGAAGTGCTGGGCAATTGGAACGCCGGCACACCGCCGCTGGCAGCCGTTAAGGTAAGCATCCCCGAGCCCGCCACGGGTTTATTCGCCCTGATCGGCACGATTTCTCTGGCATTCCGCCGCAGTAGACTTAAGATAGTGTGTTGATTTTTCTTCTGGAGTTCCCCATGCGGGCAGGCCTTCTCTGTATCCTTGTCGTGTCCGCCTGCCTGAGCCCGCTCGGCCCCGGGATCGCCACCGCCGGCGAAATCCCCCCCACCCCCCTGCTGCCGGACCTTATCGCTTGGGAAGACGCGGTCAGGGGCTACATGCACACCGGCACGTTCGACACGACCACTATCCCCGGCAAAGCGTTGTGGCGTTTCACCGCCGCGATCCCCAACATCGGCGACGGCCCGTTCGAGATCTTTGAGGTCACACACCCCAACGACACACAAGACGTTTATCAAAATATCCACGACGACCTCGGCGGCGTCAATCAGACACTGATCGGCAGCTTTCCCGATGCCGACCCTGCGTTCGGGCACCTGTTCCTGGTCGGGCTCGCCCAGTACAACCTACGCGAAGTACTCCCCGGCAACGGCGTCGGCGATATCGTCTCCACACACGACAAGACCAGCTTCGGCCTGGTCGATTCCGTTTCCTACGACCTGGGACTCCCCGGCGCGCCGGCGACGCGCGTCTACAATAGCGCCAACATCAACCCGCTGGGTGTCTCCGTCGGATGGGCCGACCTCTATACCTGGCAGCTCCCCGGCCAGTGGGTCGACGCCACCGGACTGCCCGACGGCCCGTACTGGCTGGAGGTCGTCATCGACCCCTACAACCTCGTCCATGAAACCGACGACACCAACAACACCACCCGCGTCCTGATTGACCTGACCATCCCCGACGTCAGCATCGACGGCGACCTCAACGCCGACGGCTTCGTCGGCATCGACGACCTGAACATCGTCCTCGCCGACTGGAACCAGACGATCCCGCCCGGTGACCCGCTCGCCGACCCGTCCGACGATGATTTTGTCGGGATCGATGACCTCAATATCGTCCTGGGCAATTGGAACGCGGGGACGCCGCCGGGCGAATCAGGGAATAGCCCCGAACCGGGTTCGGCGGGTATTCTCTTGCTGTTGACTGCCGGCTGGTTTATACCTCACAGATCAACCGTCCGATGAAGTGAAATGCTGAGGGCACATCATGATGTTCACGCATCAAGGAGATCGACGGGCGGATCATACAACGGCATGGCTCTTGATCGCATCCGTGGCCACACTGTCCACCGCCCCATCACCCGCCGCCGCGATTACCGTCAATGTCAACTACAACCCCCTCACCTCGGAGGGCCCGGGTGTTGATCCCTTTGGCATCGCGCTGATGACCGTCGTGCAGGCGGCCGCCGACCAGTGGGAGGACATGATCCTCGACCCGTGGACCGTCACGATCGATATCAGTTGGCAGGACCCGGCCGACATGTTTAGTGGCACCGCGCTGGCCGAGGGTATCTCCACCTCGTCCGTCGCGGGGAAACCCGTCACCGGCTACGTCCGCTTCAACAACACCAAGGACTTCTATTTCGACGCTACGCCCTACGAAGACGAAGAGTACAACATGCAGCAGACGCTGTACCGGGACATCGACCCGCTGCTGCAGGCGCCGTGGTACGGCGGCGACGTGCCGCAGGTCCTGGAGGCCGGCTACCGCGGAGACGCTTTCGGCGGGCAGGCGCCGGACATCTACAACACCGACCTGTTCAGCGTCGCCATGCACGAGATCGGCCACGTGTTGGGCATGAACGCCGAGGTCAACGGCGGGCAGGTCGGCGACGGGGACTACGACGTCAACCCCGCGTTCGTCGGCGGCGCGGTGATGGATATCTCCGACAACGATGAGCACCTCTCGGTGATTGACGCGGCCATGTACCCCTCCATAGGTACCGGTGAACGCAAGCGCATCACCGCGACCGACCTCTTCGCCATCGCCTCCGCCGTCAACTGGGCCAGCGTCGATGCCCGGCGCAAAGACTATCTCGGCGGCCTGGATTTCGCCGACCCGGCCAACTGGCTCAGTGGCCGCGTGCCCGGCGTGTTCGACGACGCCTACGTCCGCAAGAACGATACGCTCCCCTACTTCACAACCGCCTCGGGCAGCGTTTCGGCGGGCAACCTCAACATCCTGGAAGGCTCCTGGGTGACCACCGACCACGTCTTGAATGTCTTCGGCAAGGCCACGATCGATGGTAGCGGGTACCTTAGCGACGACGCGCGCTTACGCATCCAGAGCAACGGTGCGCTCTTCACCGACACGCTGCTGATCGATTCCAACGCCACGCTCGAACTTCTCGATGGCACCACGGACGTGAGCGAAGACGCCTTTATCGCCATCGGTGGCACGCTCAAGGGCGCGGGCGCGTTATTCGTCACCGACCGCCTGACCAACAACGGACTGATCGCCGCACAGGGCGTGCAGACGCTGATCCTCACGACCTTCTCACCCGACCCCGTCGACGTCTGGGACCTGGGCGGCGCGGGCGGCGGCGTGGTCGAGGCGATCAATGGCAACATCTTCGTCCACGGTTCACATTTCGGGGAGTTCGCGGGCACCATGACCATCGGCCCGCGCCGCGAAGTCGATATGGACAAGGCATGGACCCTAGCGCCCACCGGATTCCTGAATCTTAACGGCGGGACGGACGTCTTCGCGACCTTCAGCGGCGACATCGCCACGCTGAAGGGTGCCGTCAACGTAGATGTTAACGGGAAGATGGATGGGATCATCCGATTTGAGTCACCGGCGTCCGTCACCATTAACGACGCCAACGACCGCCTGGTTCTGGAGGGCAACACCACCTTCGCCGGGGGGTCGTACACCGGCAACGGCGAGATCGTGCAGGCCACCAACTTCTTTATCGATGCCGACACCACGATAAGCAACGCCACATTCAATTGGGGCAACAGCGGGCCGTTTAACAGCAACGACCTCACCGTTGAACCCTCCGCGACCCTCACAATTAATAGCACTACCACCGGCACGCCCGACAACGAGTACCGAGGCGTGATCCGGCTCAGCAGTGGCGCGATGGAGGTCAACACGTCATCCCCTTGGACGCTGCCCGAACAGGGCGCACCCGGCGGCATCCCGCCGGTCCCTAAAGGCACGCTCATCCTCGACTCCAGCAAAACGGGCATCGAACCCACGCTCCGCGGGCAGAAGCTCATCCTCGCGGGCCTGCTAGGCGCCACAGGCGGGTTTAATTATGTCGAAGCGGCGCTGGACACGATGCCAAGCGCGGAGATCAGCATCTTTACCAACTCACACCTGATCCTGAAAGGCGCGACGAATTACAACGGCGGCAATATCCATGGCGGCGGCAAGCTGTGGCAGCACGGCGATGCCCTGGTCACCGGCAACACCACCATCAATACCGCCTTCATGGACTGGGACGGCGACGAGGCTGATCCGTCCGACACCACGATCCAGCCCGGCGCCCTCTTCACCATCCAGAGCGAACACATCGAGGCCAACCCACTTTTTGAAGGGCACAGCGGGCACATCACCGTGTCGGACAACGCCGCCCTGGTCGTCATCACCGACATCACCTGGCTCACCGACGGACAGATGACCCTGCTGGGCCAACCCGTCGCCACACCGCAGGCCATCGTCGATGGATCACCCCTCGGCAACTATGGACGCGTCGAGGGCAACGGCTGGTTCCAGTCCACGTTCGCCAACGTCGGCACACTCAGCCCGGGACTCTCCGCCGGCGGCATGCGCTTCAGCAACACGCTGATACTTTACAACGAGTCTATCGTCGAGATCGAAGTCGGCGGCGACATCCCGATCCTAACCTACGACCGCTTGCAGACTGACGGCACGGTATTCATCAATGGCCTGCTCGACGTCAGCCTCATCAACGGGTTTGTTCCGCCCGTGGGTTCCGGCGACCAGTACGACTTCCTCATCAGCGCCACCCCGATCAACGGCACGTTCGACGCCGTGACGCTCCCGCCCTCGCTTGGCCTGCTCTACACCAGCAACATGGTCTCACTGATCGCGGGCCTGCCCGGTGACCTCAACGGCGACGGGTTCGTCGGCATCGATGACCTAAACATCGTCCTGACCAATTGGAACAACAACGCCGACCCCGGCGTCTGGTCCGGCGGCGACCCATCCGGCGACGGGTTCATCGGCATCGACGACCTGAACACCGTCCTGAGTAATTGGAACAACGGCACCCCGCCACCGGCGTCGGCCAGCATCCCCGAGCCGGCGACGGTGTGGCTGCTCGTGTCGGGCCTAAGCTTAGTGTCAAAAAGACACACGACGCGTCTAGTTTATTGTAAGAAAAACGTCTCAGAAATTCTTACACAATAGAGTAAGTACCCGTTCTTAATCCTGGAGTATCTGTATGATCCGGTCTGCCAGCTTTCTCGCTTGTGCCGTAGTCGCCGCGACCGTCACCGCCCCTGCAAACGCCATCACCTTTCATTGGACGGGCGCCGGTGGTGCCGGCAACCCGGACTTCGATGACCAGATCAACTGGGACCCCGGTGGCACTTCTACCTCCTGGCCGAATGACGGGAACGATGTCGCCGCGTTCGACACCCTGCTAGCTACCTACACCGTCGACTTCGATTCGTCCATCACCAATGACCGGTTCGAGGTCCGCGTCGGGAACCCGACCTTTGACCTGCACGACTCCGGCATCCCCATCAGTTTCGCCTACACCTACACACTGGACACCACGACCAGCCCCGCGGCGATCATCAGCACCTTCCCCGGCGCTCTGTTCGGCACCTGCCTCACGCTTTCGGGGGGCTCGGTCGGTGGCAACCGCTCGACCGTACAGACCAGTCAGGTCCTCCAGATCGCGGTGGGAGCCACCAACACCCAAGGCATACTTAATCTCAACGGGACCAACTGGACGAGCACCGCCGCTTCCCTGGTTGGCCTGAACGGTAACGGCACACTGAACATCGACGCCAACTCCACCATGACTTCCCACTCAGGGGTGCTGGGCTTTACGGCAGGTTCGCAAGGAACGGCCACGGTCGATGGCACGTGGAATAACACCGTCGCCGACCTGGCCGTTGGCAAAAGCGGGACCGGGACGTTGAATATCAATGGTGGCGGCCTCGTGCATGCCTTAGCCGGCGACATCTCGATCGCCGAACTGCCCGGTTCGGTCGGCACCGTGACAATAGCCAATGACGGCAAACTCGAATCAGAAGGCTCACTCTATGTCGGTGGCGGCCCAACCGGCCCAGGCGGGACCGGCTCACTGATCACCGGCGCACAGAACCCCGCCCTGAGCGTCTCGGTCGGCGGCAGCATGGTGATCTACCCGGAAGGCGATGTGACGATCATCAACAACGTGTACGTTGAGGACAATGTCGTGATCAGCCCGGGCGGTTATCTCGGTCTCGGCTCAGGTGAACTGGTCGTGATCGATGACCTGACCGGCGCGGCGGACACCATGGAATGGGCCAACGGCCGGCTGTTCGTCGGCGGCGAGATCCACATCGACGCCAACGCACCACTGGGTGAAACCGAGGTTGTCAACGGTAGTAAAATACTGGAAACCAATTTGCTGAAAGTCGGCCCGACCGCTGCGGGATCGCTGACGATCAACAACGTGGCGACCGGTTCAGTCACCCAGGTCGGCTCGCTTATCCCCGGCACCGACCCGGCCACGCTCACCGTGTCCGGTGCCGGCGCGGAACTTCTCGCTGCAACTTACGAGGTCCGGGGCACCTCATTAGCGACCATGAACGTCCATAGTGGTGCGAAAGTCGAGCACCTGTTTACGTCGCTCATCGCCGCGACCGTCGGCACCAGTGCCGAGGTCAACATCAGCAATCCCGGCACACTATGGGACGCGACCAACGGTTCACTTTATGTGGGCGGCGACCTCACCACGCCCGGCGGCACCGCCACCATCAACGTAACCGATCAGGCCACGATGGACATCAACTTCTTCCTCAAGCTCTGGCCCGGGGCCACCATGCTCGTCGATGACGCCACTCTCACGGTCGGCGACCTGGAAGTCGCCGGGTCGTTGACGCTCCGTAACAACGCGGTGTTGAACACAGGTATAACGACCGACGTAACCGTGTCCGGGTCGCTCGATATCGAGAGCACTACATTTGACCTCACCGATCTGACCATCACCGAAGGGGGCCACGTCACGTTCGGCAATCAATTCGTCACCATCGACCCGCTCGGCACGGGCAACATCGAGCAGTTCTCGCTCCAGGGAGGCACCCTGACCACGCTGCTCACGCCCATCGAGTTCCTCACGAGCACCTTCCAGGGTTACGGCACGCTCGACGGCAGCGTCGTAGCCGACAAGGGCGTCCTGGCAACCGGCGACCTGACGATGGGCCGGCCGGATGTGGTCAACGCCGTACAGATCTCCGAAGAGGTCGCATTTACCGTGGGCACCCACCATGTGACACTTTTGACCAAGGGCTTCTGGAACATGCACGCCTTCACCCGCATCCTGGGTGGCACGCTGTCAGTGCCAGATGGCATCTCGATGCGAAGCGGGCTGTACCTGCCGATGCGCGGCACGCTCGATGGCCGCATGTTCGTCAACGGCGGCTCCGTCATCGAAGCGGACGCCGGCGACATCACGCTCGGCGACGCCGGCTCACCCGCGGGCTTCTTCTCCGATGGCGAACTCATAACGAACCAGTACACCGCCACGATCCTCGACGCCAACCGGGCTGTGCTCGGCTCGCTTACCACGCTGGGCCTGTCACAAACCGCGGGCAACCCCGGCACACTCACCGCGCCCAACGGATTCCTGCTGGAACCCGGCAAGAATGTCGTGGGCTACGGTGTGGTCAATGGCGCGTTCACGAACAATGGATACGTTCAGGGGATAGGACCCGATGCCGGCGACGAGATCGAGTTCACGGGTAATGTTTCCGGCACCGGCGACTACACCGGGAACCTGCGATTCTCCGCTGGGTTCGAGCCCGGCATCAGCCCCAACAGCTTAACCATCGACGGAAACGTGACGCTAAGCGGTACCGCCGAACTGGAGATCGGGCTGGGTGGGTTAATCGCGGGCTCGCAACACGATCAGCTTATCATCACCGGGGATTTTATCGCCGATGGAGATCTGAACATCGTGCTTCTAAATGGCTTCACGCCCAGCCTCGGCGACACCTATCACATCGTCTCGGCGGGTTCAGTCACTGGCACATTCGACAACCTGATCGGGTCGGGGATCGGCGGCGGCTTTGCCTTGGGCGTGATCTACAACGCCACCGACATCTTGCTCGAAGTCATCAACGCGCTTCAAGGCGACCTGGACGGCGACGGATTCGTCGGCATTAACGACCTGAATATCGTGCTGAGTAATTGGAACCTGAACGTCCCGCCGGGCAATCCCCTGGCGGACCCCAGTGGCGATGGTTTCGTTGGGATCGACGACCTGAACACGGTGCTTGGCAACTGGAACGCGGGCACGCCCCCACCCGGCGAAGCCTCGACGTCCATACCCGAGCCCGCCTGCTTGGCAATCTTCGGCTTGGGTCTATCGCCCTTGCTGAACCGCCCGACACGTCGATCTACCCACATTTCTTAAAATAATCCTTGTAACTGTGGGTCTGGATCGTTAGTCTGAACCTATATCTATCAAATACGATCCTCACCGGAGATGTGTCGCCAGCCGGTTCGCCGGGCGACAAAAAGGGCGGGTGGATGTCGCAACAACATCACATATACTCAGAGATCGCGCGCCCGGGTCTCGAATCAAATCGCAACTGCCGTGAACGCTGTGTCGCGACGTGACATCATTTTCTCCCTGGCGTGTTAACGCCGGAAATCAAGCGGATCAACTCGACGCCCAACTATTCTCTATCCAGCACCGATTGAGTAAAGGCCATGAAGAAGAATAACCTCATCAAGATTTCTGTTGCATCTTCTTTCGCTTTAGTGATCTCCGTCACGCCTACAGTCGCACAGACCGTCATCGACTGGACCGCGGGGGGCGGTTCTGATTACTACGGCAACGTCTTCAATTGGGACGGGCTGAACGTGCCCCAGGACACAACCGAGTCCGCCCGGTTCGATCTTGCCGGGTCGTACAACGTCACGATCCAGTCCGGCCTGACGACCAGCGTCAGCGACATGCTGGTTCAACAAGGGAGTATCAACCTGGCATCTAACGGCGCGATCTTCGCCACGTACAACACCGATGACGACCTGCGACTTACGGGCGGCCACCTGACGCTGGACGACGCGGGCGGCTCGGGCGACGTGATATTCATCGTTGACGACGACACGGACATCGGTGGTGGGAGCCTGCTGAGCATCAAGAACGGTTCGGACCTGGACACGCTGGACCTCTTCATCGGCAGAAACGCCAACAGCGACGGAACGGCCACTATCGACGGCGCAGGCTCGACCCTCGACGTTACGGGTCAGGTCATCCTCGGCTCAAGCGGCAGCACCGGCACGCTCACCTACCAGAACGGATCGACCACCAGCACGATCACTGGCACTACGACGCTCGGCTCCGGCAGCATCGCCGGCACCACGGGCAGGCTGAACGTGCTCACGGGTGCTGAACTGACGACCGGAACGCTGCGCATCGGGTCGCTGTCCACCTCCGCATCGGCGATCCAGGAGGCAACCTTGACCGTGGACGGCGCGGGCAGCGTGCTGACCATGAGCGGCGCATCGACTCTGACCGTCGGTGACGCGACCAACCCCAACATCCTCTCGGATATCCACATGGACCACGGCGGGACGTTTAACACGGGCACCGGCGCGGTCCTGTTCCAGAACTCCGGGTTCCTCGCCATCATCGACGACAGCGTGTTCAACGCCAACGCCGATATCACATTTGATGGCGGGGGCATGACGCGCAGCACCGCCGGTCAATTCAACCTCGCAGCCGGCAAGAACCTGACCGCGAACAACGACGCCGACCTGTCGATCAGCGGGGCCTACAACCTCAGCAACGGCTCACAAATCTCGCTCAACTCCGGCAGCGACCTGTTCGTCAGCTCACCGCTTATAGGCTCGGGGAGTGCCGGCACGATCACCGTCGATGGCGCGGGTACGACTTTCAACACACTGACAGGCTCGCTGATCGCGCTGGGCATCGGCGGCGGCACCGCCGACCTGACCTACCGCAACCAGGCCACAGGCACGCACGGCGAAGTACGTGTCTCCAACGCCAACGACGCCGATGCCAACACCTCCGGCGTGCTTAACGTCGAATCCGGTGCAGACATAACGATCGACGAGCTATACGTCACCCTGGCGGGCGGTAACGGCGCAACCGGCAACGTGACCGTGACGGGGGCCGGCTCGACCATCACACAGTCCGGCAGCTCCCAAACAATCCTCGGCCACGGCTCCACCGGCACCGCAACACTCGACCTTGAAGACGGCGGCGAGTTCATATCCAGCAACGGCGCCACTACCGTTAAAACCACCGGCACGATCAACATCAGCATGGACGCCAGCCTCGCAAAATTCACAGCCAACGGCCCCGTCGTTATCGACGGCGGCACGATCAACAAATCCAGTTCACAGCTTGAGGTGGTCCCCTTCGGGTCGGTCAGCATCATGAACGGCGGCGCTATGCACACGACCGGCGGCGAATACACCGACCAGGGCGTCACCTACAGCGTCACCGGTGCGGGCTCGGAGGTCACCAATGATAATGTCCTCTTCATCGTTGATAACGCCAAATATGAAGTCTCTGGCGGCGCGACCATGACTGTCGCCACCGGCATACGCATGTTCAGCGGCGCCCGGCTGGAAGTCGAAGGAACAGGTTCGTCCCTGGATAACAACGGCGCGTTGGAGGTCGGCAACAGCACCGGGACGTTTAACGTCACGGTCAGCGACAACGCGACCATCACCACTAATGGCCTGACCATCGCCAACGACCCCGCCCCGGGCAACATCTCCGCCGCGGTCCACGTCCTGACCGGCGGACAGTTCGACGCGGGCATAGGCGATGTCCTGCTCCAGACCAACGGGGGCGTCAGCAAAGACGCGACCCTAAGTATCCAGGGGACCGGATCGCTTTTCACTCAACACCCAACGGCCGGCGGCGACATCATCGTCGGCAGCAACGCCCCGGGATTCCCCGCCGGGATCTACGTAAGTCTTGGACAAAGCAACGCCACACTCACCACGACCTCAAATCCATCATCCGAATTCATCATCAGAGAGACCGGCACCGTCCGCGTCGGAGGCTTCACCACCACAGGCACTCTGAATATCAACATCCCTCTGACGATCGACGGCGGCACCCTGAATGTGTCCTTTGGCGACCTGAACATGACCGGCTTCACGTTCATCAACCAGAACGGCGGCAGCATCCAGGGCAAAGGCACCATCGATATGAACCTCGCCACCGTCCAGAACCACGCCACCGTCTCCCCCGGCCAGGCAGACTTCTCGACCAACACCGCCGGCACACTCACCATCGCCAACGGCCACTTCACCCAGCACCCCACCGGCATCCTCGATATCGAACTGGGCGGCACGACCGCGGGGACGGGGCACGACGTGCTTGACGTCGCTCGGAACCTGACGGTGGACGGCACGCTCAATGTGACGTTGATCAACAGCTTCGTCCCACAGGCCGGCGAAAGCTTCGACATCCTCGACTGGGGATTTTCCCTCTTCGGCAGCTTCGACACCGTCAACCTCCCGACCCTCGTCGGCGATCTGGACTGGGACACCAGCAACCTGCTGATCGACGGCACGCTATCCGTCTTCTCCACCGCTGCGATACCCGGCGATCTGGAAGGTGACGGCTTCGTCGGCATTGACGACCTGAACCTCGTATTGGGCAACTGGAACCAGAACGTCCCCCCCGCCAACCCGCTGGCCGACCCTTCGGGTGACGGGTTTGTGGGGATTGATGACCTCAACGAGGTGCTTGGCAACTGGAACGCCGGCACGCCGCCTCAGTACAAGGCTACAGCCACGATCCCCGAGCCCTCTACCATGGTTTGCGGCCTGATCATTGCGATGCTCGGATTCGGTCGCCGTCGGTTATAATGGGGTTTACTTGTTGATTGGGAGATGGCATGCCTATCCGTAAGCGTTTGTTGTTAGTTTTACTGGCCGGGCTCGCACTTACCTGCACCGCATCCGCCGGACCGTTCAGTCAACTCGTGATCTTTGGCGACAGCCTGTCGGACACGGGCAACGCCGTGGAAGCACTGGGTTCACTCGCGATGGACCCCAACGACGATTACTACATGAACCGATTTTCCAACGGCCCGCTCTGGGTCGAGTACCTCGCGACCCAACTGCAACTCCCCGCACCCGTCTCCAACCTGCTCAGCGGCACGGGCCGGAACTACGCCTTCGGCGGGGCGAACACCGACGGCTCGGGGTTTGTCGCCTTCTTCATCAACGACATCGACGAACAGGTCCCCGACTACCTCAGCGATGGCGGACCCACCGGCGACGAACTGATCGTCGTCTGGGGCGGTGCCAACGACTTTCGAGACGGTCAGACCAATCCGAACACCCCAGTCAACAGCTTGATCGATGACATCACACGTCTCTACAACAACGGTGGCCGAAACTTCATGGTCGTCAACCTCCCGCTGCTCGGACAGGTCCCGGAGAACCGTGGCACCGCGGATGAGGCATTATTTGATAGTCTCAGCACGCAGTTCAACGCTCAGCTAGGTACATCACTGGATAACCTGGAAACGACACTCCCGGGGGTTGAGTTCTTCCGTGTTGATGCCGAACGGCTGATCACGGACGCGATCGCAGATCCGGCCGCATTGGGCTTCACCAATGTGACCGACCCGGCGATGGGTCTCACCGGCATCAACGCCGACGAATACTTGTTCTGGGACGATATCCACCCCACCACCGCCGCACACAAACTGCTTGCCAACGACGCCGCCAACACCCTCTTCAATGCGCTGTCCACCCTCCCCGGCGACCTGGACTTCGACGGGTTCGTCGGGATCGACGACCTGAACACGATCCTCGCCCACTGGAACGCACAGGTCTCCCCCGGCAACCCACTATTCGGCGACCCTACCGGCGACGGCTTCGTCGGCATCGATGACCTTAATCTCGTCTTAGCCAACTGGAACACCGGCAGCCCCCCCACCAACACCGCCAACACCCCCGAACCCGGGACCCTTGGCCTGCTGGTCTTCACTGGAACCGCCGCGGCCCGTCGACAACGATCCGCCTGATAAAACACGCCCCGCTGCGCATCGGCTTGCGGCGCGGTATTATGTCTCTATGAAACTGCCGTGGAAAAAACAGGCGGGTGGTCAATCCGGGAACAAGTCCGGGAACGCTATGCATGAGGTGGTGTTCCACACCTACCCCAAGCTGCTGTTCATCTGGCCGATCATCGCTGCGGGCTTCCTGTTCTGGTTCCCCGCCGGTTGGGAGTGGGTCAATCTCGAGTCGCTGGGCTGGGTCTACCTGCTGCTGTGCGTCATTGTGATCCTGACGATCGGCGTCGATATCGAGCGCAACCACGCCGTGTTCTGGGTCGCGGCCTTTGGCATGTTCTTCTTCCTGGGGCTCTGGCTCAGTGAGAAGTCCGGCTTCACGCTCTTCGGCAACCTATTCAATTTCTTCGAGGACCTGGAGGTCCGGTACGACCCGGGCTTTGGGATGTCCGTCAGTATCCTGTTGTTGATCCCCTACCTGACGATGCTTGCCTGGGCACGGATGCAGCACCGCTGGCGGATTACGCACAACGAGTTCGAGCACTACTCGTACGGCCGGGCCGACGACTCCCTGGCCCGCGGCGCCAAGCGCGTCCGCAGCACCTACCCCGACCTGCTGGAACTGCTTCTCTGCGGCTCAGGCACCTTGATCGTCTACTCCGCGACAGGCCGATCTGAATTGCGGCGCATCCCCCACGTCCCACGGATCTACTGGGTACGCAAAAAAATCAACCGCCTGCTGGAAGCAACCGCCGTCACCCAGCCGGATATCGACGAGCTCGCCGAGGCCGAGGAGCAGGCCGAAGACGACGAGGCCGGCCTCCCCGACGAATCCACCCGGGCAGACGAAGAGTCTCCGGGTATCGGCGGAAACGACCCATTGTGACACGGCCCACGATCAACGCACTAAATGCTATAAAAACAGGTGGTTATTCGCTGTATTTAAATACTTTCCACACCCACAAGAGTGCTTGACCAAGGCCCTTTTCCGGGTATAATGGCACACGTAAGTGCATCTCGCCGAGGGTTTATCCCACAGCGTATTTATCCAGAATTAATCGCCAAAGTTGTAACCTCGGGGTGGCCGATATAAAGTTCTGAGAGACAGTCTTTTTAAGACAGTTTCAAGCCCCCCGTAACAGGCGGGTCATCGCGAGAAGCACTTGATTGCCGGTTGATCGAAGGAACGATCAGGCATTGTCTGAAAACCCAAACAGTTGGCCTGGACGCCATGAGGTAGGGGTTTACGAAGATATGCAAGACGAATGCCCGACCCACGTTGGGGCGAGCACCGTCTAGAGAAGGAAGCCGATACGGCCAACCCTTTCGGGTCCCGTCGGATCGGCCCTAGCAGTTCCAGTGAATCGGATCAGCCGCTATCAGCAAGGGGATGTCGTAACACATCCCAAACGCCCCGAGTGGGGCCAGGGTGTCGTCAAACACTCCCAGGCCATCGTCCACGAGGGGGCCGCCGCGCAGAGGTTGAGCGTCGAGTTCGCAAACCGCGGCCGGGTCGTGATTAACACTGCTGTAGCGCCGTTGGCGCCGAAAGGAAAGAAAAAAACCATGAGTTCCTCGATTACTTCCAGCGGAGGCTGGCTCGATCAACTCGAACAAGGCAACAAGAACACCCACGAATTGTGGGAGTTGCCCGAAGCCCTGACCGACGTCTTCACGTCGGACCTTCAGCGGCTATTAGCGACACTCGAAACCTACAAGTTCACTACCGAACCCAGGCCCCTGATCGACTGGGCCGTCGGGCAGACCGGCATGGACGACCCCCTGAGCAAGTACACACGCCACGATCTGGAGCAGGCTTTCGCCCGCTTCGCCCGTGACCGTGACCTGCACCTCAAGGAGATGGTCCGCCAGCTCAAACGCAACGGCAAGCAGCAGGTCCTCGTCCAGGCACGTAACAAGACCAAGGTCCTCGCCGGTCAGGCCGCCATCGACCGCGCCATGCGCCACTAACACATCGGCCACATACCGGATCCCCAACCTAACCCCGCCCCGCGCCGATCCCCACCTATGTATCCCTGCGCGCCCACCCAAGCCGCTTGCGGCTTAGCGCCTAACCTCCACACACCACCGAAGCCGGGTCATGGCCCAAAGGGCCCTGGCCCGGATGCACCCGATACCCCTCCCCACACTTATCAGTGTTCATCTGCCCATCCCTGTTTCGTACCTATCCGTTTACATCCGATCCATCCAAGCCACCGCCCAATCTTCGCTACAATCTACTCATGCCTAGCGACGCCAAACGCATTGCCGAACTACGCAAGCTGATCGATCAGCACAACCGCCTCTACTACACCGAGGCCGCCCCGCAGATCTCCGATCACGACTTCGATTCCCTGCTGCGCGAGCTGATCGACCTCGAAGAGAAGCACCCCGACCTGATCACCCCCGACTCCCCCACCCAGCGCGTCGGCGGCGAACCCATCGATGGCTTCAAGACCATACCCCACGCCCAGCGGATGATGTCGATCGACAACACCTACAACCGTGACGAGTTGCGGGCCTGGTACGATCGAACCCTAAAAGCCATCGGGAATCTGCAATCGTCGATCGTCGATCCAATATCGACGATAACTCTCACTCTTGAACCTAAAATAGACGGCGTCGCAGTCAGCCTGCGATATGAAAAGGGCCAACTCGTCCAGGCGCTCAGCCGGGGCGACGGTAAACGCGGCGACGACATCACCCACAACGTACGCACCATCCGCGCCATCCCGCTCACGCTCAATACCGAAGACGCCGACCCGCCCGACGTGCTGGAAGTCCGCGGCGAGATCTTCATGCCCGACGCCGAGTTCCAACGCATCAACGACAACCGTGAAGCCCAGGACCTGGACCGCTTCGCCAACCCACGGAACGCGACCGCCGGCACTCTCAAATCCCTCGACCCCGCCACCGCCGCCGAACGTCGCCTCATGTTCTACGCCCACGGCCGGGGCGAACTCATCCCCAACACCTTCAGCAGCCATCAGGAATTCCTCGCCTCGCTGCGCGCCTTCGGGCTGCCCACCAACGAACACACCCAAACCGTCGATACCTTCGACGACGCCTGGCAGTTCATCGAGTCGTTCCAGGAAACACGCAACACACTCGGCTACGCCACCGACGGCGTCGTCATCAAGATCGACGACCACGCTTTGCAAGAACAACTCGGCGCAACCAGCAAAGCGCCCCGCTGGTGCATCGCCTACAAATACGCCGCCGAGCAGGCCACCACGACACTGCTCAACGTCGAGTGGCAGGTCGGCAAGACCGGTAAGCTCACCCCCCGCGCCACCATGGAGCCCGTCTTCCTCGCGGGCACCACCGTCCAGCACGCCACACTCCACAACTACGGCGAGGTCCACCGCAAAGACATCCGCATCGGCGACTCCGTCATCATCGAAAAAGCCGGCGAGATCATCCCGCAGGTCATCCGCGTGGACACAGATCAACGCAAAGGCAAAGAAAAGAAGATCGCCCCGCCTAAAAGCTGTCCGATCTGTAAAGCCGAAATCGCTATTGACTACGACACCAAACGCCTCAACGACATCGAACGATACGAGGCCCGCTGTGAGGCCGCGAAGAAGAAGGCCGAGAAAGAAGGCGCAAAGCCCCAACTCCCCGATAAGCCCAAACCCCTCGGCCCCGCCGACGAGTCCGCTCGCTACTGCACCAACCCCGAGTGCCCCGCCCAGTTCCGTGAAAAACTTATATGGTTCGTGGGCCGAAACCAGATGGACATCGACGGGCTGGGCGAGAAAGCCATCCACCTGCTCGCCGACGAGGGCCTGCTTAAAACCTTCGGCGACGTCTACAACCTGCACACCCAGCGTGACAAACTCCTGGAACTCGACCGCATGGGTGAAAAGAAGGTCGAAAACCTCCTGGCCGGCATCGAGGCCAGTAAATCACAAGGTCTCGCACGTGTCCTCGCAGGCTTAGGCATCCGTCAGATCGGTGCCTCCGCCTCCGCCGCACTCGCCCAACACTTCGGCGACATTGACACGCTCGCCAGCTCCGACCCCGACGACATCGCCCAGGTCGAAGACATTGGCCCCATCACCGCCCAATCCATCCACGACTTCCTGAACAGCCCCGCCGGCCAACACCTGATTACGGAACTCAAAGACGCCGACGTCAAGCTCACCGAAGAAAGACTTGTCATCCCGAAAGCAGACGACACCGGAGGCAAATCCGGGGGCCCCTTCGCCGGCAAAACTATCGTCATCACCGGCACGTTCGAGGCCTTCGACCGCAACGAACTGAAAGCCCGACTCACCCAACTCGGCGCCAAGGTCACCGGCAGCGTCTCGAAGAACACCGACCTGCTCCTCGCAGGCGACAAAGCCGGGAGCAAGCTCAACAAGGCCGAGCAACTGGGTATTGAAGCGTGGGATGAATCAAAACTAATCGAAGCCTTGAACTAGAAAACACCCACCGTAACGTCTGTTTAGCCGTCGCGGCCACACGGCGTACACCGGGCGTAGCCGCCCGGGCTAAACCTGAAGACCGCACGCTAAAGCATGGATTGCGCTAGCGCAAATCGCTAACCGCTAACAGCTTCCCTATAATCCTCCCATGCTGATCCGAAGAGCCACGGTTGCCGACGTGCCCGCGATGGGGCAGATTATCAATGACTGCGCGGAGTTTGGGCTGATGCTGCCCCGCTCGCTGGCGTCGTTGTATGAGAACGTGCGCGAGTTCCATGTCGCCGAGGAAACCGGGGGGGGCAGGGGGACCG
>JAJDCW010000194.1 GCA_029260635.1 Phycisphaeraceae bacterium | reverse complement strand
TCGGCGGCCTGGGCCTGCTGAACCGGGTCGGTGTACCGGTCCGGGTGGGTCGCGGCGGAGGCCTGGATGAACCGGCTGTGCAGCTCGGCGAGGTCCAGGTCGAAGCGGGGGGGCAGGTTCAGGGTGGCGAAGGGGTTAGGCATGGCGGTGAGTGTGGGCCGTGTGTGGGTAAGTTGCAAGTCCGGCGTGATGCAACGACACTGTCGGCCGCCGCGGGTGTGGCGAAATTGGCAGACGCGCCAGGTTTAGGTCCTGGTGGGGTAAAACCCGTGTAGGTTCGAGTCCTATCACCCGCATTTCCTATCTGTGATCCCCTCAACGACTTCCATAAGCTTCGGCGCGAGGATGTCGGCCCGAAATAGATCAGAAATTACTTATCTTTCGCCGCTGATTAGGTTTATGTTTTTGCGGTGGGGGACGGCGCGAACCGCGCTCAGGCGGACTCATCTTTCTGGTGGAAAAGTCGAAAAAAGGTTAAAGCGCGCTCGGCCCGCGGTCCGATAAAACATTCTACAAGGGGGCATGTCCGTCGTGGGTCACCACGGAGGGTGAGTGATTGTTTTGCTCATCTGTATTCTCGGCGGTGTGACAATCTGACTGATTCGGCTTCGAGGATGAATGGAGTCATCTTATGAACGGCAAGGATGCTGGGCGGATGCGTGCGTTTATGGGGACCCTGGATCGCACGGAGCGTCTGATCCTCTTGCTTTTCTATGCCGACCAACTCAGTCAGACGGAGATCAGCCTGGTGCTTGACCTGCCCGAGAGCCGGGTGAGCACGATGCTCGGGTCATTGAGGCGTCAGGCGACCGAGGCGATGAAGCACCCCGCTGAGTTTGCCAGCCAGGCCGGTGTCGGTGCGGCGATGAGTTAGCCCTTACATTATCGCCCCCGCCGCGGGTCCAAGAATACACCACCGTAGACGGGTTACTCACCGTTCAATAGGGGCTAACCCCCGGTCTATTCAGGCCTAAAGAAACTTCACATCAAACGCCGACGTTGTATGCGTCCCGGATGTGTGGTGGTTGTTGCGCCACGATGCCGGCGGCGTCGCCGCGCGGCAACGCTGACGTGATCAATCGAAAGGGCATGGCATGGCATCGTTGCGAGAGAGGTTCGCCGACCGCGAGAACGAGTTGTGGAAGAAGATCAGTGATCAACTCGGCGGGGAACTGACCGACCAGAAGGGCAGCCGCCACGACAAAGTCGTCGCGCAGGTCGGCCAGTGGACGGTGACGCTGGACCAGCACAGCGAGGCCGGCTACCGGTCTGAACACATCTACACGCGCCTGCGTGCGCCCTTCGTGAATCCCGACGGGCTACGCTTCGCGGTCAGCCATCAGAGCATCTTTACGAATATCGGGACACTGGTGGGCATGCAGGACATCAAGGTCGATCACGAGCCGTTCGATAATATGTTCCGTGTCCAGGGGAGCAACCCGGACAAGATCAAATCACTGTTTGACGACGACGCGTTGCGTGAGTTGGTCAAGCTCGAGCCGCACATCAACATCCAGGTCCGCGACGCGGGCAACTGGTTTGAAGACTGGTTCAAGGACGAGGTCGATGAACTTGTCGTCGAAGTCGAGGGTGAAGTCAAAGATATTGATCGGCTTAAGCGGTTGTTCTACCTGTTCGCGCGGACCCTGGATGACATGTGCCGGCTGGGTTCGGCGTACGAGGCGTAATCCAGCGGTAAGTATGCACCACGGTTTTCACACCCCTTGAATGAATCACACGCACGTTGTGCGGAGGCCTAGATATGACCGATGAATCCACCCCGTCCACTTCAACCAGCTCGACCTACAAGCCGGGGATCGCGCTGGTCCTGCTGGGTATCGTGCTCGTGTTTGCGATCGTCTACCGGCTGACGCCGACCGATAGCGGCCTAGCGCATAACGCCGACGCGGGGCATGCGCAGGTCGAAGCGCATGGTGTTGACGGGTCTGCGCAGGATAAGACGGCGGAGCATGTTCAGGCAGCCGCAGAAGGCGTGGATCAACATCGGGAAGATTCGGCGGCCGCAGTTCAGAAGCATCTGGATGACAATGCGGCTGCGGTTGATGAGCATCTTGCGGATTCGGCGGCGGCGATGGATGAGCACCTTGATGGTTCATCGCATGACGCTGTAGCCGATTCAGGTGAGCATGCGGGGGACGCGCACGGCGGGGAGGCCGGGCACCACGGGCCGCCAGACGTGCATTGGTTCTGGATCCTGCCGTTTGCGATCCTCCTGGGCAGCATTGCGATCATGCCGCTGATCAACATGCACTTCTGGGAGCATCATTACCCGAAATTTGCGATCGTGCTGGGGACGATCACCGCGGTGTACTACCTGTTCTTCTTCCCGGAGTTGGGTGACAGTCGTGCCGCCTGGATGCACGAGATGCAGGAGTATGTCAGCTTCATCGCCCTGCTTGGATCGCTTTATATCGTCAGCGGCGGGATCGTGATCAAGGTCTCACGTGACGCCACGGCGACCACGAATACCATGCTGCTGCTGGTCGGTGCGGTGATGGCGAATGTGTTTGGGACGACGGGTGCGGCGATGCTGCTGATCCGGCCTTACATCCGTATCAATAAAGCGCACATCAAGCCTTACCACATCGTGTTCTTCATCTTCGCGGTCGCGAACTGCGGCGGCAGCCTGACCCCGATCGGTGACCCGCCACTATTTATGGGCTACCTCAAGGGCGTGCCCTTCTTCTGGGTGCTCGAGGCGCTGTGGCCCATGTGGGCGGTCTGCCTGGTGATCATGCTGATCGTGTTCTGGATCATCGACAAACGTGACCACGCCAAGGTCGAGCGCGTCCATGAGAAGGACCCCGGGCCGGCCGTGCAGATCTACGGGTTCCAGAACTTCCTGTACATCGGGATGATCCTGCTGGGCGTGTTCCGACCGAGTATGTTCGAGCACATCCGCGAGGGTGAGTACCTGATGCTGCCTCTGAGTCGTGAGGTGCTGATGCTCATCGCGGCCGTAGCGTCGAAGCTTTCGACCAAGCCTTACATCTACGAGCGCAACGAGTTCACCTACGGCCCGATCAAGGAGGTCGCGATCCTGTTCGTGGGCATCTTCTCGACGATGGTGCCCGCATTGAATTACCTTAGCCATAACTCTGACAGCATGCCGTTGAAGACGCCGGGGCAGTACTACTTCATCACCGGTGCGCTTTCGAGCATGCTGGACAACGCGCCGACCTACCTGGTGTTCCTGGAGACCAAGCAGGGGCAGGTACAGGACAAGTATGGCGAGGAGATAGGGCAACTGCGTGAGGTCTTAGATAACCACGAGCCGGGTGTTGTGCCCGTACGCCCAGAGGGGTTGGATGAGCACGTACTCGCCGGTTACGACACGCTGCTACAGTACAACAAGACCAAGGTCGAGCAGAGCAAAGTCAGTGATGTCGATATCCGTATCGCGATGATCATCGGGAACAAGGATATGGAGATCTTCCTGATCGCGATCTCGATCGGCGCGGTGTTCTTTGGGGCGTGTACGTACATCGGCAACGGGCCGAACTTTATGGTCAAGAGCATCGCCGAGAGCGCGGGCATCCAGATGCCCAGCTTCTTCGGGTACTTCTTCAAGTACGCGCTGCCGATCCTGGTCCCGATCTACGTGCTCGTCTGGTTCATATTCTTTGTGCTGAAGCTGGGTGTGTAGGGGCATTGATGATTTGTAATTGATGATTCCTGATGTGAAGAAGATGCACCGCGGAGGTCGCGGAGAGCGCGAAGAAGTACAAGACCAAGATTGTGGACAGGATGACAGGATCAACGTGATAGGTTGGCAGAGTAGTCACGCCGATTCAGATCAAGTCCATCCGGTCATCCTGTCTACATTCTGATTTATTACTTCTCTGTGCCCTCTGAGGTTAATGTCTGATGGTTTGCCTTCCGTGTTCGGCGTGTCGTGGCCGTCATGGTTAAACTCGCTGTGTTCAGCTCTGATAAAAAACCCACGAGGCTCCAGCGGTAACGGCAGGCACGGGCACGTCGGGACCAGGCCGGGGCCGTGTCCTGTACCCCGATTTCCTTGGAAGGAATCCGGGGCCCCGAGTCCCCGGGAGCTAATCCGGGGGCCGGGGGTCCGTCATCTAGCCGGGGCGTCCGCTACCAAGTCCCGTCACCGGTTACACCTTTTGAGTGCAACGTTCCGTGGGGGCAGCCCTCGAGTCCTGGTCCTTTTAATCTTTGGATGCTCAGGGTAGC
>JAJDCW010000193.1 GCA_029260635.1 Phycisphaeraceae bacterium | reverse complement strand
CTTGGCTTACCACACGATCACGGATACCTGGATCAGTACCGGCTCGATACCGAGCAACCAGGTGACCACGACCGCGGTCCAGTGGGGCGGAGGAATCGTTGTGGCGTCGGGGGAGGTCCGCCCACGTGTGCGTACCACGGCGGTCTGGCTGGTGAAGCCGGTCGAGGCGTCGCGTTCATTTGGGACGGTCAACTTTATTGTGTTGATCTTGTATCTGCTGGCGATGGTGGGCGTCGGCTTCTACTTCATGAACAAGAACAAGAGCACCGACGATTACTTCCGAGGCGGACAAACGATCGTCTGGTGGGCGGCCGCGTGCAGCATCTTCGCGACGATGCTCAGCTCGTTGACTTTTATGGCGATCCCCGCCAAGGCCTACGCGCAGGACTGGGTCTACTTCATGGGCAACATGATGATCCCGGTCGTGGCGCCGATCGCGATCTTTATTGCGCTGCCATTTTTCCGCAGGATTGATGCGACCAGCGCCTATGAATACCTGGAGAAACGCTTCAATCGTGCGGTCCGGATGTTCGCCAGCTTCCTGTTCATGCTTTTCCATGTCTTCAGGATGGCGATCGTGATGTCGCTGTCCGCGCTGGCGTTAGCTTCAGTAACACCGATTTCGCCCTTGAACTGCGTGCTGGTCATGGGCGCGTTAAGCGTGATCTACAGCACCCTCGGCGGCGTCGAGGCGGTGGTGTGGACCGATACCATCCAGACGTTTGTGCTGCTGGGTGGTGCGTTGCTTTGTTTCATACTTGCGGTGGCGGGCGTCGATGGCGGGGCGTCCGGGGCTCTGACCCATGCGTCTGATTACGATAAGTTCCACATCGCCAATTTTCACATGGACGCCACGAGCGCCTTCCTGGCGTTCTGGATCGTGATCCTGGGTGGGATCGGACAGAATGTTTCCAGCTACACCGCCGACCAGGCGGTTGTGCAACGCTATATGACTACGCCTGACATCAGGCGGGCCGCCAATTCGATCTGGCTGGCGGCGTTATTGGCGGTCCCCGCCTCGCTGTTGTTCTACGGCCTAGGCACGGCGCTGTTTGGTTACTACCGAGACAACCCGGGCAAGCTCGATCCGACCTACACGACCGATCAGATCCTGCCTTTATTCATCGTTCAGGAAGTCCCGATTGGGCTGGCCGGACTTATCGTCGCTGGCATCTTCGCCGCGGCTCAGTCTACGATCTCAACAAGCATGAACTCGACCGCCACCGCGGCCACCGTCGACTTTTTCCGCCCGTTGAACATGATGAAGACCGAAAAGGGCTACCTTAACGCCGCCCGGGTGACCACGCTTCTGTTCGGAACCGCGGGCACGCTTTTAGCGATTATGTTTATCCACCCGGACATCAAGAGCCTGTTCGACGAGTTCGTCAAGGTCATTGGCTTGTTCATGGGGGTCCTGGGTGGGTTATTCGCGTTGGGGGCGTTGACCGTCAGGTGCCACGCTCTGGGCGCGATGATCGGCGTGGTCGGGGGCGCGATGGTGATGTTTGCGCTGCCGATCTATACCCAGATCAACGGGTTTATTTATGCCGCGATTGGAATCTCGGCCTGCTTTGTGATCGGTTATTTAATCAGTTATGTTGTCCCGAGCAAGAATTCTGACCTGGCAGGGCTTACGATCCATACGTCTGGTCAGGATTCGACGCCCAGTTAGTCGATTTACGGTTTCACGTATCGGTGAACCATGAAGGAGTAATCAGTGGTCAAATCCCTACAAATACAAGGCCTGGTCGCGGCTGCGTTTACCCCGATGCTCCCGGGCGGCGAGGTGGAGTTGTCCGTCGTGCCCGCCTACGTCGACCACTTAGTCAGGATGAATATCCGAGGACTTTATGTCCTTGGTTCTACCGGTGAAGGCGCGAGCCTGTCTGGGGCTGAACGTAAGCAGGTCGCCGAGGCCTATGTCTCAGCCGCCCGGGGGCGTATCCCCGTAATTATTCAGGTGGGGCACAACAGCCTCGTCGAGGCCGCGGAGCTGTCTGCCCATGCTCAGCAGATCGGCGCGGATGCGATTTCTGCCTTCGCGCCGTCCTACTTTAAATGCGAGACCGTAGACTGCCTGCTGGAATGTATGGGGCAGATCGCGGCCGGCGCACCGGACCTGCCGTTCTACTACTACCACGCGCCCGGGTTCACCGGTGTCCGCCCGGACCTCATCGAGATGCTGGGCAAGGCTGATCGTTACATCCCGAATCTGGCCGGCATCAAGTTCACAGACCAGCGGGTCTTTGAGTTCCAGTCCTGCATCGAGAGCTTCGATGGCCGATACGAGGTCCTGTGGGGGTGCGACGAGATGCTGCTTAGCGGGTTGTCCGTCGGCGCACGGGCCGCGGTTGGCAGCACGTACAACGTCGCGGCGCCGATCTACCACCAGGTGATCGAGGCGACTAGACGAAGCGACTTTCAAGCGGCGAGCGACTGGCAACTCAAGTCGGTAAGGCTTGTGGAAGTTCTCGTGAAGTTTCCGATCTTCGCGGCGATGAAAGAGATCCTCGGATGGCACGGCCTGCCGCTTGGTCCATGCAGGTTGCCGCTTGAGTCTCTCAAGGACGGGCAAGCCAAAGCGCTTCGAGAAAAACTCGAAGAGGCGGATCTGTTGAAGTACATCCTCGAGACCGAGCCCAAAGATGTCCTGGTCAGCAAAGACTGATTTCGGTCTTGGGCTCTTACCCTAAAACTTGAATCGCGACCGGGTCAGTTGTCGCATGTCTTGGCTGACAGATTCAGCCTTTCGCCGCACTGCATCACTCGGTAGTCCTGGCCCAGCGCTTCGCATGTCGATACGAACAGGTCGGGCGACTCGGTGTTAAAGGTGAACATGTCGTAATGGCACGGGACGACCAGACGGGCACCGACCTCGTGGGCGAGCCTGGCCGCCTGATCGCCGAACAGGTTGCCCGCGACGCGGCGTTCGGGGCGGTGCCCGTTGATCGGGAGAATGGCCAGATCGATATCGAAGCGTTGTAGCGCTTCGGTCAGCCCGTCGTGCCAGAGCGTGTCCCCGCTGTGATAAAGGGTGACAGGACCAAGCTGCACCACATAACCCAGGAAGCGGTGACGTCCCAGATTGTCGGTCTCGATACGGTTGTGCGCGGCGGGCACGGCGTGGATTTGAATCTCGCCGATGCCGATCGATAAGCCCGCGTCGATCCCGAGCGGCCAACCAGGTACGCAACCAAGACGCTCGGCGACAAACTCGCGATTCGCCGAGGGGATAATCAGCGACGTGCCCGGGTTGGATTCCAGCAAGGGCAGCAGGGTCTCGGCGTCCAGGTGGTCCGTGTGGTTGTGTGTGCTGGTGATGATGTCGATCCCGGTCAGTTCCCCGGGGTCTACACACAATTCGGTCATCCGCACATGGGGCTTGTCCGTCTCCGCGTACTTTTCAGTAAGCGAATCCGACAGGTAGGGATCAAACAGCACGGTCCCCGCCTCGGACTTCACCAGGAACCCGCTCTGGCCCAGCCACCAGACACAGACACCGTCGCCCGGCTTCGCCCCCGTGATGTCGGCCAGCAGGTCTTCGTCTTTATTCACAGCCTGAATCAATACCCTAGAGATGCATCGCCTCCCGGACGCGTTGCACGCCCTGCACCATGTGCTTGAGTTTCTGTTTAGCCGCCCACCGCGCCGTTTGTGACAGGCCACAGTCCGGCGCAAACACCAGCCTGTCCGCCGGCGCGTGCTCAAGGCAGAGCCGGACCCGGTCGGCGATATCTTCCGGCGTCTCGATGTAATAACTCTTCACATCGATGATCCCCACCGCCGCGTCGATCCCCGCGTCCACGATCTGCCGGATCAGCGCGATCGGTTTGAAGTTCAGCGTCGCCATCTCCAGGTGCATCTCATCCACGTGCATGTCAAGGAAGTCGGGGAACATGCATTCGGGCTGCTTGCAGCCGACGCTACGGCCCTTGAAGTTGCCGAAACACATGTGCATACACACCCGTGCCCTGCCCACCGCGGGTTCGATCGTCCGGTTGAAGATGTCGACAAAGCGTTTGGTATCTTCTTTGTGGGCGTAGCAGCTCATCGAGGGCTCGTCCACGCATATCTCGGTACATCCGGCCTCCACCAGCTTGTCGATCTCCTTGCGCACCAGCGGCAGCAATGCCTCGGTGATCGCGTAGCGGTCGGGGTATTGTGCGTTGGGGATCAGCCGGCCGGACAGCGTGAACGGGCCGGGGATCGACGCCTTGAGCGTCACCCCTTCGGGTACGAGTGTGGCGGCGATGCGCTTGAGCCGTTCAAAATCCTCGACCACACCCAGGCCGCGCGGCGCCGCAAGCTCGCCGGTGATCGGGTTCTTGCCGCGCTGGTCGTGTGCGGGCGGCCCGAAGCGGCGGGGCGGTTCGCCCTCCAGCTCGATGCCTTCCAGGTAGCCGTAGAAAGACAGGTTGAAGTCCAACCGGGTCTGCTCGCCGTCGGTGATGACGTCCAGGCCCGCGGCGATCTGGTCATGCACCGCCGCGATCACCGCGTCGTCTTGCAACTCGCTGATGTCGTTGGGGCCGAAGGCGTCCAGGTGTTCGCCCGCATATTCCAACCAACCGGGAAACGGATAGCTCCCGATAACGCTTGTTCGTAACGGACACTGTTTCAAGTAGTGAATCCCTGATCAAATAGTCATATAACAGCTCAGAAACATTCGCCTTATTCGTATTCGGACGGTTCGGGTCTTCTCGGGAAATCGTTGTAATTAAACGTATATGTATCAGTCACGTATGCCCCTTCCTCGAATGTGAGGGTAGCGGCGTGACCATCGCAGAACGAGGTGTTGAAGCGGGCCTCACCGAGACTTGAGTGCCAGAACATACGATCGTAATTCGGATTAGATGAGTTGATCGATGTGTTTTTCGGGTCGGCAACCTCCAAGGCCACGGATTCAAACATGGCTACTGTTTTGGATGGGCTCGTGACCTCGGTCGCGAGTCTGCCGGGTTGAAAGTTAGCCGAATCATTGTTGACTGTTAACACTAAACCGGCGCCAATATTGGCTCGGTACGAGGTGCCCCATGTGAAGAAGAGAGAAGACTCGTCCTGCTGTTCATCAGCGGGGCACACGGCGGCGGGTACTTCGTCATCCTCTTCTTCATAGGGTCCGCCGACGTACGCATTCAACGGCCTGGTAACGGCCCCGATTCTTTTCAAAGCACCACCGGCGCTTGGGTCCTTGGCCGTGGACCCGATCCAAGATCGCGTATTCGCATCTAATCTCCCCAGGTATTGTCCTGCATCCGAAAATTGGAGTACGGTCTTATCGGGGAAGCGGTCTTTTTTATCGTTCTGATAACTCATAAGGCCGATTGCGATCTGCCGGTGATTGGACAGGCATTTGATATTAATCGCTGTCTTGCGGGCCGCCCCTAGCGCGGGGAGGAGGATCCCGACCAGCAGCGCGATGATGGAAATGACCACGAGCAACTCAATGAGTGTGAATCCTTTTTGCCTCTGCATGGCGCGTGTCTCCAAGTGAGTGCCCGGGTTGTCTGGGGGCTGAGGGAGTTTTTAATCGAGTGATGTTCAGATCAATGACGTGTGTCGGCGTTAACCGGCACACGTTCGGGTTATTGTGTTTTTAGACCCTGGTTCGACGCAGCGAAGCAACGCCGATCGCGCCGGCGATCAG
>JAJDCW010000192.1 GCA_029260635.1 Phycisphaeraceae bacterium | reverse complement strand
GGCGTCTGGATAAAAACTGCAAACACATGGCCTTCCCCCAGTACGACGGCACCGATGCGGTGATCCAATCAGCTTGCGAGATCGGGTACCACGGGTTCTGGTGGGGCGTCTTGCCAAGACGGCCGATCAACCGTACCGATGACTCAGCCGACCGAATTGTCCGGGTGAGCGGTGAGTTTGTCAGACGCCTGCCCGGCGAGGGACGGATCAGCCTGTCACGTATTCTCAGAACCCGATACGGAAGACGACGAAGCCAGCCTTAACAGAAAATACCGGGGGCAAAGCCTCCGACAAGTCGGGTTAGGCAGTTTGTAACGTCCCGGGGACCCCATGGACGTCCGTAGAGCCTGAAAATCCACGATCCTCAAAGCCCCGGCCCCCGCTGTGTCGATCAAAAGAGTACGTGACCATCCGCCGGGTGGTGCTGTCACTATGTATCCACCCCGGCACGACCCAGGACCCCGCCGCCTTGTCTGAGAACAAACCCACACCGGGTAAAAAGAAGCACCTGATGACCGCGGTCCGCATCGTGGTCAGCGTCGGCCTGCTGGCGTTCCTCTTCTACAAGGTGGGGCCGGAGAATATCTTATACGCGGTCCGCTCGGCGGACCCGTGGATGGTGGGGGTAATCTTCGCGCTGATGTTCGTAGAGCACGTGCACGGCACCTACAAGTGGATGATCCTCCTGAAGCACACCGCCAGCAACGTCCCGTTCTGGCCCATGCTCAAGATCCGATACCTCAGCGCCTTCATCGGGACGTTCGGTCTGGGCGCGGTGACCATCGAACTGGTGCGCATGTACGGACTCGCCCGCTACACCAGCGACCTGGCCATGTCATTCACCTCGATCCTGATGGACCGGCTGCTGGGCCTGACAGGTTTATCGCTGATGATCCTGATCGGCGTCGTCATGGAGTCGCGCGAACGCGTCGCCGGGATCGAATTCTGGGCCATCGGCGCACTGATGCTGATCCTCGCGGGCTGGCTTGCGATCATGAACCCGGCCTTCCGTAAGCTGACCGACATAGTCATCGTATTAAAACTGAGTGTCGTAAAAAGAATGCACCATTATTTCGAACGAAGGCGAGATAACGAAACAAGACAGTCAGACAAGCTTATTCTACGTGTGCTACGTGGAGTGATACGTGGTGGGATACGTGCTTTTTTCCGTATGTCCAACGCCATCTGCCGGGTCTCAATCAAAATACTAGAGATGGTCCGCGACAAGCAGAACAAGGTCTACCAGAGCCTGGATGCCTACCGGGGCCGGCCGGGGCTGCTGGCCTATGGGATGGTGCAGTCGCTGGTCTTTAACGTGCTGCGCATACTCGTGGTCTGGGCGGGCGCGATGGCCGTCGGGATCGAGCTGCCTGTCAGTGCGTATTTTGTGGTCGTGCCCGCAGTGATCTTCGCCATGCTGATCCCGATCTCGATGGCCGGTTGGGGCGTGCGTGAGGCGATGTTCGTCAGCCTGTTCTCGCTCTACGGCGCGGACAAAGACCTTGTCCTGGCGATGTCGCTGCTGATCGGTGTGTGTGCCGTGCTGTCCACGCTGCCCGGTGCGGTACTCTTGCTGACGGGTACGGCCGTGCCCAAGGCCAACGGCGGCGTGCCCACTCCCAATGGGCAAGCCTGAAAATACGCACCCGACGTCACCCCACTCACCAGAACGCACAACAAGTGAACCCGGCAGCACCCGCAGCCTCTTGAAACAAACCTAAAAGATTAATTTTAATCTATAATTGATCATTATGGTGTAAGGCGATGGCGTGTGGGTTTTGATGCTTGCGTTGTTTGTGGCGGGGGAAGTCGGCGTGTGAGTATTAATGTTTCAGGGCGACCTTGTGGCGGTGGTAGTTGTGGGCGGTCAGATTATTTCCGTGCCACCCACAAACACACTTCTTACTTCACCGCGGCGCGCTGAATCTTAATCAGTTGGCGGATCCCCTTGCCCGCAAGGTCAAGCAGTGAGTCCAACTCTTCCCGGCTGAACGTCCCCTTCTCACCGGTGCCCTGCACTTCGATGAAGTCGCCCTTGTGGTTCATCGCGACGTTCATATCGACCTCGGCACGCACATCCAGCGGGTAGTCCAGATCAAGCGTCGGCTTCCCATCAATGACACCCACACTCACCGCGGCGACCGGCCCGATCAGCGGGTCCTTGGTGATCAGCCCCTGCTTCTTCGCGGCTTTGATCGCATGCGCCAGCGCGACCCACGCCCCGGTGATAGACGCCGTGCGTGTCCCGCCATCGGCCATGACCACATCACAGTCACAGGTGATCGCCAACCCCGGCATCTTGTCCATATCGACCCCCGCCCGCAGGACCCGGCCGATCAGCCGCTGGATCTCCGTGCCCCGTGAGTCGGGCCCGCGACGCTTCCGGTCGGGCGTCGAACCGGGCATCATGTTGTACTCGGCCGTCACCCACCCGCTGGTGTAGTTGCCCTCATCATCACGCGGCAGCCATTTCGGCGGGCTCGCGCTGATGCTGGCGGTGCACAAGACCTTGGTCTTGCCCGCCTCAATCATCACCGACCCCGCCGCCGCGGTCGGGTACTTTTTGATGGCCGTGGGACGGAGTTCGGCACGTTTACGGGCTTTGGGTTTGGTTGGCATGGGGAAGGTAGTAACAGGATCGCGATGCAATCGCAAACGGATACGCAGGGAATCCGACCCCCAAAGAATCCCCCGGCAAAGCCGGGGGCTGAGGGAAAGATTGTGTGGGCGCATCGCTGGGGTCCATCAGCCCCCGGCTTAGCCGGGAGATTACTTAGGAATGTACTGGATTTTCCCACACTCCGGACATTTATTCGCTGATGGATTACCACGAAGATCATACCCACAACTTATACAGAAACCAGATTTCAAAGTGGCATTCGGACCAGTCCATAGACGGTAAGCAATCACGATATGAACAGCCATGACAAATCCAGCAACTAACGCCGCAATTATCACAGCCACCATCTTTATGGAGCTATAAAGGCCAAGAGCATCTACGACGACAACCCCAATCAAAGTGGTAATCACGAAAGCAAAGAAAGCTGCCACTATGCCTCCGCACACAGTGCCGGTGCAAAGAGCAAATACTTTCAGTCGATATCCCATTGAGAAAAATTTTCTCTATACCTGTTGGTATGTCAACGCGGACAGCTATTGCACAGTCTCTACCCCGCCGCGGATTCGACCATCTCCGGCAGGGCGTTGCGCAGGGCGTTCTGGATGGCGTCCTTGGTGATGCCGCGCCAGGCGTGTTCGTGGCCGGCGTTCTTTTCGCGGAGGCGGTCGAAGGTGAGGGCGATCTGCTGGAGGCGGGCGCTCTCGGGGGGGGTGGATTCCCAGATGCGGACCGAGGGGTGCGGGGTCGGGGTCATGTCTTCGCCCTCGTAGGCCAGGACCTCGAACATTTTTTCGCCGGGGCGGACGCCTGTGATGGCGACCTGGATGTCTTCATCCGGGGTCAGGCCGTGCTGCTGGATGAAGCGCTCGGCGAGTTGCAGTACGTTGACGGGGTCGCCCATATCTAAAAGGAAGACCTCGCCGCCCCTGGCGTACGCGCCGGCCTGCAGGACCAGCGATGCGGCCTCGGGGATGGTCATGAAGTACCGGGTCATGTCCGGGTGGGTCACGGTGACGGGGCCACCCTGCGCGATCTGCTTGCTCCAGATGGGTAGGACGCTGCACGCCGAGCCGAGCACGTTGCCGAACCGGACCATCGAGTAGATCGTCGGGCTGAGCCTGTTCTCGTGTTGGATGTAGAGCTCGGCCAGACGTTTGCTTGCGCCCATCACGGACGAGGGGTTGACCGCCTTGTCGGTGGAAATCATCACGAAGCGTTGCACGCCACAGGTGTGGGCGGCGTCTGCGATGGAGCGTGTGCCGTAGAAGTTGTTCTCGATGGCGGCCGCCGGGTGGTCCTCCATCATGGGGACGTGCTTGTGGGCCGCGGCGTGGAAGATGACGTGCGGCTGATGACGATCGACCAGGTCGAGCGTGCGCGGGGCGTGGGTGACGTCGTGCAGTTCGGCACAGCGTTCCTGATCGGGGAAGGCCCGGGCGATCTCGCGGTCGATCTGAAATAGCGAGTTCTCGGCACGCTCGACGAGCACAAGCTTCGCGGGGTTGAACCGGCAGACGATCTGAGCAAGCTCCGACCCGATCGATCCGCCGGCTCCGGTGATCAGCACGACCTTGCCCGCGAGGCAGTCTTGGATGGGTTTCTCATCGAGCGGGCGAGGCTGGCGGTCGATGAGTTGTGCCAGGTCGATGTGCAGCCCGTGGTCGCCGATCGTTGGCGATGCCGGTTTGCCGGTCGCGGAATTGGTTGAATCCCCCGCTGCACCCGGTTGAAATCCGGGGGGGGCGAGCTGGTCTTCGAGGGTGGGGATGGCCCGCCAGGCGACGCCGGACTGGGTGAGCAGGTCGGTGGCGATCGTAGTACGGCGGGGCATGGAAACGGGCATACTCAGCAGGATCAGGTTCGCCTGCGTGCGGTGGCAGGTCTCGGTGAGCAGGTCGATGCCGCCGAGGACCTCGCAATCCGATTCGATGCCGTGGGTCGCGTGATCCATAAGGATGCGGCCAACGATACTGGGAGCGGGGTTCAAGGCACCCAGGGCGTGATAAAGCTGAGCGGTGCCGCGGTCGGTCCCCAGGAGCAGGACCCGGCTGCCCTCCAAGGGGTGGGCGTGCGAGGTGGCGGACGACTCGGCAGGCGAGGCCTTACCGGGGGTTGATCCAGGGGAGGTACCGGGGGAGGTACCGGGGGAGGTACCGGGGGCCAAGTGTTGCAGGTCGATCGAAACGGGCTTCTCGGGTCTGACTCGCGGCATACACCTTGTTATCGGCCAGCCTGAGCCCGGCGCTACAGCAATCACAAATAACCGGCCGTAACCCCCTGATACACCTAAACAGTGTTCCCCTACCAGCCGATGTGACCCATACATAAGTAAACCAATTCGCCAGGGAGTTCCCGATGCACGAATCCGCAGACCACAGCGCTGAAGCCCGACGCACCCAACGCCTACGGCTCCCAGCGATGTACACCCTTCTGCGGGTCAGACACGTCGGCGATCAACGGTACCGCTGGACCGGGCACATCTACGACATCAGCGAGACCGGGATGCGTTTCGAGCTGGACACCCCCCTGCCCGCCGGGACCGAGGTCGAGGTCCGCGGGATGCTGCCGGGCCACCATCAGGTGACTTTCCACGCCGCCGGCCGGATCGTCCGGATGCACGACGATGAAGAGGTCGGCCCGACACGCATGGGCATGACCTTCACCAAATTCAACCACGACATCGACCGCCAACGCCTGAACATCTACCTGAATCACAGCGGGTTGAAAGCGGCCTAAAGGCCCTCCCCGCACTTACACTTGGAAGAAACCCCGTCAGCTTGGGCGGGGTTTTTCTATAGGTATCGACATCTACGTTAGCTGGAAGAGCTGCTCCGCGTTGCCATCTACTGCGGCGGTGAAATCCGCTACGGACATCCCCCGCCGCTTCGCCAGGAACTCGGCGACGTGGACCACGTACTTCGGTTCGTTGGGACGGACCTTGCGGTGCGGCTCCGGCGCGAGGTATGGGCTATCGGTCTCGATCATCAACCGATCCAGCGGGACCCGATCGCTGGCCTCGGCGACCCCCGCCGCGCTCTTGAACGTGACGATCCCGGTGAAGCTGACCATCGCACCGATCGCGAGGATCTTCTCGATCTCGTCGGTCGTGCCGGTGAAGCAGTGGAAGACGAAACGCTCACCGGGAATGCCCGAGTCGGCGATCATGGCCAGCGTGTCGTCGGTGGCTTCACGGTTGTGGATGATGATGGGCAAAGCGGCCAGCTCTTTGGCTAACTCGAGCTGGGCCGCAAAAGCCGCCCTCTGCATCTCCATTGAGGGGTCGGGGTAGTGCTTGTCAAGCCCCATCTCGCCAATCGCGACGACCTTGGGCTGAGCCAACAGGTCACGCAGGGCCTCGGTAAGCGTCGTGAGGTTTGGCCAATCGCCGGCGTAATGTGGGTGCAGGCCCGCAGTGGCGTAGACGTTGTTGAAGCGTTGCGCGAGAGCGATGGACTTGCGGGCGTCGGCGGGCGAGGTCCCGACCGTGATCATCCGGTCAACCCCGGCGGCACCGGCGTCCTTGATAACTTGCTCAGCTCGCTCGTGCAGGCCGTCGTAGGTCAGGTGGCAATGCGTGTCGATCATCCGGGGATGATAACGATATTGACGGGGCTTGTTAGTCGCCAGCCGCAGTCAACGGGATGCGTTCGGTCGCGGGCTGGAGGCAGGCCGAGGTCGTGCAGGCCTGGTAGTTCAGCAACAAGACGGTATCAGCCGGTAACGTGCCGATTGTACCCGGCGCCTGACGGAGCGTGACATGAAACCGCACTCGGCCATGGAACACCGAGAGGGGTTCGTCGGCGTAGTCGTAGCTTTCCAACACGGGTTCAGCATACTTCACGTCCAACTCGTAGCCGTCGGCATTGGCGAGCGTCAGGGTCGTAGGTATCAGGAATTCCTGACTGGGCTCGTGGGAGTTGATGTGGAAGTCGGGGTGGATGTCGAGGGTCACGGTGATTTCAGCTACGCCATCCTTGAATACAGGCGCCGCCGGTTCAACGTTGACCGTAACGGGCTGGTCGGCTAGTGCTTCAGACGCTTGCGTAGCCATAGCCACCTGAGCCGAATCCCCGAAGCGCGCGGGGTCGAGTTCCAGGGCACGCAGCAGCGCGGCCTGCATCTGGACCATGCCCGCCCCACTTCTTGCCAACGGGTCTGCGAAACTTCGCAGATCTTTTTCCGCGCGGTCGAGCCAATGCGCATCATCCGTCAATTCGTATAGCGACAACTGGTTGTGAATCATCCGACCGTTGGCGCTGGGGATGGCGCCGTCATGCACCCCACGGACACGCACAAAAAGGTCTCGCTGGTCGGCGAGGGTGTCGTAGTATCCGCCGGTGTCGGCGCCGAAACGTTCCTGTGCGGCGCGGGTGTAGTGCTTGGCGAGTTCCAGCCACTTGGTCTGATCGGGTTGGGCGTGATGCAGGGCAAGCAGGCCATGGGTGAACCAGGCGTAGTCTTCCAGGAAGGCGGGGATCTTGGCCTCGCCCTGGCGCATGGTGCGGAAGAGCCCGCCGTTGTCACTGGTCATGTGAGCGAGGACCGCGTCGGCGGCGAGGGCCGCGGCGTCGGTGTACTTAGGCTCATCCAGCACACGACCCGCATCCGCCAGCGCGGCGATCATCATGCCGTTCCAACTCAACAGCGACTTGTCATCCGTGCCTGGCTGGTCACGTTGATCGCGCACGGCTTTAAGCGCGGTATTAATCTCTCGGCGTTTATCGAGCATGGCCGACATCTTGCCGCCTGACTTGGCATTCAGGTCCGCTAACGGCACGGGCAGGTACAACACATTGACCGGACTCGATGCCGGGTCGTGTGGGTCCTGGAAGTTTGGTCCGTGATTCAGGCCGTACATCTTGATCGCAAGATCAGCCAGAACGGTGTCTTCGATCGCGTCACGGACCTGCGACTCGGTCCAGACGTAATTCTCGCCCTCACGCGCATTGACCTCGGCGTCCTGGGCCGACCAGAACGCACCGGTCGGGTCGGTCATCTCGCGTAGGACGTAGTCACAACTTTCGCGGATGACCCGTTCGTATAGGGCGGCGCTGGCGTCGGTGGGTTTCTTCTCAAGGGCCCGCGCGTAGAGTTCGACGAGCTGGGCGTTGTCGTAAAGCATCTTCTCGAAGTGCGGGACCAGCCAGCGTTCATCGGTCGAATAGCGGTGGAACCCCCCGCCGACCTGATCGTACATCCCGCCGCGAGCCATCTTCTCGAGGGTGTGCCCGATGACCTGCCAGAGCGCGTCGGCCGGGTTGTTCTCGTAGACGGCCAGGAGAAAATCGAGATAGGCGGGTTGAGGGAACTTGGGCGCATTGCCGAATCCGCCGTGCCCGCGGTCGTACATGTTCAGGAGCTGATCGGTGGCGGCCTGTATCATCGAGGCATCGACCGGGCCGGGCTCGCCCTGTTTAACCAGCGCCAGACTCACCGCGTCGGCGAGCTTGTTGCCCTGCTCGATGATGTCATCGCGCTGCTCATGCCAAGCCCCGGACAGGCCGTCCAGGACCATCGGGAAGCTTGGCCGGCCGTGCTGAGGCGTCGGCGGGATGTACGTCCCCGCCCAAAAAGGTTTGAGGCCGGGATCGTCTTCACCCGCCGCACCGGGGGGCGTGAGAAAGACACTCATCGGCCAGCCACCCGAGCCGGTCATCAGTTGCGTCGCCATCATGTAGATGTCGTCGACATCTGGGCGTTCCTCACGATCGACCTTGACGCAGACAAACAACTCGTTCATCTTTGCGGCGATGTCCGGATCCTCGAAGACCTGCCGCTCCATGACGTGGCACCAGTAACAGGTCGAGTAGCCGACACTAAGAAAGATCGGGACGTCGCGTTCGCGGGCCTCGTCGAATGCGGCCTGCCCCCAGGGATGCCAGTCCACCGGGTTGTGCGCATGCTGCAACAGGTACGGGCTGGTCTCGTCCACCAGGTGGTTGGAAAAACGCCAGGAGCCGTCTTCGTTCTTGAGTTTTTCTGCGTGGGGATGGTTGTCGTTGGCGGCTTTGCTATTCATGGTGAACCATCCGGCCGTCAGGAACAGCAACGTCAGGACGCCGAGTTGTAAGCGGGTGCGCATCTCAGCAACAGCCCTGAGTAGAGCAGCAATCGCCGCCGTTGTCGATCGGGGTATTCACGTGGTAGTCCCGGCCCTTGGTGGTCTTGGGATCGCGGATGGCGTTCTGTCGGCAGTCGTAGTCCGTGGCCTGATCCAGCGGGACTTCTTTAATAGGTTCGATCCCCGCGAACTGTCCGGCGTACGGGCCGTTCGGGTCGGTCAGGAGCTTGAAGGTCTTGTCGCAGACCGCCATGCGTTGCCCACGGAAATAGGTGTGTCCATCGTCGTCCTGGACCTGCTTCCACGGCCCCAGGTACACGACCGCCTGATTGCGATCAAGGCAGGGCCCCTGCTTGCCCTTATAGGCGCGGATCGTGACGGAGCGGAACTCGACGCCGTCGATCGTCTGCCAGGGTGTTTCTTCTCTTTTGAGCAACTCGATGCCGTGGAACCCGGCGTCCTCAAACATGTGCGGGAACTCGGCCTCACCGAACGCGCCGGAGATACAGCCGCTCCACATGTCCGGGTCGTCAATGATCGTCTGCGTCGGCGGCTCGTCGCAGACGATGTCAGAGATCACCGCCCTGCCGCCGCGCTTAAGAACACGGAAGATCTCCGCGAAAAGCCTGCGCTTCTCGGCGGGCGCGACCAGATTCAATACACAATTGGATACCACCACATCGACCGAGTTGTCTGGGATCATCGGCTCATCTCGCCGGAGACGTTCGCACTCGGCCTGGAAGGCGTTGAGGGTGGTCGTCTCCGTGACAGGTGATTGCTTAAGCCAGGCCTCGGCCTTATCAAGGCTCAGGGTCAGGTCCTGGATCTTGCCCATGAAGAACTGGACGTTGCCGTGGCCGATCTTGTCCGCCATCTCGGACTGATACTTGCGGGCGAGCGCAAGCATCTCGTCGTTGACATCAACGCCGATCACTTGGCCACCAGCGCCGACTTTCTGCGAGAGGATGTAGCAGATCTTCCCGCCGCCGGAGCCCAGGTCCAGGACGGTCTCACCCTCGCCGACGTGTTCGGATGGGTCGCCGCAGCCGTAGTCGCGTTCGAGGATTTCTTGAGGGAGGATTTTCAGGAACGAGGCGTCGTAGGAGGTTGGGCAGCAGAGGGCGGCTTCGCGCTGGTTCGCGCCGGCCCCGTACCGGTCCTTAACGACCTCTTCCACGTTAAAGCCGACCCGAGCCGTGACGGCGGCGGTCGCTTGCTGATTCTCATTTTCGGTATAGGTATCACTCATGTTGCCAAGTCCTTACGACGGTGTGTCGTCATACAAAATTGATGGCTTTCTAAGCCAGAACCCAATCATAGCCGGGCTTTGGCTACCCGCCCAGTAACCACCAGGTGATTCCGGCGAGGACCGCTGCCACGGGCAACGTCGTGACCCAGGCGAGCAGGACCTTTCCGATCATGCCCCCGTGGGCCTTGCGATTGACCAGCCCGATACCGAAGAGGCTGCCGCAACTGACGTGAGTCGTGCTGACCGGCAGGCCCAATCGCGAGGCGAAGATGACCAGGCCCGCGGTGATGAAGTTTGCGGTGAAGGCCTGGCCGTCATTCATCTCGGTGATGCCGTAGCTCATCGTGCGGGCGACACGCTTGACGGCGAGGACGCCGCCGAGCGCGATGCCAATACCCGTTAGAAACAGTGCGCCCGAGGAGCCGAGGCTGCCCGACAAACCGGAGCCGCCGAATACGCCTGCGGCAATCATCACCGCGGCGATCTTGGGCGTATCGTTCAAGCCACGGCCAAAGCTCAACGCACCGGCGCTCAGGACGTGTGCCACATCGAGCGTGCGTTGTGCATCAACGCCGACGAACCTGCCGGTGTAGCGTTGCTGGCAGGCGTCGGCCTGATCGGCCTTGAGCGTAACCCCGGTGGACCGCATGGTCATTGCGCCATCGGCTCCAATGATGACGGGTTGATAGTCTTTGCCGACGCAGAGGCATGTCTGGCGGGTGACGCCCAAGTGTCTCCGAGAAGTGCGGAAGAACAGGTACGCGACCGCCGCCAGACTCACCGCGATCAGCGGGGAAATCAGCAGCGGGATAAAGAACTTGCTGGCGGCGGCGGACCAGTCCAGCGCGCTTGAGGATATGCCGATGCCGACAATCGAGCCGACAATCGCGTGGGTTGTTGATATGGGCATACCGATGACGGTTGCGAGCAAGACGGTCAGGGATGCGCCGATGCCGACACTGATGGGGAAGGACGTGTTGGCGACAAGCGCGGCATCAACGATGCCCTTGCCACCAAACCGGCTGGCGAGTTCGCCGGCCAGGAAGATCGCGGCGACGGAACCGATAAACGTCATGACCGCGGCGAACATGATGGCTTTATTCAGGGGGACCAATCGGCTGCCGATCAGGGTCGCAACACCCTTGGCGTTGTCATTCGAACCGTTGGCGAAGGCGAGCACAAGAGCCGCCAGGCCGGCCAGAAACAACATCCATCCCATGCTGACGGTCCCTATCTCAACATCAAACGATCAAAACCGAGTCGTGAGCTGGAACTGGCACGGCCAATCCGTGCAATCTGTGCTCTGATAGGTGAATCAAGAAACCGGCCGGTTTATTCCCCTGTTGGATAAGGTGTTTAGCAAAAACCGCGTGTCTTTACTTCAAAGACACGCGGCAGGTGATATCAGTCGTTGATACAACCACCTCGATGATGCGGGGTTCAGCGTTGGTTCGGGTTCCCCAGGCCGTTCCAGTAGCCGTTGTCGGCCAGACCGTCCTGGTTGTAGTCGTCGATCTGCTCGCGGTTGAGGTTTGAGCCGTGGCCGTCGGCGAAGACGACACCGGCTTGGCCGTTATTGCGTTCGGCCGGGGCGGATCGGAGTGCGTACTCGAAGTCGGGGTCGTACGTCCCGGTGTTCTCGTCAGTGCCGCCCTCGTAATACGACCCTTTGCCGCTGCCGCGTGCCGAACCCAGCGGCGGATCCAGTGCGTAAGCAGCCGCCCCCCCGTCTCCGGGTTCGCCGTTCTTTGCCGAGCCGGCGGTATCGCCGATCACGACCGTGTTTGTAGGCACGATAATATCTGACTCGTGCCCGTTGAACATGACACCGGCTCGTGCGTTGCCGAGGTATTGGAAGTTGTAGCCGTAGCCGCCATGCACCGCGGGGTCATTCGGTAAAACCGGCAAGGGCACACCGGCTCCGGTGCGTACCGCCGCCTCGGCATTGGTGCTGCTGACCTCGTGCCAGAAAGGCTTGGTCAGCTCTACGATCTCGCGTTCGTCAAGGTTGGGGCTCCGGTACACCTCAACATTGTTAAGGTACTCAAAGAGGTAGTCTGCCCATCGCGGCTTGCTACCGGCAATGCTGGGGATCGCCGAAGAGTGGATCGGGTAAAAACCCATGCGCTCGGTGTTGTAGGAAGCCATACCGATGCCGACCTGGCGCAGGTTGCTGACGCTTTTGATCGACAAAGCCGACCTGCGTGCGGCACCCAACGCCGGCAGCAGGATGCCGACCAGCAACGCGATGATCGAGATCACGACCAGCAGTTCGATCAACGTAAACCCGGCAGACCTTCCGCAATGGAATCCATGTGAATTGGTTGGTCGGGCGGTGAGCGTGGTTGCTGTTAATGATGTTGCAGCCGATTGGGTAGGCATAATATAAAAACCCTTTGTTGAGACTGAGTGTCAGTAAAGGAATATTACTGGAGGCCGTTACAACTTGCAACCTTGTTGAGATTCAATCTCATTTGATGTGTATAACTGACTCGAAAAATGTACCCAAACGGCCACATACAACTTTATTTAGTTGTCTTTATTGAACTTACGCCATGATGTACGGCCCGGTATCATTGAGGTATGGATAAGGCCGTGATTCAAGGCAGTAAACCGGGGCTCTTTGTCACCGGGACGGACACCGGGGTGGGTAAGACGCTGATCGCCTGTGCGATCGCGTCGGCGATCCGTCGCCAGCTGCCCGGGATCACACTGGGGGTGAGCAAGCCCTTCGCCAGCGGGTGTCGGCACGACCGGGAGGGGCTGGTCAACGAGGACGCCGAGGCGCTCGCCCATTTTGCGGACTGCAAGCAGCCATTGAACGTGGTCAACCCGATCCGTTTCGCCGCCCCACTCGCCCCGGCGGTCGCGGCCCAGGAAGCGGGTGAGCCGATCGACTGGGACACGCTTGGCCGCAGCCTGGGGCTACTCGAACGTGAGTCGGACGCGTTGCTGATCGAAGGCGTCGGCGGGCTGATGGTGCCCCTGGACCCGGCGCACCCGAAGTACACGGTGCTGGATTTCATCGCGATGCTTGGGTATCCCGTCGTAATCGTCACGCGGGCGGAGCTCGGGACGTTGAACCACACCGCGATGACGGTGCGCATCCTCAAACACGCGGGCTGCAGGATCGCCGGGCTCGTACTCAATGGCTACGTCGTCGACCCGATCGGGACGGACGACCCTTCGATCGCCAGTAACCGTGTCTGGCTCGAAAAGCTAACGGGGGTGAAGACGCTGGCGGTCGTGCCGAAGGTAGACGCCGTGGGCGCACAGCCTCAGAAGGGGCGGATCGACCCGGCCGTACTCGAAGCGGTGGAGATGACGTACTGGCCCGATGTATTCAAGCCCGCCAAAGCAGCGTCGGGGCACAAGCGAGTCGGCCGGTGATATGTGGACGTGACTGACTTCGCTCGTAAATTACAATTGAATCTTCGAAGAAACCTGCTCGGCACGCGTATAAAAAAACCGAGCGAGGATGAATGATGAATAAAAAATAACGTTCAATCCAGATATAACTCTGCGCCTCACTCGGCGGTACGAACATCAAGTTGTGCGATCACGTGGCTACGGGCCTCCTTTCTTTAGTCTATCCAACTATATTATCGACTTGAATCGGGGCGGCGTCAAGAACAATTTCCTAACTCTTTTACTCTGGGCCGCTTAGCGTGCCGGGAGGGCGAACAAAGTGGCGTTGCGGCCGACCGACTCCAGGGGTACCCAGCCAGATTCGATCAGTTGTTCAAGCCGTTCGATCGTGACCTCCGCGTCGTGGCCGTAGGTCTCGTGCAGGCGGGACAGTTCGGCCCAGTGGACCCAGACGTGGGTCACGCCGTTTGCCCGTAGTTCAGCCGTGACCGCATCGGCATCACCCCCTGCCTCACGGATCGCCCGACCCAGCGGCGCTTCATCAAACGCGGTCGCGTAAACGATCGGGCGGTTCAGGTACAACAGCCCAGAGTTGTCTGCGACCAGCAGCGTCTTGCTGTCGGCGGGCAGGCGGTTGATCGGGTGAGCGTTGGGGTCGACCGGTGAGGTCACGATCGGTGCATCGATCGACACATACATTGGCACCGCTAGCTGTTGTTGTGTCTGCGGGTCGGTCACGGTCCGCGTCTGCCCGGCCATCGTGGTGTAGTTGATCAGGCCGAGTGCCACCACGACCGTCGAACCGATCAACGGGCCGACCGAGGGGGATTTTTCTTTGGTAAGTTCAGCAAACCGGGCGTATCCGAGACCGACGATCACACACGCGGGCAGTACCGTCGGCAGGAGGAACCGGCTCTGCATGTGCGTCGCCAGCATCCAGAACAACACCTGGACCCCGAGCATCAACCCCATGGCACAGACAACCCGCCGGGTCCCGCGATGCTTAAAGAGCAGCACGCCACCCACCACGACCACGATCCAGAGCGCGGGCACACCGCCCTCCCGGTCGAACCGGGCCATATTCTCGGTCTCGCGCGGCGTTGGTTGGCCGCCGACCGCGCCGTAGCCGGTGTTGAAAAGCCACTGCCGGCCAAGTGCGTCGAGCCTGCCTTCTTCTTTGGGCGACAGCCCGTGGGCGGTGTCCCACCGTGCTACCAAGGTTTCATCCCAGTGCCCCGCGCCAAATTGCTCCGCCTCGAAGGGGAAGACGGGGTTACCAGTCGCGGCGTAGTTCCGCGCCAGGTAGGGGCTGAGCATCAAGACACCCGCCAGCGCCGCGACCGCCGCAAGCTGAAGATGCTTCAACCGTCTTGCCGTTGCTTCAGTATCGACTGCTTGATTCAGTCCTAACAATAGGATCAGGCCTATGGGCACGGCGACCATCACACCGGCGGTCAGCTTTGAAAGCGTGGCGGCACCCACCAGCAATCCAATAGCGAACGCGCCGCCGCGTGTCGTGCCTGACTCGCCGAAGGCGATGAGCAGCGCCGCTGCACCGAACGCCAACACGCCCATCTCGTTGTAGGCCATCGACCCGGTGATCGTAACCCAGGGCAGCGCCAGGAATAGTGCCACCGCACCGATCCCTGTGGCTGAACCCGCGTGGGTTGCGACCAGTTTGCCTATCGACGCCGCACCCAGCAGCGCCAGCGTCATATGAAACAGCTGACAGGTGTAGACCCCATCCACCACCGTCCCGCTGAGCACGCCGATCAGCAGGTACCCACCTTCAATCAGGCTGGGCAAAAAGCTGTACACGTTGTGTTCAAGCCCGACCATCGCGCCAGCAGCCATCCACTCACGCGGCAGTTGGAGGTGGTAGCTGGTAACGTCGTACCCAAACGCCTCGACACGCCAGATCGCCCCCGGCGGGCAGCACGCCGCGACGATTAATAGCACAAGGCCCGGCACCAGCAGCATCGCCGCCCAGGGGATCTCGAGCCCGGCACCCTCACGCCGAATTGATTCCTTACCCGGCAAGAACTTCAGCAGGTTCAGCAGACAACCCGCACCAAACACCGAGATCGCGCCGTTGGGCGACAGGAGCCCAATCGAAGCGACCAGCCAGTTCACGATCAGAAGGCCTGTGATGCCCAGCGCGAGTTCCTCGATCAAAGTCCCGGTCATACGGTTTCGCAGCAACAGGAGCTTGAGCGCGTACCCATACCCCAATGCGCCGATCCACAAGGCCGCGAGCACCGGCAGTGCCCCTCCGAGGATGAGGAACACTGCGGTGAAGGCCTCGATGTCCTGCGCGGCGATGCCGTTCTGCGTCACGAACCACAGCAAGGCTAAGGCGGATACAACCCCCGTTAAAAACACGGGGGTGTACCCGGGACGTGGCTTCTTTTCTTTGGTGAGCGTGTCTGCTGTCACGGCCAGAGTTTACACCACGTCGCCCCGCCGCGCCCCGAGCGAGGCGGCTGGGTCAGGACATCTTCTGGTGTGATTTCACCTCGTCCACACGGGGTGACGGTGATTGTTTGTAATCGGATTCCGGCGTTGGGCCCGGATGGGGCCCCGCCGTATCCCGGGTTTGGTGTGGATCACGATCCTGCAGATCAAACAACCGCCGGAGAGCCGCGGCGTAGAAGCCCAGCGGCGCGTCCCCGTCGTGTTGGCCGAGCTGATTCAACGGCAGATGGAGGATCTTGTTGATCAGACGCTGGGTGTGCTCGCTGATGGCCAGGTCCAAGGCGTCGGTGTCGTGCGTGTCGGTCAATTTCTTGAGCGTGCGTTGTTTCTCGTCATCCCCGATCCCGTGCAGCTTGGTGCGTAGCTTGCGGATCAGTTGCCCGAGGTCGGCGTGGGTGATCTGGCTCATGCAGGCGGCGACCGCGGGCGCGATGTAGGTCTCGCAGGCCTCCGTCTGCTCGCCGCGCTGGCCGAGGCTGTTGTTGACCACCGAACGCAAGTCGTCGATGTTGTAAAGATACAGGTTGGTCATCGACCCGATCAGCGGGTCCGCGTCGCGTGGGACGGCCAGGTCGATCACGAACAACGGCCGGTACCGACGCCGCTTGAGGATCGGCTTGAGGCGGTCAAGCGTCAGGATCGGGTCTGTTGATCCCGTGCTCGTGATGACAATGTCCGCCTGCACGAGCAGTTCGTCCAGCTGCTCGAAGGGCTGCGCCCCGCCACGGTCGGAAGGCAGGTGGATCGCTTCGGCCAACTCGGCGGCGTTGCGCTGTGTCCGGTTCACCAGCCAGAGGCGCTTGGGGTTCAGCGATTTCATGCTCCGCAGCGTCAGCTTGGCGACCTCGCCGGCACCGATACCAAGCACGGTCTTGTCGGTGAAGTCGGCGAACACCTGACGCGCCAGGTCGGCAGCGACCGAACCGACCGAGACACGCCCGGCGTCGATGCCCGTCTGAGTCCGTGCCTGCTTCGCGGTGGCGATCGCCTGCTGGAAGACACGGTGCAGCACGGGACCGGCCGCACCGCAGCCCGCCGCCGTCTTGTAGGCCCGGCGTACCTGCCCAAGCACCTGGGCCTCACCAATTACCATCGAGTCCAGCCCGCAGCAGACCCGAAACAGGTGAGCAACCGCCTGATCTTGTTCACGGTGGATCGCCGCCGAGGCGACACGGCTCATCGGGACGTTGAAACGCTCGGACATGAAGACAAGCAGGTCATCGGCGTCCGGGCTGCCCTGCGCGGGCCGCGCGACGTACAGCTCGAACCGGTTGCACGTCGATACGATGACGCACTCACAACCGGGGAACCGCTCACGCAAGGCGTCCAGATGCGACTCGGTATCGCCTGCCGATGCGAAGCATTCGCGCAGCTCGACCGGGGCGGTGTGGTGGTTGATGCCGGTAAAGAGCACACGCATCAGCCACCCTCCATCGGCACGGCGTGGACCGCATCATGCCATATAAAGTTCTGCCCCTCGGCCTGTCGCGTCGTTGGCTCCGTCGGCAGGCTGGTCACGACCAGATATACCGCCAACAGCAGCACCAACCCCACGATACTCAGCCACGCGGCACGGCGTCCGCGGAACGCGCTGGCGTAGCGCACATTCATCAACACCGCGTACACCACCCACGCAAGGACACCCAGCACGACCTTAGTAACGAACCACTGGCCCCACGCCTGACGGACGCCGTCCTCGCTGACCACGACGACCCCGCTTACAAGACCGAGTGTGAGCAGCAGGAATCCAACCGCGGCCGCACGGATGATGGTTCCCTCGAGTGCTTCAAGGCTAGCGATCTTGCCCAGCCCGCCGAGGTTTTGTTTGTGTTTCAGCCGGCTGTGGACGTAGAGGTACATCACGCCCGCCACCGTCGCGACGCCGCAGCAGGCCGTGCCCAGATAGACGCCCACGAGGTGGACCCCACGCCAGACCGGGTGCAGGTCCGGCAAGTCGAATACTTGATACGTCCACGCCGAAGCACAGAACGCCCAGGTCAGTACGAACGCCAGCACCGGCAGCACGAACGCCGCCAACCCCACCAGCCGGGGCCGGCTCTGGATATACAAGACCGACCCCGCCAGCAGGAACGACATCAGCAGCAACCCATCGCGGTGCGAAGACACCGGCTGCCAGCCCGCATCAAACAACCAGAACCGCGTGAACAGACCAAGGGTGACGACCATTACCACCGCCACGATCAGCCACTGACCAACGCCCGGGGTCTTCGAGCGTTCGGGGGAGCGCAAACGCTGCACGGCCGTGACCGACGCGATCAACGTCAGCACGGTGAGCGTAAGCAGCATCCAGGTTGTCAGGGGGTTGGCCATGGGGGTCTGTGGGTCAGGTGGATCAGCGGCCCTGGTGGGGCCGGCTTACTCAACATCGCCATCGTCTGTCAGGGCTTGGTAGTACGCCTGCAAGGACGACTCACCCTGTTGTTTAAGGATGGATCGGGCCCGGGGTCCACACAGCAATTTCAGCCGGGGCAGCCGCTGCGATGGGTCGGGAAACCGCGACTGGAGTATAGCTCGCCAAGGCCCGGCTAGCTCAATCAGGCGGGGCCAATCGGGGTCCAACGCCCGGGAAAGCTCATCCCGGATTGTAGCCGCCGCCGAAGCCGAGGCGCCGCCGGTGTCGACCGCGAGAGTGATCGGCCCGTGATGCGCTACCGCAGGCACGGTGAAATCCCCCGCCTCGGGTGCATCGGCACGGTTAATCAGTATCCCGGCCGACCTTGCCTCTTGAGCGACCGCCTCGTTGGCCGCGGTATCACTGGTCGCCACCACCACCAACCATGCCCCTTTCAGGTCACCGGGTTGGTAGGCCCGCCGATGGGTCTCGAAGGATAGCACTGAAAGTTGCGGCTCGATATCCGGGGCGATCACCACAACCTCGCCGCCCGCCTCAAGCAACGACCGGGCCCGCCGTAACGCGACCGAACCGCCGCCAATAACGACGCAGCGCCTGCCCTTCATATCCAACATGACCGGGAAACCTGGCATAGGGACCAGTGTAGCCCCTCGACGCCTCTTTGTGGCCCCCATGATCCGTGGCACTTGATGGGTTATTTCCTCCGCCTCGTCCGGTGCTATCATCCGGGTATGCCCGACCTGTGGGAGGAAAAACGTCAGGACCACCTCCGCGCCGCCCAGCCGCTGGCGGTGCGCATGCGCCCCCGGTCTCTCGATGAATTTGCGGGGCAGAGGCATTTTCTGGGTGAGGGCAAGCTGCTGCGGCGGATGCTCCAGGCCGACCGGCTCACCAGCGTCATCTTCTACGGCCCGCCGGGCACGGGCAAGACCACGCTCGCGGAACTCATCGCCGCTTACACGAAGCGCCACTTCGACCGCGCCAATGCCGCGGCCATCGGCGTCAAGGACGTCCGCGACATCCTGCACCACGCGCGCAAGCGCCTGGAAAACGATGGACGACGCACGATCTTCTTCCTGGATGAGATCCACCGGTTCAATCGCGCTCAGCAGGATGTATTGCTAGGCGACGTCGAGCGCGGCGTCATTACGTTGATCGGCGCTACAACTGAGAACCCGTTCTTCGCGATCAACTCCCCGCTGGTCAGCCGCTCGCAGGTCTTCCAGTTCCAGCCGTTGGATCAGGACGCTATTACCGATCTGATCCACAACGCCTTAGCCGACAAAGAACGCGGCTACGGCGGGCTCGACATCAAGATCGACAACGACGCCCTCGATCACTGGTCTACCGCCTGTGACGGCGACGCCCGCCGTGCATTGACCGCCCTTGAAATCGCGGTCCTTTCTTCCGCCCCTCAGCCCCCCGCTTCGCAGGAGGATCACACGCACGTTGACCCATCCCCCGGCCAAGCCGGGGGCTACGGGACCGATGAAAACGACAGTTCCCCCGATACCCGGTCCCCGAACCCCGAACCCCGACCACCCATCCACGTCACGCTCGCGGTTGCCGAGCAATCCATCCAGCAGAAGGCCCCGGTCTACGACGGCACGGGCGATGAGCACTACGACGCGATCTCCGCAATGATCAAATCCGTCCGAGGCAGCGACCCGGACGCCGCGGTGTACTGGCTGGCCAAGATGCTGCACGCCGGGGAGGACCCGATGTACATCGCCCGCCGGGTCGCGATCCTGGCAAGCGAAGACATCGGCAACGCCGACCCACAGGCCATCCAGGTCGCTGCCGCCGCGTACGACCTGACCCACCGTGTCGGGCTGCCGGAGTGCCAGCTGATTCTCGCCCAGGCGGTGACCTACCTGGCCACCGCGCCCAAGAGCAACGCCGCGACGCTGGCGATCGGTGCAGCCATGAAAGACGTCCGCACCAACCGCACGGTCCCGGTCCCGATGGCTCTGCGCGACGGGCACTACGCAGGGGCCAAGCAACTCGGTCACGGCACCGACTACAAGTACGCCCACGACTCCGATACCGGTTTCGTCGATCAGGACTACCTCGGCGTCGAGACCACCTTCTACCACCCGACCGACCGCGGCTACGAAAAGACCATCCGCCAATACATGCAGTGGATCGACGCCCAACGCGCCAAACCCAAAACACCCCCCCCGGAGTAGCCCCCAGAGTAGCTCCCGGAGTAACCCCTGGAATAATCCCCGCCCTATTTCCAGCTTTTCTAATTTCCAGCTTTCCAGCTTATCCCCTGCCCCACATTGGCGAAAAAACCCCGGTTTCGCCGAAATACCCCTGAGGGGATAGGCTATAGTTACGTAATCTCATTCACACCCAGGCCAGGGATTGGCCCACACCGGCCAGGAAGGTCAGCTAAATATGGTGCTCAGCTCACAAACCCCACGCGCAGGCTCCTCACGACAATACATGTCCTCGCGACCACGCAAAGGCATCAGTTGGCGCTGGATCGCCGGGATCGGCTTCGTGCTGGGCCTGATGTTTCTGGTCTGGTCGGACGGCGGGGACAACACCAACAGAATCACCGCACCCGATCAGGCACAGGCCGGCGTGCGCCCCGACCAGTCCGCGGGGGTCAACCCCGGCCAAGAACCCGCCAATACACCCAGGACAACGCGGGAATTGCCGCCCGCCAAAGAACTGGGTGCATCCAGAACCACTGCGCCTGTCGTCGACACGATCCGCATCGGCGATGTCCGGCCCGGGACCGGCGGCAACACCACGCCCCCCCCGGCTTCTGCCTACACCGAAATCGACCACACACCCGCACCACGCGCCACTGCCGGCCCCACCTCCGCCCAGGCGGGCTCGAAGCTTACGCGCGGCATGAACATGATCCGCGAGGGCCGGCTCGTCCAGGGCCGACGTGAACTCAGCGGGCTGTTGTTTACCGAGGACGCCAACCTCTCTCCGCTCGACGCCCAGACCGTCCGCGACACACTCTCCAGCGTGAACAAGCACCTGGTCTTCTCCGATGAGGTCGTGCCCGGCGACCCGATCGCCGAATCGTATCTCGTGCAGAGCGGCGATTATCTCTCACGAATCGCGCCCCGATACAACGTGCCGTATCAGTTCATCGAGTTGATCAACCGCACCCCCGCCAATCGCCTCCAGGCCGGGAAGAAGATCAAGGTCATCAAAGGCCCCTTCCACGCGCGCATCAGCAAGAGCAACTACCGCATGGATATCTTCGTCAACGACCCCGACGGCCAGCCGCTATACATCCGAAGCTTCACCGTCGGCCTGGGCAAGACAGACTCAACCCCGATGGGCTCGTTCATCGTCACCCCGAACTCCAAGGTCAAGAACCCGTCCTGGCGTAACCCCCGCACCGGCGAGTTCTTCGGCAAGGACGACCCGAAGAACCCCATCGGCGAGTACTGGCTGGCCCTGAAAGGCACCGACGCCAACACCGAATCCGCCACCGGCTACGGGATCCACGGCACCATCGACCCGACCTCCATCGGGCGGCAGGCCTCCATGGGCTGTATCCGGATGAGCGACATAGACATCGAACTGATCTACCACATGCTCGAAGGCGGCGGGAGCACCGTCCGGATCACCTGGTAGCCTCATGCTGGAAAGCCTGTTTACACAGCCTATTGAGCCGTACAATCGACAGCCGGGGTAATCTGGGGGCTCTGTAGGCATCCCCCCATCGATAAGGCCTGCCCGGGTTGGGGGTGACAGGGAAAAAATCAGTAGAATTTCAGCCTTACCGGTTGAATCTCGTTCAGCCTAAGCTATTATGTAACTGCAGACGCGGAGGGGTGAACGGAGGAGGAGAAGCCACCGCCCACCAATCGAACTGCCAGCGAGTCTTTTGGCCCGCCGATGGTTTAATTCCGCACACTGCAGCGCCGCCTCCGGAGGGGAATCCGTATGGGGCAGCGTTTACGCACGGACATCCCTGCCCGTGTGACTTTAGGATTCTGTGATACCCTCAAATCCTGCCCTCCCCGGCAGGACTGATCGTATCTCGACTAAGCTTTCTCCCCTCCGTGGTGACCGGGCGCGAGATATCGCCCCGGCCGCCTTTTTTTATGCGCCGACCGGACTGATGATCATCTCATAAGAATGCTAGAACATGGAAGGCCACGCCGTGGGCCTCCATGCGAGGCAACAAATAGTCCAACCGAGTTGGCTGTTCACCCAGGCCGGGTCATGGTGCCCAACTCATCCCGTATCAAACGCAAGGCCTCGACATGCTCGGTAGACCAGCCTCCCGCAGCGCCTTGCACCATTTGTGTTGAAGCAGCCAAGTCGTCACCAAAGCCCGCGGTCTGTGACGCCTTGAGTTTTACCAGCACACGATCGCGTAACGCCCAGGCGTCGGCGACCCCTTGCACGACCCCCTGATTCAATGCAGGCCCGCCTTTGCCATTGGGATCGCTCCCGGCCCCGGCCGTCTCAACGAGCAGGTCCGACACGCCAAACATCCGCTGCAGCGGGCCCTGTCGGACCTTCACGTTCTGCACGTTCTCAAACGTGAACGTCATCTCACGGATCACCCAGATGCCCCGGCGGATCCGCAGGCTGCGGTCCGTCATCACGTACCAGGTCGTGTCGTACTTCAAATGCAACGCGAGGTAGCCAACCACCCACAGCACCACGACCAGCACCGCTGCCGGGATCATGACCAGCAGCCCGGCCCACCACAAAGCGATCAACAACACGGCCCAGCCAATAAAGATCGCGACGCTGACCACCGTCATGCCGATCAGGAACTCGAGCTTCATGTAACCCAGGAACCCCCGCGTGGGCTTAAACGCGTCAGGCGTCTCCCCCGGTTCACAGGGCAGTGTCGGCGGCGTCTCCGGAACGTTAAACCGGTTGCTCAGCACCCGCCACACGCCCGAGTAGACCCACTCCCCCGCACGATCGGTCACGCTGTCACGCTCAGCCATCGGCCACCTCCCCGGAGTCGCGGTCTTCTCGCAGCGCCTTCACCTGCCCGAGGATCTCGTTCAACAGCACCAGGGCTTCATCACTAGCACCCTGATCCGCACCTGCAAGCGTGCCTTCCTGCTGCCCGGCCTCATTTGTTTTAGGCTCCTCTTTGCTCCCACGCATCCGTGAATACAAGTAGTCGCGTAACCCCTCGGGGTTGCCTATGCCTTCGATCGACATCTCCGCCCCGGCGGAGCCCGACGCCGTCTGGACAGACACCGTGGCCAGGCCAAGCCAACGCTGGATGATCCCGCGCGACACATGGATGTCCTGGATACGGCGGTAGGTCAGGTAGACCTCTCGCTTGAACAGGATGCCCCAAGACATGGACACGCCCTGGTCATCGAACTTGTACCGCAGCGATCGGTACTTGAAGTACATCGGCAGGAAGACAAACGGGAACCCGATCACCGTCATCAGCGAAACGATCGTGTAGTACCGGAGCAACGCTCCGATAGGCCGGGTGGTTGTCGCGGGGTCAAACGGTGGCGTCTGAGGGTTTTCGGGCATGTGTTTTCATCCACGAAACTATGTGACGGGACGTTACATGGCGAGTCATCGACCCGGGCATTGTATGGATAGTCGAGATCACACGCTTGTTCTTGCGTACGATTAAAAAATCTCACAACTATAATTACGGCCCGCTCATGGCGTTTTCTTGATACGGCCGTATGCCCGGTCTCATCCACGATCGGGATTCCGATTATCTTCTCGGCGCGGACTACAAAAACTGCGCCACGATAAATCGCGCAGCCTCGGCGGGGTTGGTGTGGGTGACGTTGAAGACGCCGTCGGCGACCTCGCGGTAGATGGGGTCGCGTTCGGCGAGGACGTTTTTAATCTCTTCCAAGCCACCACCGGCACCGGTTAACGCCGGGCGGGTGGCGGTGGTCGTGGCGTCGGCGTGGATGCGGCGTTCCAGCTCTTCGGGGACGCATTCCAGATAAATGCGTTTGGCGTCCGGGGCGTCGATCACGGCCTGGCGGGCGTCGGGGTGCATCAGCGTGCCGCCGCCCAGGGCGATGACGTGGTTCGCCCGCTTGACCAACTCGGCGGTCACCTCGGCCTCGGCGGCGCGGAAGGCGGGCTCGCCCTCGGTCTCCCAGATGTCGGCGATGGAGCGGTTGTCGAAGCGTTTGCAGGTCTGATGGTCGACATCGACGAAGTCTTTCCAGAGCTGGGCAGCGAGTTTCTTGCCCAGGGTCGTCTTGCCGCAGCCACGGTAGCCAAAGAGGATCACATTCATGGGCGGGATTGTAGTGGGTTAGGGGGCAGGGTTCAGGGATCGGGGAGCGGGTGCTTGGTGCTTGGTGGTTGGTCATGCCTCAGCGTGCCGGGCAACGCAGTTCCCGGCTGATCCCCGGCTCCTGTGCCCCGTACCCTGTTCCCCGCCCCCTGATCCTTGTACCCTGTACCCCATGCCCAGCGACCCGTACCAATCTCACCTCGACGGGCTGCGTGACCGGCGGAACCGCAAGGACCCGGACCTGTCGTTGGGGTTTATGACCGAACAGTTCAAGCGCGAAGTGCAGAAGCCTTATGAGCAGTTGGGGGCGTTGGCGGAGATATGGCTGGAATTGGTACCGACCGAGTTGGCGGAACACACGCGTTTGATGGGGCTGACGCGCGGCGTGCTTCGCGTGGCGGTAGAATCCAGCGGACGGTTGTACGAGCTGGACCGGCTGCTGCGCGGCGGGGTGTTTGATGAACTGGTCACCCGCCACAAGGGCAAGGCGCTTCGGCGGGTCGTACTAAAAATCGGCAAGGTAAAAGGCCCCTAGACGGGCGGGGTCTTGCGACCGACTTGAACTGGACAATACGATAATACTTTAAGCGTCTGACTTCTTCGCCAGGTGTTCGATGCGCAACGACACGGCCATGGACAGCAGGATGGCGGCGGCGAAGACGTAGAGCCCGGCCTGGGCCTCGGCGTTGACGTAGCTCTTGGACTGGGTGAGGACGATCAGAACCGCGATCACGAACACGTCCAGCATCGACCACTTGCCCAGCAGGCTCAGCCAGTGCAGCACGTGGTCGCGGCGGTCCGCGGGCATGGGTCGGTACCAGACCGCCAGCAGGGCCAGCAGCTTGGCGAAGGGGAAGATGATCGAGAAGAAAAAGATCAGCGCCGCCAGCCCGTAGTGCCCGCCCGACCACATCCCCTTGATGCTCGTGAACAGCGAGTACTCGTCGTGCCAGAAGACCAGCTGGTTGACCTTCATGAACGGCAGCGACAGGCCGACGACAAGGCCGACGAATGCGGTGGCCAGGACGATCGGCACGTCGTGGCTACGCTTGTTCATCTGGTGGAGAGACTGTGTGGCCATGCGGGAGGCGTCTTGGGCCACGCTACTTCTTGATCATCCTGGCCACCAACGACAACACGAACAGCACGATGAAGACGAAGAACAGGATCTTCGCGATATAGGTCGCCCCGGCGGAGATGTCCCAAAACCCGAAGATGCCCGCGATAATCGCAATCACAAAAAAGACGACTGTCCAGTAAAGCATGCCCTGCCCCTTGTGTGTGCTGTGTGGAGATTTATCCGGGCTCACATTACCCGGCCTGTCCTATGACCGGTTCATCATACGCGAAAAGCAGATAATACCAAGCGTGTGGGTATCCGGCGGCGCCTAGACGCTAGCGCCGCATTGATTAGAACGGCCAGACCCACGGCGCCAACGTAATTGTGACCGCCATGACGATGAGGTTCAGCGGCAGGCCGACACGGACGTAGTCGGTGAACTTGTAGCCGCCGGCGGAGTAGACCATCAGGTTGGTCTGGTAGGCGGTGGGTGTGGCGAAGCTGGCGGCGCTGGTGGTCATCAACGCCATGGCGAAGGGCATGAAGCTGTAGCCCTGCGTGAGCGCGACGGCCTTGGCGACGGGGAAGAGCAGGCCGACGGTCCCGATCGGACCGATCAGCGAGGTCAGCGCCATCCCGATGAGATAAATCGCCACGAGGATGCCACGCGGCCCAGCGGCTTGAAATAGCTGAATGATCCCCTCGGCAACACTCTGCGCCGCGCCGGTAGATTCGAGCGAAGACTTCACGCCCAGCGCCGCGCCCATCGTCAGCAGCACGCGCCAGTTGATGCTCTGGCGTGCCTCGCCGGTGGAGCAGCAGCCTGAGAGGATCATCAGCCCGGCGGCAAGGAGGGCGGCGTTGACCAGGCGCATCGGGGTAAACGTCACCGACAGAATCATCGCGACCATCAGCAGCAGCGCGACCCATGCGCGGTCGTGGCGGATGGGTTTGGAGCCCTCCACCGCCGAGACCAGGAAGAAGTCGCGGCTGTTGCGTTGAGCCTCGACGAAGCGGGGGTGGGTTTCCAACAGAAGCGTGTCGCCGGCCTGGAGGACGATGTCGCCGATCTTCTGCTGGCCCAGGTGCTGACCGCCTCGGTGCACAGCTATCACAGCCGCTCCGTAAACCGTGCGGAATTGCCCTTCGCGGATGGACTTGTGGATCAGCGGGCAGTTGTCGCTGACCACGGCTTCGACAAGCCTGCGGTCCGGGCGCGGGTCGCTGAGCTTGAAGACCTGCTCGGTCGCCGTGACCAGGCCGCGCGTGCGTTGCAGGTCAACAACCGAGTCCACGATGCCCGCAAAGATCAGGCGGTCGGCTTCATGCAGGACCTGTTCGGGGCCAACGGCGGCGATACGCTCGCCCTTGCGCTCAATCTCGACCAGGTAAGCCCCGGGCAGGGCACGCAACCCCGCCTCTTCGATGGTTTTGCCGGCGATCGGACTCTTGGGCTCGACGATCATCTCGACGGTGTACCGCCGGGCGTCGTTGTCGGCCTGATCGGCGGCGCGGCGGTCCGGCAGCAGGCGGGGCGCGATCAGCAACAGATACAGCAGGCCGAGGATCGCGCTGGGGACCCCGATCGCGGAGACGGTGAACATGCTGATCTCGATATCCAGCAACTCGCCACCCTTCTGGGCCTGCGTCACCTGGCCATCGACGAACACATTGGTCGCGGTGCCGATCAGCGTGCAGGACCCGCCTAGGATCGCGGCGTAGCTCAGGGGGATGAACAGCTTGGACGGGGCCAGCCCGATCTTCTTGCACCAGTCGCTGTCGACGGGCATGAACATCGCGACGATCGGGGTGTTATTCAGGAAGGCGCTGAGCAGCGCGACGGGCATGGTCAGCCGGACCAGCGCGGCGCGGACCGACCCCGGGCGTCCAAGCAGCGGTTGAGTGACCAGGGCCATCGCACCGGTCTGGCTGAGCCCTTCGGCGATCACAAAAAGGACACCGATGGTGATGACGGCCTCATTCCCGAAGCCTGCGACGGCTTGGGCGGGCGTCGGGAAAGCGTCCGAGAACAGGCCGAACGTCATCAGCAGAGCCAGGCCGCCGAGCAATACGGTGTCCGGCCCGGCCAGTCCGCGCACCAACGCCAGGGCGATCAGCCCCACCGTCGCAAGCGTTACCCAGGCTTCCCATGTCATCCGGCGTCTCTCAAAGCTGTCAGTCGGGGCTTCTATATAGATTGGCACGCTCGGCGTATAGCCAACCGCTCTTACGGTGAGGCAGTCTACCGGGCGTGCCGTGGTCGGCCAAACGGATTGCGTGTGGCTCCATCCGGCCCCGACGCCCGGTATATCCGGAATCAGCCGGTTATCTGGTTTTTGCGGTCCGATAGGAGCGTCCGGCATACCCTGCCCCGTCCGCCCGGGCGTTATATCCCGCACCACAGTCGCAGATTGATTAAGTAGCGCTACCGACACACCGATATCGAGGATGACGGGCCAAGAACGGCCCGGCAAGGGATTTAGTAGATGCACGCCGAATACGGACACTCACACCCAACGAAGCCTGCCGGGGACGCCCCCCGCCGACGGTCACTGCGCTCACCCGGCCTTGGGTTCGAGGCCTGCAAACGGGCGGTGGATATCGTCGCGGCATTGGCTGGGCTGATCGCGTTGATGCCGGTGATGGTGCTGTGCGGCGTATGGATCAAACTGATGGACGGCGGGCCGGTGCTTTACAAGCAGTGGCGTGTCGGCCGTGACGGCTGGTTATTCAACATCTACAAGTTCCGCACGATGACGATGAACGCGGAACAGGACGGCGCGCAATGTGCGACCAACGCCGACCCACGTGTGCTGCCGGGCTGCCAGTGGGTCCGTAAGTGCCATGCCGACGAGTTGCCCCAATTGGTGAACATCCTGCTGGGGCAGATGAGCCTGGTAGGACCGAGGCCGGAACGGCCAGAGATCATCGAAGAACTGCGTGAAGACCTGCCAAGAATCGAACGCCGCCTGGCGGCAGCGCCGGGCCTGACCGGTCTGGCCCAGGTCCGCAACGGGTACACCAACGATGTCGCGGGGATGCGGCGGAAGCTGGCTTACGACCTGCGTTACCTGCGCAGCCGTAGCCTGGTGAAAGATTTGAAGCTGATCCTCGAGACGATCCCGAGGGTCTGGGACCCCACGGCGTGTTGATGCCGCGGTCCCGTTTGACCGTGAGGAGACTTTAGATGCCAAAACGTATGGCAGTACATCACAGGCTGGTCATGACAATGCTAATGGTTGTCTGCGCGTTGACCGCGAGCGGGTGCACCAAGACGTACACCGACTACAGTTCGTTCATCGCAGAGCCCCGCCCCGTGGTGACGGCGACGGATTACCGGATGTCACCGCCCGACACGGTGCAGATCTACTCCAAGCGTGTGCGTGAGATCCACCTTCACACCGAGGCGATCAGCCCGGACGGGAAGCTGACCCTGCCGCTGCTCGGCAGAGTCTTCGTCGCCGGCAAGACCACGGAAGAGGTCACCGCGGAGTTGGAGATACTGGCACAAGAGTTTTATGAAGACGCGGACGTGAGTGTTCGCGTGACACGCTACTCCAGCAAGAAGATTTTTGTCTTCGGCGAAGTCAGCCGTCCCGGGCCTTACGCCTACAACGGCGCGAACACGGTGCTGGACACGCTGTCCAAGGCACAGCCGACCCGCATCGCGGACCCATCAAAAATCACGGTGCTCCGCCCCAACGCCGACGGCGAGATGATCCGCAAGATGACCGTGGACCTGGATCGGATGGTCAAGGAAGGCGACACCTTGTTGGATGCGGTCTTGGAGGAAGGCGACATCATCTATGTCCCGCCGACAACACTGGCCGCTGTCGGCCTCGGTTTCCAGCAGCTGCTGCTGCCGTTCCAGCCGATCGCTAGCACGATCGCAGGCCCCGCGGACATCCAATACGAAGCTGAGGGCACCTCCAACTACGGCCCGAGAGATACCGGTAATTAAGTTAGAAGACTGCACGATATGAGCGATAAGAACACCCAACAAAACGCTGTGCTCGAGCTGTGGGAGTTGCTGCTGCGGTACCGCTGGCGGTTTATCCTGCCCGCGTTCGCGGTGACGCTGGGTGTGTTGGCGATGAGCCTGTTCCTGCCACGTAAGTACAAGTCCGAAGCCACGTTCGAACGCCGTACCGACATGGTCCTGACCGAGATGACCGCCAAGGGCGCCACCAAGAACTTCCAGGAACCCCGCACCTCGCTGGTCGAAGAGATCACCGGTCGGCGTGCGGTGGATGAACTGATCTCGCAGATCGAACCCAGGCTCGAGAAGATGGGCCTGATCAAGAGTGAGTTGGATCGCCAGGTATTACAGTCCAACATTGTCCGTGGCACGATCGTGCACTGGGACATCGCCAGCGGTGCCCTGGACCGGGTGCGTGTTGAGTACGTCAACCCAAACCCCCAGGTCTCGAAGATAGTCGTCAACGGCCTGGTGACCAACTACATCAAGCGCACCCAGGACTCGATGGACCAAAGGCTCAAGGAGTCCGGTGAGTTCTTCAGGCAGGAAGTCGCAAACAACCGGCAGGTTATCGAAGAACTTGAAACGAAGCTGCTTGAGTTCGAGATCAACAACGGCGATCTGCTCCCCGAGAGCGCCAACAGCATGCAGGAACGGCTGGGCGCACGTGAGACCGAGCTGCAGGAAACCATCGCCAAGCGTGACGCCGCCATCGTCCGCGCCAGGAATCTCAAAGAGGCAATCGACGAGACCCCCCCCACGATCGTTGAGAATATCACCGCGCCAAACCCCGAGCTGACCCGGCTGAATGATAAATACCGCAAACTTACGGAGGAGCTGACAAACTTCACGGATGTCCTGAAGATGCGGCCGGCACACCCGGACGTGATCGCCTTGAAACAAAGAGTCGCTGAGCTTAAGGCCGTCATCGACAGCACGGACAAGACGATTGTCGCTCAGGAACAGCTGAAATCCAACCCCAAGCTCGCCGAGTTGGAGTTGCAATACACCCAGGCGGTCGGTGAACGTGAGGCGTTGACCCGGCAGATCGAGGTCGTCACCGACCAGGTCGCGAAGATGTCCGCCCAGACCGGCGACATGTTCCCGGTCCGCAGCAGCTACCGCAAACTCAACCGTCAGGTCGAGCAGGCCCAGCGTCAGTTGGCGTTCTGGGAAGACAACCTGCGTCGCGTGGACATGACCCTGGCCGCCGAGTCGGGCAACCGCGGCATCCAGCTGGACTTCATCAAGCCCGGCGGGATCGGTGCCAAGCCGGTATCACCCAACCTGGCACAGGTGCTGATGGCCGCGATCGGTCTCGGCCTGATGGCCGGTGCATTAAGTGTCTTCTTCGCACACCGTACGGATGAGTCCTTCGGGTCCGGGGCCGAGCTGGCCAAGGCGTTTGATCTGCCCCTGCTCGGTACGGTCAGCGAGCTGATCAGCCGGCAGCACCGCCAGACACGCCGGGTCCGCAACATGATTCTCTACCCGACCAATGCGGCGCTAATGGTGGCGGCGCTGATCGCAATGGCCACGGTCCTCTACTTGGACCTCGAGAAGCCGGACACCCTGGCCGGGCTCCGGGCGAAAGCATCATGGGTCTTCCAGCTGCCCTCGGCTGAAGCCTCGGACACGAACGATACGAACGACACGGAATAAGTGGAATACACGATGTACGACACATACTACAACTTCGCACGGATGCCGTTTGAGAACACGCCCAACCCGCGTTTCTTCTACGCCAGTGAACAGCACCGAGAAGCGCTGGCCGCGATCGAGTACACGATCCGCATGCGTAAAGGCATCGTCCTGGTGACGGGCGATATCGGCTCGGGCAAGACCACGGTCGGCCGAACCATGCTCCAACGATGCGGCGGGGACGCGACCATTGTGCAATTGGTCCACGGCCACCGCACGGGACTGGAACTGATCCAGCACATCCTGCGCTCGCTTGAAATCAAGACCGAAGAGAGCGACGACCACGCACGCCTGCTGGAGCGTCTCGAGACCTACCTCAAGAGCCAGTCCAACGAAAAACGTCCTGTCGTGCTGTTCATCGACGAGGCACAGACACTGTCGGACGAGGCACTAGAAGAACTGCGCCTGATCAGCAACTTCGACACGAACACGACCAAGATGCTTCAGCTTGTGCTGGTTGGCCAGCCCGAGTTGCGTGAACAGATCGCCTCGCCGAAGCTCAGCGCCCTGCGCCAACGCATCGTGATGGCTAAACAGTTAAGGCCCCTGGGCATCCAGGATACGGCCGGTTACATCGCGCACCGCCTCAAGGCGGCGAGCAAGGACCCCAAGAACGTCGCGGTAAGTTTCAGCGGCGAAGCGATAGCGGCCATGTATGACGCGACCCGCGGCATCCCACGGCTGATTAATGTGGTCTGCGATAATTGCCTGCTGCTTGGGTTCGTCAAGGAGCAGCGCCGGATCAACCCGGTGATGGTCCGCCAGGTCCTGGATGACATGGTGCCCTGCTTCGGCGAAAGCGAATCGATACAGAACAACGAGCCGAGACTCAGTCTCGCTGGGTGAGGTGCAGACTAATGGGATATGTATTTGACGCCATGAACCGGCCCGACGATGAGAACCGCCCTGAGAAGGACGGCCTGCCCCCATCGTCACCGCCCCCGATACCGACGGGCCCCGTGTCCGACGCGGGTGCTACGCATGAGCCCGTTCCGACGTTGTCGGAGAAGACTCAGCCGATCAGCGACCACCCAGACAACGGCAACGAGGCGCCGGTCTATAATTTCGAAGATGCACGCAACAGCATCACCCCCCCACCGGTGTCGATCCCGTCACATGAGGTGATGGATAGCAACACGTATCCGGACGAGGAAAACATCGCCCCACCGCTGCGTATTACCTCGGACTGGGCTCAAAATCTTGACGACAGGCTTATCGCATTGACGGAGCCGTCTTCGCAGCTGGCCGAGGAATACCGGGGCATCCGCACCACCCTGCTGGCACGCTGGGAGCACAAGCGCAACCTGATCCACACGATCACCAGCGCAACGCCCCAGGAGGGCAAGACGATCACCAGCCTGAACCTGGGCCTGATCATGGCCGAGCTTCGCAACCGCAAGACGATCGTGATCGAAGCGGACCTGCGTCTGCCCACGTTTAACAAGCTGCTGCACCTGGATGAATCCAAGGGCATGATCGGGTACCTCCGTGGTGAAGCCGAGCTCAGCGAGGTGATCCAGGAGATCGAGGGCAGCGCCCTGCACATCATCACCGCGGGCAGCCGGGCGAGTAACGATGCGGTGCAGTTGCTGAGCAGCCAGCGGATGACAAACCTGCTGAAGATGCTGCGGACCAAGTACGACCACGTGATCATCGACACCCCGCCGGTCATTGAGCTGGCGGACGCGGGGATCCTCGGCGGGCTCAGCGACGAGGTGATGCTGATCGCCCGGATCAGCCGGACACCCAAACCGCTCATCGAGCAGGCGATCCGAGCACTCCGAAGCTACAACGCACCGGTCGCCGGTGTGATCGCCACCGACCAGGAACGCGGCAAGAACCGCTACCACTACTACCGCTACGGCTACCGGTACCGATACCGCTACTACGCCAAGCGGGCGGCATAACACGAGGACCTAAGCAGCAGTATTAGTCAGGCACAGAGACAGATGAAACCCGAGCAGTAAGGATTAAACCGATGAGCATTCACGCTGACCAGACCCAGGCAGAGAGTGCGACAACGGGGCGGAGTGGGTAAGAGAGAAACCGTGGCACCAGGCCCGAACCAAACGAGACGGCACGGAGGTCGTTGAGGGGTGACATGAACGGGGCGCAGGGGAGAAACGTCGGCGGTGCCGACACGAGGAAAGAGATGCGGACAGACACATCACACAGCTTGCCGACGTTGCTGATGATCAGCGACCGCCTGCCGGACCCCGATGGTGGGAGTCGGGCTTCGCGGGCATGGCAGCTGTTGTGTTGTGCCG
>JAJDCW010000191.1 GCA_029260635.1 Phycisphaeraceae bacterium | reverse complement strand
TCATCAACCCGGATCGGCTCCCGCCCCGCGCGGTGTCGGATCCAGTTGACGGTCTTGCGGACCCGTTCACGCGTGATGAGCCACTTCTCGAACTTGTACTTGTTCGGGAAGTCCACGAGCATCAACCCGATCAGCAGCGTGAGCACGCCCTGACCCGGCAGCGGGATCATGACTAGGCCCACGAGGATCAACAGCCAGCCCAGCACGTTCTTGCCGATGAGCAGGACGATGCGCAAGACCGGGTTCATGTGTTCCCAGGGGCGCTCGGGCCGTGCGGACTGGATGAAATAGTCCGCCGGCAGCCGTGCGATCAGGATCGGGACAACGATCAGGCTGACGACGAATGTTGCGACCGATGCGGCCGTGGCCCACCAGAAGATGTGGTCGTTGGTTTGTATCCATTCGAGCATCAAGGGCCTCGGGGGTCGCGGGTCATGGTCGGTGACCTCGTCGTAGTCGCACCTTCCGGTTTTTTATGGCGGTTGTCTTATATCAGCAATGTGCGATTCAGGTTTCGACGCGTTCCACGCCCGGTATGTTCAGCGGGAGATAGCGGTGTGTCGCGTTTTCTCCGACGAGGTCGTGCCGGATCACCCCCAGAGCCTCCGGGTCAGCGTCCGGCCCGGATAACCCGGTGATCTTCACCTGGAGCGTACACGACGGGCACCAGACCCGTGGCGGCATGACTTCCGGGAACCAGCCGTATTGATGCAGGTGTCCGGTCGCCAGCACACGCACCTTGGGTTGAGACAATAACGGCAGCAACCGGCCGCGCGGCTCGGGATCGACAGGCCAGTAGTCGGCCTTGGCCATCCCCTCGCCGAAGGGCCCGAGGTCCAGCGGCATATGCATGAACACCGCGGCGCGCTCGGCCGTCGCGAGCTGTTCTTCAAGCCAGGAATGCTGTTCTTCTTCCTCTGGCCAACCCGACCCCGTGATCTGCGTGTTCACCGTTAGGACCGTCCAGCCTTCGATGTCGCGCCGTTCCCAGCCGCGGTTGAAGTTCCGTGTCCAGCGGTCAAACATCCCGCGCGTCACGCTGTGCTTGCCGGCCGAAAGCTTGTTGCCCATGTCGTGGTTGCCTGGGGTCACCACGTAGTCCGCCCCCAGCGCGTCCAGCCACGGTCTGGCTTCATCCACCTGATCGGGCGACTCGATCGGGTTTTCGCACACGTCCCCCGTCACCACCACCAGGTCCGGCCTCACGTCCGCGATCGCCTCACGCAACACGTCCGCCCGTGCCGCGTCGTGCTCGGGCAGCCGCCCAAGGTGTAGGTCGGATATCTGAAGTACCACCGGCATAGAAACTCATCGAACAAAAGTAGGGAGTCTATTGACTCATGTATCTCATCGGTAGAAGCCCGAGTCATCAGCCTCATACATTCTACACACCGGCTACCCCCTTGTGACATACCTAGCCCTGTGTCAGAAACTTCTGGCGGGGTTGTGTAATCCAGCCCGATTCCTTATGCGATTCAATCCCTAAGTCACCGAATCAGGGTCAATGGATCATAATTATCACACCGAGCCAATAACCCGGTTATCTCTTAAAGGCGCGCCCGAATCGTGCCGATCCATATAGATTCTGTTGCTTACATTAATATGAGTCCACTTTATGCAAGAACCGTCCCTGGCGCACGACGAGGCCGCACGGATAGCCGCCCTGTGCTCGACCGGACAGCTCGATACGCCCATCGAGGGTCGTTTCGAGATCATCACGCGTCTGGCACGTCGGGTGATGGACGTCCCTATCGCCGCGGTTTCACTGGTCGACGCCGACCGTCAGTGGTTTAAGTCCATCAACGGCCTGGACGTCACCGAGACCGGCCGCGACGTCTCTTTCTGTGGGCACACCATCCTTAACGACGAGCCCACGATCGTGCCCGACGCAAGACTCGACCCCAGGTTCGCAGACAACCCGCTGGTGACGGGCCCGCCCAATATTGTCTTCTACCTGGGCTATCCCATCAGCGCGCGGTGTGGCGGCAACATCGCCACGCTCTGCCTGATCGACACCAAACCCAGAAACCCGTCTGAGAAAGAACTGGTCTCCGTCAGAGACCTCGCGTCGATGGCCGAGCAGCAACTCAACGCCACCGCCCAGAAGTCGGTCGCGACCGAGATGCTCTCCAGACTCGGCCCCGAACAACGCACCGAGTTGATCGATCCGTCGACACGCCTGTGGAACCCAAGCGGCATCGACGGCATCCTGTCCCGTCAGATTGACAAAGCGATTGATACCGAGCAGGGAATCGCGTTGATCTCGATCAGGGTCGACTACCCGAATCATCCTGAACCGCACGATCAGACGATCCAGGATCAGTTGCTCCGGGAAGTCGCCAGACGCTTGCTCGTCGGCATCAGGCAGTGGGACAATGTCGGATACACCGGTCGTAACGAGTTTGTGGTTGTGCTTGGAGACGGTGCCGATCAACAGCACGCGATCCATTCCGCTGAGCGTTTACGTACCCAACTCAATCAACGACCTGTCAAGGCCCCAGTCGGTGAGGTCCGTGTGCAAGCCACCCTGGCCGTCGTCTGCGAGCCGACCGGGTTTACCTGCTCAAAGAGGCAACTGATCGACCGCGCCTTATCCGCTCTGGACCATGCCAGATCACATGGGTCTGACGAGGTATTCGTCGACACCACGCTGAACGAAGCGGCATGATGCCCTTTGTCAGGCTGTATCCCATCAACTGACTACTTCGCCGCGGGTGACTCTCACTCAACGCCCGACGCGCTTCTGTGAATGTTTCTTTTCTGGGCACTTCACGCGATCCGTTTAATCGCGACACCGCGCATTAAAAAACCCCGGCTTGCGCCGGGGCTTATGGAAGCTGAGTTGGGCATCCCTGCTGTTCTCCCCAAAGTGCTTCCCTGCCTCTCTCCTCTCCTACTTTCTCCGTCTCCGTCTTTCTCCCGATCCGTCTTTCTCCCAAAAGAACGGTTTCTCCTCTCAGCTTCCCTCCCAGGGTCTTTCTCCCACCCAGGTCCACCTAATGTACACGATATCCGGGCGAATACAACCGGTCTGACCGCTTTAATCGGAACTTAATGGGGTTTGCCTGCGAAGCTGGGTTGGCTGCGGTATCCGGGACGGACCCGGTGGGTTAAACAGGTGTAAAGATAGGTAATTATGCTCGCCGCTCACATATATGGGGCGCGGCGGCATCAGCTTGTCGGTATCGTTCTTACCATGCCCGATGCAAGCGGTTATAATTGTCCCGCCGGATAGTTAAACGGGTCTGGCCGCATCAGCTTGGCACATATAGGGCAAGGTCTGGGGGCCTATTTTCGTGGACAACACAAACCGGGAAATGACATGAAGATCAACGTGACATGCGGCTGCGGCTCCTCGTTCCAGGCCCCCGACCATATGGCGGGGCAGACCGTACGCTGTCCCGCGTGCAAGTCGCCCCTGACCGTGGGCGCGCCCGCCGCTGCGCCGCCCGAGCCCGAGGTGGACCTCAGCGACCTGACCTCTCTGGACCAGCCCTCCCCGGACAGCTCCGCGCATGGCTCGACCGCCGGCCGATCCGCGATGGGGCACAGCTCGATGGGCGGGTCCAGGGCCCGCAAGGCCGACAGCAGCAAATCTCGGGCCGGTGACAGCGCGATCACGCAGGAGTTGGACGACCGTATGACCCGGATGTACGAGGTCTACGCCGGGAAGAAAGCCAGCTTCGCCGGGGCCGGCAGCGGGGGGATCACCAAGCTGCTGATCGGTATGGGTATCGCGTTCCTCGTCGTCGGCACCGCCGTCCTGGTCGGCGTGAAGATCCTCAACAAAGAATATGGCAGCGCCTTAAACGCGGTTGCCGGTTTATCTGCGGAGGAAAGCAACGCTGTCGACGAACCTGTCAAGGCGGATCGTACTCAAAATATTGATTACACCCATCACTGGAACCCCACCGGTTCGGCGGGCTTAAGCGGCGTTGAACTCAAGCACACACAGATCGCCATCGACACGGACGACCCGACCCGCCTAACGTTCGCGGTCAAGGTCGTGCCCGCATCCCGGGCCAGCGACAAGCGGTTGAGCATGGCCACATCTGTCGCGCTTTATTATTCAGAGGATGGTGAGGGGGTATTTACCAGGGCCGATGAGGTTACGGTTGAAGGTTACGACAGCGGTACCGGTTCGCTGACCTTCGAGCTGTTCGACGCGGAGGTTGTGAAGAACGACGTGAACCTTGTGCACTACCGCGTCGCGGGTTTCGACAGTGAGGGCAAACGCCTGTTCGACACCCCGCCGGTGGCGGTCTCGCTGGCTCCGGAAGCGAGCCTGGCCTCCGGCCGAATCTCATGGACGCCCCGTGCAGCAGACAAACCCATGCCCGCGATGCGTATCGGGGCGCGGGTGGACGCGCCCGGCTGGGAGGATGTGCTGCTCTGGCAGATCCGTACGGACGGCCCGATCACTGAGGCCGTGCCCGAGACCCCGGCTGGCCTGCCCGTGGTCGTTGAGTCGGCGGTCTATCAGCCTACCGGCATTGAATTGGATGCGCAGGGCGTTGGGCGTTGGCAGATGCAGTGGGTTGGCCGCGAGCTTGACCGTGCCGGGGCCTTAAGCAAGCAGGTTGTCGGCATCCGGCCCGAGGTCCGGGGCGATCGGCTTGACCTCCGCACGGTCCCGGGCGATCAAAGCTTTTCGTCCGTGTCGGGTGCATGGGTCAAGAACACTCACGCCGGCATCTCGCGCGTGATGAACTTCACGCCCACAAACGGTCAGGCGCAGAGCGCCACCGTCGCCACGCCCCCGACACTCACGGGTGTTTCTGCGACGGCTTACGACGGGCGCGTGCACGTGTCCTGGGACAGCACCGCCTTGCTTGCGGGGCTCGACCGATATGTCGGGCAGCTTCAGATTGCGGTCCGCCGGATCGATGCGCGGGGCAACGAAACCCTGATCGCTGAACTGCCCACGGACGGCATGGGCTACACCGATACCGATGTGAGTAACGGCACCGAGGTTTCTTATGAGGTGTCACTGGTGCAGACCAACGCCGGCGGCGCGGCACCCACCGTCAATGCCGCCGCCTGGGTTCAGGGACACGGCGGATTGCCCGTGCTGATAAGTTTCCCGGTCAGCACCACGACCGCCCGAATCGCGCCCGAGCCGCTGCTCGACCGATTGTTTGTCTCGCTGGGTCCCAACGAGCTGAGCTATGCCGACTCTGGCCCGGCCTCGGTCGCGATACAACAGCGCCTGGCCGAGGTGCTGGAACAGGCGGCCGGTGTTTCGGTCGTGGACCGCGCGGCGATGCGTTGGTTTGCCAGCGTCGGCGCCGGTATGCGGCCGACTCAGACGGGGCTTACCCGTTTCGGTCGGCCCGCGCAGGTCCTTTTACGACTCGTCGACTCCACCGGCCCCGATGGGGATCGGCTCTCGCTCTGGGTCACGGATAACGCCACCGGCGCATCGCGCAGGCTTGCAACCACGCCGGCTAACGAGGCCATTGAGCAGGCCGATGTTTTTATCAATGCTTTGCGGTCATACCTTCAGCCGCGTGTCCCCAGCGACATGGCTGACGCACCCGCAACCGCCCCGGGCGAAGTGCCGCGTCTGGTCGTGGTCGGTCCGATCTTCCCGGTCCAGCAGCCCGGCGTGTATCACCACGGCGAGGCACTCACCGCGCAGCTCGCCGAGGCTGCGGACCAGGCGGCGGGTGAACTGCCTGTGGTCACGCGCCGGTTCTGGATACGGGATACCCAGCAAAACCCGGCATCGCCGGACCTCGCCGGGCTTGACGGCGCGGTGCTGGTGGTCGGGCGTGCGTGGTCCGCTGACGTGCCGCAGCCGGGTGTCAGTCTTCGAGCGATCGACGCGACCACCGGCCGGGTCGTCGCGCGATTCGAGTCGGACTCGATGACACCCGAAGCCGTCGGTGAGTTCGCGGACTGGTGCGCATCCTTGAAGACCGTCCCGGCCCCGGACATCCTCGGTGAATCCCCCTTGCTTTTGGCCGAGGTCTCACTCGCGCCGATCCATCCGGTGTGGCAGCGTCATTTACCGAACACAATAAGCTCCGCAAACCCCGGCACCTCTGTCTTTGCCCGGGCAAGCACTGCGGAAGACGCGGCCGTTGTGTCCTTCGGTCTGCCGCTGCCCTCGGCACTTTCTGGCAAGCAGGCGGTCGTGCTCTGTGACCCAGGCGACCCGCTGTACATGCTCAGGCCTTATGTCGCGCCGCAGCACCCGCTGGCGTTCGACGACTGGACCCGTGCCTACGCCGGTTATATAGAGGCCGACACCGAGGCGTTCATCGCGGGCTTCGAGCAGGTTCGACGCATCCAGCAGGTCGATCCCGGCGATTTCAGGCCCCGGCTGATCCTCCGTGGTGAATACAGGTTTGTCGGTGACGGCGTGATCCCCGCGGGGGCGGGGGGGATGCGCGTCACCCCGACCGGGTTAAACGTGCGTACCTTCTTCCCGATGGGCGTCGCGCAGCAGCCGATGATCGACTACCGCCAGGCGCATTCTGAATCCTTCAAGGCCAACCCCTGGCTGATGTCGCAGGCCTGGAGTAAGGTCAACCCTGCGGTCTCGGACCCGTTCCTGCGCGGCGAGTTGTTTGGTGTCAGTGACGGACGTTATGAAAGGATGGAACCGCTGACCAAGCCCGCGCCGTTTGCGACCTACATCGCTGCCAATCTTCTGGCGCACCGGGGCAACCGCGAGGCCTACAACTACAAGCAGAAAGCGTTGGCGCTGGCGTCTCAGGCACTGGCGGAGCTGACCGCTCGTGGCGGGTCATCACTCAATGCCGAACAGATGCAGTGGTCGACCGATGCGCTGCTCGTGCTGATCTACGAGAAAGACCCCGGCACGATCACGCAGATGTCGGACAGCCGGTTCCGCAAGCAGTACTTCAAACCCGCACCGGGCGCCCAGGCCGACGCTCTGCGGATGCTGGTCGATCGCGCCGGCCCCGCCGCGTGGGAGTGGGCACAGGATTTCGACTCGGTTGATTGGCCTTCGTTCTGCTGGCGTTCGTATGAAGAGATGGATGCCGCGGTCCGCTCGGAGACATGCCCGATGCCCGAGGCCGACCGTGTTGCGATCAGCCGGGTCTGGCAGGCGGCCGAAGAATCCGGCGAAGACGATGAAACGGATATCGCGGCGTACTCACCGGACCCGATCGAACCCCGGGCGAATTGAATTCAGGCACGCGTCCCGCGCGTTATTGCCCGGGCTGGGGCGGGACCTCGGCGGGGTCGAACGTTTCGTCAAACACCTTGCGGTCCAGCCACCGGGGCATCTGGACGTTGGCCGAGTTTCGCCAGGCGCTTAGAAACAGGTCCGCGGTAAACGCCGCCGCCGCCCGCTCGCGGTCAAGTGCGAACGCAAGCACCTCGCCCTCTAACGGCGACATGTCCGGCTGGGCGGGCAGTTGCGGCTCCAACTCGTAGGCCCGATCGACCAGCGCGTGGCTCTTGGCCAACTCCTCCTTCGTCAACGTAAAGATGTCGCGCGAAGGCAGGGCGGTCGGCAGGGGCTCGGTGAAGATCTGGTTGTAGGGCACCTTCGTCGGCAGCGCATCGATCTTGTGGTGGATCCCCGTGCCGACGTACGGCTGACCCTCCACCGCGCGCCCGTCCCAGTGAATCGACGTGTGCAAAGGCATGTGCAGGTCGGCCGCGTAATGCGACAGCACGCCCGCGTACACCAGGCACTTGGCCTTGATGTGTGGGTTGTCCGGGTCGCGCCGGTGCTCAGCGAATACGACCGTCAAACGCTGGGTCCACTCGGCGATGCTGTAAGGCAGCACCCCGGCCTTGGCCGGATCGACACCCATCTCGTAACACATCTTCAGGTAGTCGTAGCGCAGCGGGGGCAACGTCTTGCCTTTCAGCATCTCCAGGTCCAGGTAATGCTCCGGCGCTTCGCAGTGATTCAATTGCGCCATGTCCCGGTGCTTGAAGGCGTCCGGGTCGATCGAGCTGTGACCCACGGCCGCGGAACCCTCGCGGAAAAACGCGGGGACGTCTTCGGGCATGGCGTTCACCGCTGCGACCGCCGCGTAGTAATGCCCCTCGTCGTGCCAGGCCGAGGCCGGCTGTGTGGCCAGTGTGATACCCGCGATCAGGATCGGCAGTGCGCGGCGCGTCCATCGAGTCTTAGACATTGTTTTCTCCAGTGTGCGGTGTCTGCCGCGGTATCATTCTTTACCGGTCGGGACGCGTCCGGGCGAGCCGATGTCAACGCCCTTAAACGCACCGGTCGGGCGGTTCTTCTTCGCGCCGTCTGTGCCCTGGTTAGACAACCGCCAGTTAAAGCCCTGATCGTTCAGCTCGGTGTCGAGCATGTCCGCCGGGAGGTAGATGCTGCCACCGTCGGGCCGATCGCTTGGCCAGTCGCCCTCGTCATCGTAGTTCACCTCGTCGACCGACACCCCGTCCAGGTCGATCAGCCGGAGTATCTCGTTGTCCGGGCTCGGGCCGTTGGCCAGGTTGTATAGGCCCTCGTCGCCCCAGTGCGCCACCGGGTAGACCGCAAAGGTCCCGCCCCAGGCCGCGTGGAACGCCGCCGGCGAAGTATGGATGGGAACCAACACGACCGCCTCGCCCGGCCCGATGATCGCGCCGTCTTTGATCGCACCGGTCTGCCCGTCTTCATCCGCCAACGCCCAGCCGGAGATATCGATCGGCTCGTCGCCCGTGTTGTAAAGCTCGACCCACTCGACCTTGTTTGGCTCGCCCTTGGAATCCGGGTCGTTCGGGTCCGGTGGCCAGCCCTCGTTGCTATTGGGGTTGTACATGATTTCACTGATAACGACCTGCGCGGAAACTTCCCCCGACACGCACGCCAGACAAACCATCAACCCAGCCATCTCACAGAAACCTACCCGCATCGGAAACCCCTTTCGATTAGTGAAGCCCCCACTTTACCCGTGCGGGGAGTTACCACCTAGCATTATCTGTTTTTTGGTCGGTGTCTGATACAGATATTCACCCGATCATTCCGGGTCGAAGATCACTTCGATGCTTCGGCCGTCAAGCAGGGGTGAGGCGCCGCGCCAGGAGTCGTCTTTCTGTGGAAGCAGATCGATGGTGCCGTCGATGTCTTCGATGGGGACTTGGGCCAGTTCTTCGTGGCCGAAGTCTTTCAGCTCGGTCGGCACGAGCAGGGAGATCGCCAGGTGGGTGTCGGGGACGCCGAGCGTCAGGGTGCCGCTGGCGAGCCCCAGTGACTGGCCGTCGGCCTCAAGCTCGATCGAGGCGACGCTGTAGCTCTTGATCAGCGGCGCGTTGGCCGCGGAGTCGAACGACCCGCCTTGTTCCGGGAACCCGAAGCCGCCGCCCGTGCCGCCGAACCCGTTGCCGTTCGAGCCGCGCAGGTTCACGACCAGCCTATACCGGCCGGCCGCGTGGGTCAGGCGCGACACGAATATGTCCTGCTTGGCGGTTCCCCATTGCTCGCGCAAGCTAGCTACGGATCGGTCGGGCGCGTTGCTCATCTTCCGCGCCAGGTCGCGCGCGAGGCTTTCATCGCCCCCGGCCGAGGCCACCAGGCCCGCGACCGCGCCGTCGGCTAAAGCCGGGTCGGGGCTGGCCGCGAGGTTGATCAGGTTCTCTTCGCCGTTGGCGGCGGGGACCCAGTCCTCGGTGTCAGGCAGGCCGGTGGTCGAGACATACTGTGCAAACCAGTTCACCAGCGGCGAACGCGCATCTTCCACGCGCATCAGCCCGGCCACCATCGGTGACGAACCGGTGACCGCTTCATAAAGCCGTACCGCGAACGTGCCACGCTGATCGACCGACAATGCCTGGAGGGGTTGTTCCAGGGACCTGCCCGAACGCACCAGCGCGCGGGCCGCCTGCGTGATCGCCGGGCCACGCCCCTCGATCACCAGGCGGACCAAGGCCGCGGTCGCCTGCTCCGGCTCCTGCTGCTGGGCCAGGAAAATGACCAGATTGGTCGGCGTGACGGTCTCGTTGAACGCGGCGTCGAGGATCATCTGCATGCGGTCGGGTTGGTCGGCCGTGCCGCCGGGCCCCTGAGGTGGCCCGCCTGCAAACCCGGCCTCGTTGCGGACCTGGAAGTGACGCAGCGCCTTCCAGCCCATCGCACGCGCGTCCGGGTCGCCGGCGTTCAGTGCGCGGTAGATGCTGTGGCCCGTTGTGTTGATTGGGATCCGTGCGATGCCGCGGAGCTTCGGCTTGACCCGGTTGGCGGCGTCTTTGTTCGGAGGCCCAAACGTAAACACGACCAGTTGCTTGGTGAGAATCGAGACCATGCCTCCGCCCGGCGCGGATGTGGCCAGGACTTCGATCGTCCGGCTGGATACCTTAGGGTCGCTGGCACCCAGCAGCCCGTGGTTCATCCACTCCGCCGCGACGGCACTGCCGCCGGCCGCGTTGGCGACAAACACGATCGCCTGGTCCAGCGCGACCTCGTCCAAGGTATCGAAACGGATACCGCTTCCCACGAACAGCACCGCGTCGGGTTTATCCGCCAGCGCGCCCGCGAGTTGTTCAAGCACAT
>JAJDCW010000190.1 GCA_029260635.1 Phycisphaeraceae bacterium | reverse complement strand
CGAAGCATTCAACGAAAGACTAAGGCAGACACTGTCTTGAAGACCCCAGCCCCCTCAGCCCCCGGCCCCCCCGGTTTTGCCGGGGGATCGTTATGCGTAAACGGCCGATTGATCCGTTACGGGTGTCTCTTGTTCTTCGTGACATGTGCGTTTACGGGCTGTAGTTCCAAACCGGTTGGCGAAAGCAGCCGGATCACGATCACCGATATCGAAGACATGACCGAAGCGATGGCGCAAAGCCTGTTAAGCAGCGACGCCCTAACTCGACGCGGCCCCGGCGAAAAACCTTGGGTGATCTCGATCGACAAGGTCTTGAACCTGTCGGACGACGTGATGACAGAAAACGAGCAGTGGTCGATCATGGCACAACTCCGAGGCGCCGAACCGTTGCGTGTACTCTGGGATGAAAAGGCGATAAGGTTCGTGGTTCCACCGGAACGTGATCTCGTATATCCAACTATATGCGGACCTAACCCCAGTGACTTTCCCTACTTTATGGGTGTTGAACGCAGGGTGACACACACCATGACCGCGACGTTCCGCTCGCTCACCCGGGCCCAGGCCAAGGTACGCAGCGACTTATACTACTGTGAGTTCGACATGCTCGACCTGAAAACAGGCGAGCCGGTCTGGTCGGACAAGTTCGAGTTCAAACGACAGGCCAAGGGGCACGTGTGGGACTGAGAATCCGCCAACACGATGTACCGTTTAGCGGGCGATCGAAGATCGCCGCGTGGCGGCCCGTGTGCCGACGCGCGGAACTACGATCCGCCGCTAAACAAATCGTGTTGTTAGCGCTAATAGTCTGTTTCACAGGCTGCCAACAACCCATGCGCACACCGACGGCGGCGCTGCGGGCCGGGGACTACGGCGGGCCGCGCGTTGATATCCATCAGAACATGCAGACCAAACGCTCCGACCGCGCCTACCTGCTGGACCGGATGCGTGTCGGGGTGCTGACCCTGGCGGACGGCTACCCCCAGTCGGCGCAAACCATCTTCGAGGAGGTCTACGACGTCCTGCGCACTCAGGGCATCAATAAAGATAAAACAATCGCTTCAATTGCGATCAACGAGGACATCAAGGTCTGGAAGGGTGAGCCCTTCGAGCAGGCGCTGGCGTTGACGTACTATTCCATGACCCAGGCGACACTGGGTTCATGGGACAACGCACGGGCCGCGGCGAACAGCTCACTGTTTCGATTACGCGATTTCGGGGAAGATGAAGACGGCGAACGGATCGACACCTTTGAGATCGCCCGGCGGGCGGTGGAGTACGAACGCGCCATCGAGGCCGGCGATACACCCGAAGAAGCCCTGCGCCGGGCCAACTACCTGGATCACGGATACACGGCGCGCGACTCAGACTTCACACTCGGGTACCTGCTCGCGGGCATCGCCAATCAGCAACTCGGCCGTGCGAACGAGGCGGACGACCACTACCTGCGCGTGATTGAATTGGACGACCGACAGGAACGGCTTGTCCAGGCGCTGCGCGACGGGACCTACAACACCGTCCTGGTCGTGAGCTACGGCCTGGGCCCGCGCAAAGAAGGCTACGGGCCGGACAATTCGCTGGCACGCTTCGCCCCACGCACCCCCAGCGACGATGCCGAGTTGCGTGTCCGTGTCGGCGAGGTGATGGGCCGGACCTATGTGCCGGTGCAGGACGTGAACGTGATGGCGGGCGACCACATGTGGAACAACCTCGCCGACGTGCGGGCCGCCAAGAGCACGATCGGGACACTGATGATCTACGGCGGCGTGATCGCGGCGCAGTACGGCTCTTCGCGTGGCGGGAATGACGACACGGTGTACGCCGGGCTGGGCGCGTTGGTACTCGGGGCGATCCTCAAGGCCGGGGCACACGTGGACACCCGCTACTGCGACGTGATGCCGCAGCGGTTCTACATCGTGCCCCTGTATCTGTCCGACCCGAACGAGCGGATCGAACTGGAGGTCCAGGGAAGAGCGTCCTCGAAGATGCTGCTTAGCGGGCTCGGCCCGCCTGCCGGTCCAGCCGGTACAACCCAATTGCGGTACATCCATCTGGTCAGCAACCACATACACGCCGGCGCGCCGAGTTGGGCTACGTCTGGCCGGGTGTTTTACAAGAACCCCTACACCGATGAACCCACCAACGCGACGCTGCCTTACATCCTCGGCGGCAACGACGCCCGCCCCCCTACCCAGCGCATGCTCGACGGCTACCACCGCGTCGGCATATTGAAAGACATGACGCTAGCGGACCTTCGCGAGCTTTACCGGGCCGAAGGCATCGACACCGCCACCGAGGACCAGTCCGGCTACGCCGACAAACACATACTCGAAGGCGGGCGGTCCCTGGTCAGCCCCCTGCCCGGCACGACCGGGTTCGTCCGGCTATTCGGCCAGAGGCATCCCGCTTACCGGCCGAAGTCTAAAGAAGTCGCGAGCGTCAAGCTGCCTGAACCAGTCATAGATAACCCCCTCCCCCAAGGAGATTCGCCATGAGAAAATTGATGTTGATTCCATCGTTGCTGACTGCCGCGTTTGTTCTGACCGGTTGTAGTCAAGTCATTGACGAGCCGCCCTACGCGGTGAAGCCGGACAATGTGTCGGCCGCGAAGTACCCTCAGATCGCGACCGAAGGCAAGCTCGCCAACCACCTGTCCTACGCCAAACCGATCGTCCGGAACGATGGGCCGACCCCGATCCGCGTGACCGTACCGATCCGTCTGCGGGACCACAAGGCGGTCAACGCCCAGTACCGGTACACGTTCCTGGGAGCCGACGGGGCCCCGATCGACCCGCCGATGGACTGGCGTTTTATGGTCCTCCCGCCGAGGCTACAGGTCTTTATGGAGGGCTCGGCCCTGAGCAACGAGGCCGTGGACTGGCGGCTGGAGATCAGACCGGCGAAGTAGGGCTGGCCATAACTTATTTGTCATCAATGGATAATCGCCCAATTGCGGTAGCGGTCGGTCGCTGGCGGCGGGCACGCCCCACCCACGGGCTTCGTTGCAATCCCCAGCCGTGCTGCTAAAATGCCCGGCTCGATTAAGCAACCAACCCCCTGCCCCGGACAAGCCCACAGGCCCCCAGGGCACACGACAGGACCTCACCATGTACGCGATCATCGAAGACTCCGGCACACAGATCAAGGTTTCCGAAGGCGACGTCATCCGCGTGGACCTGCGTGACATCGCCGACGACGCCCAGAGCCTGACCTTCGACCGCGTCCTCATGGTCGGCTGCGAGAAGAACGGCCCCACCATCGGCCAGCCCCTGGTCAGCGGCGCGTCCGTCACCGCCGACATCCTCGACCCCGACGACAGCGACAAGATCAACGTCGTCAAGTTCAAGCGCCGCAAGACCTACAAGCGCAACAACGGTCACCGCCAGCACTACATCAAGTGCAAGGTCACCAAGATCAAGGCCTAACGCCCACCCATAATAAACAACACAAAGCAGCCACGGCCCAAAACCGTGGCTGTTTTTCTATGTGTAGCCCGCAGACAAGATCGAACATTGAAGATCGACGATCGACAATGCCTTACTCCCCAATAATCTTCACCAACACGCGCTTGCGTCGCTTGCCGTCGAACTCGGCGTAGAAGATCTGCTCCCAGGGGCCGAAGTCCAGCTCGCCATCGGTAACCGCCACAACAACCTCACGCCCCATGACCTGCCGCTTCATGTGGGCATCCGCGTTGTCTTCACCCGTGCGGTTGTGACGGTAGCCGCCCTTGTCAGGGTCAGCACCGGCATTAAACGGCGCGAGTTTCTCCAGCCAGTCGTCGTAGTCCTGGATCAGGCCGGACTCGTTGTCGTTGATGTAAACGCTGGCGGTGATGTGCATCGCATTCACCAGGCACAGCCCGTTTTGCACGCCGCTTAGCGTGACCAGTTCCTGCACCTTGGTCGAGATGTTGATGTACCCACGCCGGTCGGGGATGTCGAACCAGAGTTCTTCGCGTAGATGTTGCATGATTCGGGGATCGGGGATCGGAAAAAAATCGTAATTCCAGTTTTCTAGTTTTCCAGTTTTTTTACCGGTTCGCACCCCGACGGGGCTCCTCTGATTCGCCCGTCTCTTCGGATTCGGGTTCAGTAAACCTGCAGAGGTAGATGCGTTTCGGATCGACGTGGCCGTCGTTGTGGCCCTTGAAGTATTCGGTGTGGTCACCGATGCCGTCGGTCTTGGTCTGGCTGGAGCGGTAGTGGATGCCGATGCGGTTGCCGGCGTCGTCGGTGACCCAGTTCAGAAACAGGATGCTGTGGCCTGACTTGGTGCGCCAGAAATTCCCGAAGTCCCCGGGGCGGGCGTCGTCGTGTTCGACCGCGTGGCCGACGCCGAGGTTGGTCATCGCCAGGGTGCACTGCGTCTCGCCGCTGGCCTCGGTCGAGCCGTACCACTCACGTTGAAACTGTTTTATTTCGTCGAATGACTTGCCTTCGAAGAGGCCGTGGTGCTGCGCGATTTTGAAGGCGACCTGCAGCGTGAAGCCGCAGCAGTAGGTACCGACCGGCTGTTTCTCCAATACGGTCTGCCCGTCGTGGGTCAGTGATTCGCTGACGCCGGTCGAGCCTTTCCAGATGTAGCCGCCGCCGTTGTCGTAGCTGTACGCGACCTTCAAGACGTCGTCGGTGTAGGCGCTCTTAGGTGACTCGACCTCGCTCTCAACTTCACTAGCATTCTCCGACCACGCGTACTGCGGGCCGATCGGCATGAGCAGGGCCAGGATCAGTAATATTTGGATTCGGGCAAGACGTGTGTTCAACATGGTGTCATCCTTGACTGTCGGCTCATCCTTTGTGGCACGCCGGACGGTCTCCGCCGTCCGGGATGTGCCTGACCTCCGCGACATCATCCACATCTATCATCACCCCGTCAATGATGTACCCCATCGCCTCACCCGATCCGCCGCCCGGAACGTCCCCCGGCGGGCCGGCGTACACGACCTCCTCGACGGCATGAAAACACCGATCCGTATAACGCCGAATGGCGACACGGCGAGGCTCTTCCGCATCCGGATTCTGGCGTTTGTCGGGCATGGCGGTATTGTAGCGGGGGCAGGAACGTGGAATATCATCACCCCCGGAAAATAACTTCCGGGGGGCCGGGGGCAGGACGGAGCCGAGCATGGCTGAGATCGAGATCGGGCCCGAAACCGAGGGCAAGAACAATTGGGCCTACCAGGTCACCGTCTTCGACGCCGGCAAACGCCACGAGTACGCCGTCACCCTGAGCTTCCAGGACTACGACCTCTGGAGCCACGGCGCCCTGCCGCCTTCACGCGTCGTCGAGAAAGCCTTCCAGTTCCTCCTCGAACGCGAACCCGCCAGCGCGATCCTCAGCAAGTTCGACTGCTCGGTGATCCGACGCTACTTCCCGGAGGTCGATGCGGAACTGCCGAAGATGGGGAGTGGCGGGTGATTGAGTTGAGATATCAGAGGCGATCTAACAAACTTGTCGTATGTGTAATTAAATATTCGTTTCAGTCGTAACCGGCTTCTACCTCAACCCATCCAGTATTACGATTTATTTTGATATGACCGATTGTTCGGCCATCCATCGATGTGTACTCATAGACAGTCGCTGAATTCGATTTAATCTTAGGAATTGATGCAACTAGAATATCTATGTGATCTTTAGGAAGTCGAAATCGACCTAAGATACTATGATCCTGCCATCCATCCTTGGTAAAAGTGATATCGGTCGCAGAACTTGGTACTTTCAACGCGGTCAGGTCTGACAAAAATTCTACTCGCTCTTGGTGAGTAGAAAAATCG
>JAJDCW010000189.1 GCA_029260635.1 Phycisphaeraceae bacterium | reverse complement strand
TCGAAGCCCGCACGCTTACGGTTCAGGCCGCCGGGGCCCAACGCCGACAGGCGTCGCTCGTGGGTGAGCTGGCTAAGCGGGTTGGTCTGGTCGACGACCTGCGACAACTCGCCGCGGCCGAAGAAGTGGTCGATCGCGCTGGAGATGCTCTTGGAGTTGACCAGGTCGGCGACCTTGCTCAGCTCGTCGAGGTCCTTGACGCTCATCCGCTCCTGCACGGTCCGCTTGAGCTTGAGGAAGCCCTTGCGCATCTCCTCGACCGCCAGCTCGTCCAGCGTCCGCAGACGCCGGTTGCCCAAGTGGTCGATGTCGTCGATGTGGGCTTTGTTGCGGTTGTTCCGCAGGTCCAGGATGTACTTGACAACCTGGAGGAAGTCCTCGGCCCGGAGCTTCATCTCGCTCGCGTCGACATCGATGTCAAATTTCCGATTGATGCGGAACCGCCCGACCTTGCCCAGGCGGTAGCGGTTCTCGTCGAAGAATTTTTCTGCGATGAGTTGCTTGGCCTTATCGACCTGGGGCGGGTTGCCCGGCCGGAGCCTTGCGTACAGCGCCAGCAGCGAGACCTCGTGCTCGGTGAGGGAAACCCCTTCGAGCTCGGTCTGCTTCTCGTCGGCGATGGTATTGAGGATCAGCAGGTCGCCGGGGTTGGCGATGATGTCGACCTTCTTGAGCTTGCTGGCCAGCACCTGTTCGATGTGCTCGCCGACCTGGGCACCGATCGGGACCAGCTCTTCGCCGGTCTCGGTGTCGATGATCGGGGCGGCGACGAAGTGCTCGGGCTTGAGCTCGGCCGTCTTGATCGTCTGGACGTCGTAGAACGTCCGCAGCAGCGTGTCAGTGGTCGAGTACTGCTCGTCGATCGCGCGGAGGAACGTCGTCGCGGGGATCTTGGTGGACTGATCGATCCGCATCTGGAGCACGTCCTTCTTGGACACCTCCAGCTCGATCCATGAGCCGCGGTCGGGGATGATCCGCGCCGAGTGCAGCGGCCGGTCCGCCTCCGCCGACGCGATCGAGACGTCCACGCCGGGCGACCGGTGCAACTGATTCACGATCACGCGCTCGGCACCGTTGATGATGTACTCGCCGCCGCCCATCAGCACGGGGATCTCGCCGAGGTAGATATCCTCCTCGGGGATCTCGGCCACGTCCTTGCGGACCAGGCGGACACGGATCCTGAACGGCAGCCCGTACGTCAGACGAAGCTCACGGCATTCGTCGGGCGTGTACCTCGGCTCGTCCAGCCGGTAGTGCACGTACTCCAGGTGCATGTTCCCGTCGTAAGACTCGATCGGGAATACCTCTCGCAACAACGATTCGAGACCTATACGGGGGTCCCGCTTGTCGTGCGGAAGGTTTCTCTGGAGAAACCGCTCGTAAGCGGCTTGTTGAACATCAACCAGGTTGGGGATTGATAACGCATCTCCACGCTTGGAGTAGTCGCGCACCGTCTTCAGCAGCATCGATTACCTCGATCTTGCGAGTGGTAAATGTAGTTAGTTAATGACCTTACAAGGATCCCGATCTTCGCTTTAATCACCGCGAACCGAAGAGTATAGACGAAATTTAATCCCTTCACAACCCGAGGGTTGCAAAATTTTCACGAAAAACGGCGGTTTGGCCTTGACTTTGCTGAACTTTAGCTGACTACATACTGTAAACGATTGTTTGGAATGATATTACGACTTAATTGCCCACCATAAGAATTTTTTTCGCCGTGTGAATTTACAACCGTTATCAACCCCCGCAGGCTAACGAGTTATCAACAATTCAAGACTTACCGTGTCGTCGATCCCGATGGTCGCGGGGAGGGTGCCGCTGGGGTCGCCGTCGATCTGGACCGGGGCCGGTGTTGAGCCGGTCACGGTCAGCGAATCGGCCTGGCCGTGCTGGACATCCGACCTCTCCAGGTGTCGGCCACGCAGCACCGACAAGCCATACCCCACCAAAGATCCCACACCCGGCCGATCAAACAACACCCAGTCGACCAGCCCATTGTCGCAGCAACAGCCCTGCGGCGCGAGTCTAAGCCCCCCGCCGTACTCCGGCAGGTTAAACACCAACAGATGCGTGCCCTTCAATTCCCGGCCATCAACCCGAACCGTCAGTTCGGGATACGGATAAGCCAACGAGGCCGACAACATGCGTGGCAGATAGCTCGTCCGGCGGACGCGTTTCAGCCCGCTGGGTTTCGCGCTCCGCCAACGATCCATCCGATGCACGACCTCGGCATCAATACCGACGCCCGCCATCAGGGTAAACAGCCGCCCCGCCGATCCCTCTTGCCGTTGCCCATGCGTCACCCGCCCCAGGTCGACCCGACGGGTCCGGCCGGCCTCGATCGCGTCGACCAACTTCTTGATGTCACCGCTGAACCCAAAATGCTTGGCAAACAGGTTCTCGTTACCGACCGGCAACGTCGCGAAAGCCACAGGTCTTGAAACGTCCGAAGCAGGCAAACGGGGCAACGCCTCTGCCTCACCCAACTCGTTGACAACCGCTGCGATCGACCCGTCACCCCCCGCCACCACCACGCACCGACACCAGGACGACAACCCCGGTTCGTATATCACGGCTTTGCGTTCCTGAAGGTCCCACACCGGGCGAGGCTCAAGGCCCTTACCCACCAGCACCTCGATCAATGTATCCACACGTGAACGGTTCGGCCCCGACCCGCTGAAAGGGTTGGCACAGATCAGAACGCCGCGTGCAGGATTTGGAACAAGGTCTTCCATGCTTAAGCCGCCCGGACAGGTATGTGTTCAGCGAACAACACCAAAATAAGACTAATAATGCGGCGGCCTTTGCGATTCCAGATCGTCGCCGTCGTCTTCCTCCTGCGATTGCTCCAACTGAGTACGCAGTTGTCCCATCTCTCGCCGGACCACGTTGAGCCCGTCGTGCAATTCTCGCACAACCCCATCCAGGTCGGTGACGAATTTCTCTAGATACGCGATCTTCTCTTCAACGTTGGTCAGCCGTTCTGTCATACGGGCATTGTAACGTGGTAGAAGGTAGCTGGTGGCTGGTGACTATATTCCCCAACGCCGTCTCTGAGCGAAGCGAAGGGGCGGGTGGCTTGTGGAGTATCGGGTGTGGGGTGTGGGGTGTCGGACGGGGGCGGCTGGTGACTGACACCTCCCATCATTTCTTCTTCAAGAACCCAACCGTCGATTGCAACACGCGTTGGCGTAGACGGTCCAGATCAGCGCGGTCTTCACTCTGCTTGAGGTCGTCCATGTTCGCCAGGCAGAACCGACAGCCCAGGGTATTCAGATGGAAGTCGGCGTAGCCGTGCCAGGCGGGATCGAGCGTGCCCAGGTGATAGGCGCCCAGCGTACTGCGTTTCGGGCAGCTAGGCCGGTGGTCTTCCCAGACCCCGGTAAGCAGGGCATCGGGGGGGTCGGCATCGGATGACGAAGTAAGCGCCGGCATATCCATCAGGTGCTTGCGGATGCGCGACAGGCTGCGATGTTTCACGGTTGCGACGTGCCCGGCCTCGACGCCGACCGCTTTCGCGACCTCAGCATTTTTTAGCTGCGCATAAAACACAAGCTCAATGATCTGCAACTCCCGGAAATTCAACGCGTCCTTGTATCCGCTTACCAGGTCATCGATCGCAGTGGCCAGCGCGTGGTGCATCTCGTTTCGCTTTTCATCCTGCCGGGCGTACACACTAGCCGTCGGGTCCGGAGAGGGCAGGCGGGACTCGGGGCCTGAATCCGAATCGTCATCGCCCGGCCTTAATGTGTCACGCAACAAACACACACCCCGGGCCTTACCGCGGTGCGCATCGATGATCCGACGACGCAGAATCGAGAACAGGTACGTCTCCAGGCTCGAATCACCACGGAACCTGTCGAGCCCGCGGAGCAGGCCGATGAACGCCTCCTGAACCAAGTCTTCCGCATCGCTGTTGTTCCGCACCCGGCTGCGCGCAAACGCCAGCAGCCGCCCCTGGTAGCGTTCCACCAACTGCGGCCAGCCCTGCTCGTCCCCACGCTTCACCGCGTCGAGCAGGTATCGTTCGGCTTCGGATAACTTGTTCATCGGAAGGTCACAGAGTCAAGTAGGTTAAGGAACATCAGGCACGTCAGGCCTGGGTACACATCAAATCATATTGTAACCGTCGAGCCTAAGAATTGCTTTCTACGTTGATTTGATCGGCGATAATTTCAACGTCAAACAGCTCGGGATTCGCTTCCTGTTGAAGCATATGGACAGTGAATCGACCCGTGTCACTGTCAATCTCCCAGGTACAATAAACCCGATCCATAGACTTTGTGACGCTTTGATTCCCCCAGCTTGTCGATCCGCGGTCTTTCCGCTCGTGGTGATTTAGCATAATCGATTTACTGTTATCCGGATGGACATCAAACCAAAGGTCCAGCATGTGCAACCTATCTTCGGCCGGATAGTATAACTGCACGGCTTGATTTAAGCCGATTGTTGATTTGCTCCCAGCTAATACTTTCAGTGATTGATAGCCAACCTCTGCCATCAGTTCGGGTGTGATCGGGGGATCGAAGACCTGCTCGTCAAAGCCCTTCTCCTTCGCCGACTCTGTGATCTTTTTGCGTAAAGACGGTGTGTCGTGAGCACGAAAAGCAAACAGCGACGCGCGCCTCAGGTAACGCTTAGCCTCATCGGCCTGACCCTGCCTATGGTGATATTCGGCTAGCACCAGAGAATCTCGCGGATCGGTCGGGTTACTATCGGCAAGAATCTGGAAATAGTGGGCCTTCTGCTCACGTGTCATCTGACTTTGCAGAACACGCAACACCGGAAGATTGATGTCGTTATCCAGCAGCCGGGCGATGACCGCGCGTGTCTCTGGCCGATCGAAGCGGTGCTGGTAGCGCACACAGATACGGCTGACATCACCGGGCTCTCGTTGGCCGAAACCGTCACGTACCTCGAACACCTCGACCTGGTGAGGCGAGCCGTCCCACGCGCGGAAGTGGTAGCGGCTGTGGTGTTCGTCCGCCGTGATGACCGCCCCTTCCTCGATCCGCCAACCCGCATCGACGTAAGCCTTGTGAAACTTCTGTACGAATGATTCGGGATTGCCGGTCAAAACACTCCACAACGCATGACGATGTTGCATCAGGCCGTAGCCATCGACAAGCACTTTCTGATCAATACCCGGCGGCCAGGGGATCCATAAGTCATCCGGGTAGGTGCCGATCAGGTCGTCAGGCCAATCGACGTTGGCACCGAACTGTTCGTGCCATGCCGTGAACTGCTCGGCGAGTTTGCCGGCCAACTCTTCGCCGATATTGTCCGCGATCATCTTATACGGCGTGCCGACCTGCGTGCTCTGGCTGGTGTGGTCGAGCTGGCCGTTCAGCGCGTAGTTGATCCCCGGCGTGGACAGGTGGTCGTGGTACGTGGACCGGCTGTTAAACGGCATCGTGCCCACGGCGATGTGTACCGTGGCCTTGAAATCACGTTCAACAAATGGTTTTTCGTCTTGCTGGACATCGATCGAGAGTGTCAGGTAAGCGTCGTAGAGCAGACCACCGGGCTCTTGCGTCTCATCGGGACCGAATACATCAACCTGGTTTACAAATCCCAACGCCAACAGGTCGTCACGCAAGCGTGTGACGACCTGATCCAACACCGGGTGGTCATCAACCCGGCTGATCGCGATCCGTCGGGCCTGGAAGATGCTGTTATCGGAGGACGAGTGGGAGTGGCTGAACGACGAATTGTTGCTGGCTTGTATCTTGCCGGCGTGGTAATCGACACCGACCACGCTGGTCACGTTGGACGTTATTAACCGACCTAGCCCGTAGATCGCGACGGCAAATACCGCCAGGATCACTAACCCGCGTAGAAGCCTGCCTTGTACGTTAGCTGACACTGGATGCGCTTTCAGTCAGGGAGTATCGACGGTTCTAACGGTTTTACGAATAACCCATGCCGCCTTCATCTGCCTATCGTCCAGATAAAGAAGATAACACCGATGACGCCGATCACGGCGGCGGCTCGCAGCGTCCAGGCGTAATACCCTTTCGTCGCCATATTCAGAAACAGGTACGTCCCAAAGATCAGCCCGGCCAGCGCGATGAAGGAAAACCATGTATTACGTTGGTAGGTCTGCCGGGCATTAAGGCTATTGACCATGGCGGCGGTAATGTTTTCCACTACACCCGGGCCGGCGTCGATCAGCAACGCTTCACGCCAGACCGTGTAGTTTGGCCGGTCGTAACGCTGAATGAAACTGTCGGTCTGGTGGTTACGCGAAACCAACTCATTGGCGATCCGTTTACGCAACCAGTCGGGGTTGGCGGCTTTTTTCTGTTCATACAGATGCTGTTGGCTGGGCGATAGTTGTGACACATACGCCTCGGCTTTCGGCAGCAGCGATTCGGCCGCGGCGCGGATCGCCTCGTTATGCGCAAAAACCTGCTGCGTGTTAGACATATCCGAGTACGCGATCAGCCATTGCCCACCCGGATACTGCGAACTGAAGCGGGACGGGTCGGCGACCCACGGCTTCTGGTCAAACCGCATGTTCCGGCTGAAATCAAAATCAGGTGCGGCCACTTCCGCAACGAGGAAGCCCGAGCCGGACTCCGTGTGCTTTCGCCATCGGTTGTGGTTGTCGTACCTCACATCGTTCACATGGACACGCACCACGATCACACCGCCCCGGGAGGCGTCAGAGGACGACCGCCCTACCGTCGGCCGCTCGACCGTCGGCCGCTCGACCGACACGACATCGGGGTTTACCAGTTTTTGTCGGATACCCTCGGCGACCGCCTCCAGGACC
>JAJDCW010000188.1 GCA_029260635.1 Phycisphaeraceae bacterium | reverse complement strand
TATCCAGACGCCGATCAAGTTCCTCCTTTGCCTTGCGCAGGTCCTCATCCACCGAGACCACATCCGGCCTACGCCGATCCGCCACCGCATCATTCACACCCGCCAACGGCAAGGGCCTGGGCCAGCCGGGGATATACCGGTGGCTATCGGTGTGCGGCTGGAAGTCGATGTGACCGCTGGTGTGCATCTCCTGGATGTGTTCCCAGTCACACAACCCGCCGGCGTCCGCTTCGCCTCCGGTATCCGCTTCGCGGTGCAGGCCCGGGCAGACAAACGCGACCGCCCGGTGCCCGTACTCACGCAGCAACGGAAAGGCGACGTCGTAGAGCGTCCGCTGCCCGTCATCAAAACTCAGGACCACGCTCTTGGGTGGGGCGGGGGCGTGCTGCTCCAAATGGTCAAGCAACGCATCGGCGGAGAGTGTGGTGTACCCGTTGCCAGACAGGAAGGCTAAATCCGCGCGGAACGTCGGCTCATCGATGACGTGGTAGCAGAAAACGGGCACATCGTCGGTCAGAGGGGCCGGGGACCGACTCAAAATAAAACCGGGCAGCCCCCCCGTAAGGCCGCAGTGAATCTCCGGCCAATTCTTACGCCAGGCGTTACCGATCTTCGTTAACAGGCGATGCAAGGTAGGTTCTCAATCTCTGACCCGGACCAGACTTTAGGGTTCGATTCACGCCGCCAAACAGACGGCGTCTCTGATCTGACGAACATGTTGATGTAAACGGCGATCAATCGGGGCGCTGTAACACTCCACCAGACTCCGGCACCTGATCCACCCTGAGACTCTCAGCGTGCTTATGAGCCACAAACTCACGGATGGGAACGGGCAGGCCACCGGCAAGCGCCCGATAGATCGTGACCAACCGGGTGACATGTTCGCTGACGTCGAACCGCTTCACGGTCTGGTATCCGTTTTGGATAATTGTCTTTCTTAACGATTCATCCGACATGACAGACAACAGGGCCTGGGCCAGTGCCTGCGCGTCACCCGGCCGGACAAGGACACCGTTCTCACAGTGAATCAGGGTTTCCGCCAGGCCGCCAACGGCGGAGGCGACGACCGGCCTGCACAACGCCAACGACTCAAGCAAAACGAAAGGCAGGCCCTCACTAAGCGAGGGGATCGCGCAGACATCCATCGCTTTGATCGCGGCGTAAGCCTCGTTGGTGTACCCGGTGAAGAAGACGTATCCACGGAGTTCCAGCTCGTGGACCCGTTTTTCAAGGTCGGCGCGTTCCGGGCCGTCGCCGACAATCATCACGCGGGCGTTGGGTTCTTGCTCGAGGATGCCGGGCATCGCACGCAGCAGGACGTCGTGGCCCTTGGCGGGTATGAATCTGCCCAGGATGCCGATCACCGTGGCGTCTTCCGGGATGCCGAACTGCCGTCGGAACGCGGTCCCGGCCTCGGCGGGCGTGCCGGCGATCGTATCAAGCTCCATGCCACTGGTCAGGGTCTCCAGCCGGTTTGGGGCGATGTTCAGATCGGTCCGGGCGTACTCGCTGACCTCACTGGATACCGCCAGCGTGTAAGCCGACAGGCCCGGGGTCATGCTCACCAGCTTAAACAAGACAGAAGCGATCGGCATGTGGTCGTGCAGGTGGGAGATCACCGGCACGCCCGCCATCTTACCGGCGATCCGAGCGGTGAGGATCCCCTTCATCCCCGCGGCGTGGATGACCTGGATGCGTTTCCGTCTGACCATGCGGTAAACATCGAGCACGGTCATCGGGTTCCATTTACCACGACCGAAGAATGTCGGCTTAATCTTTTCCAGTCGATTAGATGCGGGGTGGTCACCACGCAGGAACGCGACCGACAGGTCTACACCCCGTTCACTGAGTCTAGGCAGTACAGTCAGGAAATAACGTGTAGCTCCATGTATGACGCCACCGTCATAGCCGAAGTGGTCGCTTAAAAAAAGCACACGAACATCGTCCGGCTCAGTTCCTGGGCGCGGTTTCGTGCTCATCTTATCAACCCCTTTGCCCATTCTAATCTCATAGTGTAACCGATTGCATGCGCGTGCTATTCAGGTACAGCAAGCCGAATGTACCAATGACGCCTTAATCTGCAACCCTAGACCCGTTTGTAACTATTGCTTGATAATCCAGGCTCTGGGCCGGTATGATCGCGGCATGAAACCAATCATCCGATTCGCAGGCGCCTTGATGCTGGGACTCCAACTGGGCTGCGGGCAGCACGTCACCGAAACGCGGGCCGCCCCGCAGCCCCCGCCCCCCCCGGGCCTGTCGGTCGTGGACGGCCTGGTCTACAACGCGATCCACCGCGACGAGGTGCCCGGTGCCGTGTTGATCGTCGGGAACGCCGATGGGGTCTTCTACCGCAAGGCCTACGGGTACCGCGCGGTCAAACCCGAACCTATCCTCATGACCGAAGACACCGTCTTCGACATGGTGTCTCTGACCAAGCCCACGGCCACCGCCACCTCGATCATGCTGCTGATCGAACGCGGGCAGCTGAACCTAAGCGACACGATCGCCCAGCACATCCCCGCCTTCGGGCAAAACGGCAAGCAGGACATCACCGTCGAGATGCTGCTGCTGCACCGCGGCGGGCTGACGCCGGACAACTCGTTGAAGGATTACGTCGGTACGCGCCAGGAGATGATCGACCGGATTAACGCCCTGCCGACGCGTTACGAGGTCGGCGTCACCTATAAATACACCGACGTCGGCTTCATCGTGTTGGGGGAACTGGTAGAAAAAATCACGGGACGAAATGTCGACCAGTTTTCAAGGGAAGAAATCTTTGTGCCGTTGGGCATGAACGAAACCACCTTCGAGCCGACCGGCGATCTGGCTGAGCGATGCGCCCCGACGGAGTTTATCGACGGCGAGTGGCGGCTGGCGGAGGTCCACGACCCACGTGCTTATCGGCTCGGCGGGATCGCCGGGCACGCCGGGCTGTTCTCGACCGCCGACGACCTGGCGCTCTACTGCCGGATGCTTCTGAATAAAGGCGAACTCGACGGCTTCCGCCTGCTCAAAGAGGAAACTGTTAAAAGTATGACCACGCCACGTGAGCTGCCCGGCGACGACAACGGCTGGCGCACCTACGGGTTCAGCACCCACACCTCAGACCGCTCGGCACGAGGCGCTGTCTTCGACCCCGAATCCTCCTTCGGCCACACCGGCTGGACCGGCACCGCCTACTGGATCGACCCGGTCAATGATCTGTTCTACGTGCTATTAACCAGCCGCTGCCACCCCAACGGCTCGGACGGACAGGCCGGCCCGATCCGACGCGAGGTCGCGACGTGTATCGGGGATATCTTGATCGCGGACAGTGCATCGGAGTAATTCCAACGTTTATCGGCGGATCGAAAATCCGTGCGTTGGTGCAATTTGCACCACAAGCCCGGCGATCTACGATCGCCTGCTAAACCGTTTAGGCCGTGACCGCCTGCAACAAACCCTGCGGTGAATCACACACATTCCCGTCCCCGCCCTTCACCCGCCCGCTGTCCAGCGCGAGTTTGATGTCCCCGCCCACGACTGTCGCGATCGCGCGGCCGGTTACGTCTTGCCCATCGAACGGGCAGTTGCGGCTCTTGGAGGCGAACTTGTCGGCCTCGATCGTCCAGGCGTGGTCGGGGTCGATGATCGTGACATCCGCGTGTGAACCGACGCTTAGCCGACCCTTGCCGGTGAGGTCGCAGAGTTCGGCGCCGTTGACGGTCATCATGGCGATGAGCTTGGGCCAGCCGATCGCGCCCGAATCGATCAGGGCTTTTTTGTAGAGGGGGAGCGCGCACTCCAAGCCGAGGATGCCGTAGGCGGCGGCCGTGAACTCGAGTTGCTTCTCTTCGAGGGTGTGCGGGGCGTGGTCGGTGGCGAGCACGGTGATGGTGCCGTCCTTGATGCCTTCGATCAGTTCATCGACGTCGCGCTGCCCCCGGAGAGGTGGATTCATTTTGTAATTGGGGTCGTAGGTTGCGCAGCGATCTTCGGTCAGCAGCAGGTGGTGGGGGGAGGCTTCCGCGGTGATGGTGGCCCGGCCGGCCTTGTCGGCGCGTGCCCGGCGGATCAGCTCGACGCTGCCGCCGCTGCTTAGATGCTGGACGTGGTAGCGGGTCTTGGAGCCCTGAGCGCGGTTGAGCATGATGTCGCGTTGGATCATCAGTTCCTCGGCCACACGTGGCCAGCCCGCCAGCCCCAGCCGTGTCGCCAGTGCGCCGGCGTTCATCGAGCCGCCCCCGAGTTCGGGGTCTTCGCAGTGCTGCATCAGGACCTTGCCGGTCATGGCGATGTAGGAGAGTGCTTTTGCCATGACCCCCGCGGAGGCGACGCCGATCCCGTCGTCGCTGAACCCGACCGCGCCGCTGGCCGCCATCAATGCGATCTCGGCGAGCTCCTTGCCGTCCCGGCCCTTGGTGATCGCCCCGACCGGGTAGACGTTGGCCAGACCCGCCCGCTGAGCCTGCCGGTAGACGAACTCGATCCGGGAGTCGTCGTCCAGGGCCGGGCTGGTGTTGGGCATGCAGCAGACGCTGGTGAATCCGCCCGCGACGGCGGCGGCGGCCCCGGTGGCGATGGTTTCCTTCTCTTCCTGGCCCGGTTCACGGAAATGGACGTGGATGTCGATCAGGCCGGGTGAGACGATGCAGCCGGAGGCATCCAGAACCCTTGATTCAGTATAGGCTTGTGGCTTGGACACCTTGCCCAGGGACGCCACCAGGCCGTCTTCCAGGACCAGATCGGTTTGCTCGTCGATGCCGTTCCCGGGATCGATGACCCGGCCGTTGATGATGGTCAGGCGTGCCATGGGGGTAGTTTACAAGGATTCCCGAAGATTATCCGGCGGCATCCGGATCGATCCCAATCGGGCACGTTTGCTATTTGAAGCGAGCTAAGGGTACAATATAACTTGATATACGCTACGCACCGTTGCGCAGCGTTCCTTGTGACTCGTGACGCCCACCTCGGCCTCCAAGCCTCCCGTGTGCCTCACTGCTTGTGGAGACCGATTCGATGAAGATCTATGTAGGCAACCTCAGCTTCCGTACGACCCAGCAGGAGCTGGAAGACTTGTTCACCAACTACGGCAACGTGCAGGAAGCAGCCGTTGTCACCGACCGCGAAACCGGCCGTTCACGCGGTTTTGGTTTCGTGACCATGCCCGAAGACGGCGAAGCCAGCGCCGCGATCGAAGCCCTCAACGGCACCGAAATCGAAGGCCGTACCCTGACCGTCAACGAAGCCCGTCCCAAGACCGATCGTCCCCGTGGCGGCGGTGGTGGTGGCTACGGCGGCGGTGGCGGTGGCGGCGGCGGCGGTGGCCGCGACCGCTGGTGATTCCAGCCCCGGCAGCAACGCCGGGTTGAAACTCACAATCAAATTAACCCCGTCGGACTTTTCCGGCGGGGTTTTTCTTTTCACTCATCCTGTGCCGATTCCACACCCGGCTGCTATGCTTCTCCCATGCACATCGTTGCCTGCCAGACAGATATCGCCTGGAAAGACAAGGCCGCCAACCGCCAACGAATAGTTGAAATGTTGGCTGGCCAGTCCATCCCCGCCGGCTCCCTGATCGTGCTGCCGGAGATGTTCGAGACCGGCTTCACGATGAAGGCCGATGTGGCGGCGGATGCCGACGGGTCGTGCCTGGTGTTTCTCAAAGAGTTAGCCGCGCAGTATCACAGCACGGTGCTGGCGGGTATGGTGACGGTGGATTCATCCGGCAAGGGGCTGAACCAGGCCGTGGCCGTCTCGCAGGACGGGCGCGAGCTTATCCGGTACACCAAGATGCACCCGTTCACACCGGCGGGCGAGTCGGAGCATTATCACGCGGGTGACGCGGTCAAGACTTTCCGGTGTGCAGATTTCACGATAGCCCCGCTGATCTGCTACGACCTGCGGTTCCCCGAGCGGTCGCGTGAAGCGACACGGCTCGGCGCAAACGTGCAGGTCTTCATTGCCAGCTGGCCAGCGACACGCGCCGCTCACTGGTCCGCGCTGCTGGCCGCGCGGGCGATCGAGAACCAGGCTTACGTCGTCGGCGTCAACCGTGTGGGCAAGGACCCCAAGAATGACTACCCGGGCTTGTCCACGATCATCAATCCGCAAGGAAAAATCCTCGCACAGGGTAGCGACCAGCCCGCCATACTCCACGATGATATCGATATCGAATCACTGGTGAGCTACCGCCAGGCATTCCCATTTCTAGGGGACATGCGTGATTAGATGGGTGTGTGGACGATCGCGTTGATGTTAAATCGAATCCATATAAAAACCCAGGGACGTGCATCCCTGGGTCGATGTTGCATGTCTTGGTTGCTTGGCTTGCTGGCTCAGTTCGCCGCGTCGGCACCGGCCCGGGCGACGGTGTGGTCGTTCTGAACCGAGGAACCCGACACGCCGATCGCGCCGATGACGTTGCCATCGGCGTCCTTGATGGGGATGCCGCCGG
>JAJDCW010000187.1 GCA_029260635.1 Phycisphaeraceae bacterium | reverse complement strand
CGCTGCATACCAACGATGCCTCCAGTGCCGTGACCAGGCTGCTGGACCTGGGCGTTGAGCCTTACCTGGTCGCCAGCTCATTGATCGGCGTCCTGGCGCAACGTCTGGTCCGGCGTGTGTGTGATAAGTGCGCCGCGCCATTCGTTCCATCCGTCAGCGACCTTGCCAAACTCGACCTTGCCCCCGGCGACCTTGATACCTCGTCGATGCGCAAGGGTGCTGGCTGTGAATCTTGCCGGCAGACCGGGTACGCGGGCCGTGAAGGCATCTTCGAACTGCTCCCTGTCAACGAGGAGATATGCAAGAACATCCAGTCCCACGCCAGCGCCTCGCAGATCAACCGCGTTGCTATGGACCACGGGATGAAGACCCTTAGAGATGCTGGGATTTCCAAGGTACTGCAAGGCATCACAACGATCGATGAAGTCGTCCGCGTCACAACAAGGACCCAATCCTGATGCCCGTGTTCACCTACAAAGCGATTCCCCACGGGGCCGTCAGCACACAGGCCGTCACCGGGACGCTCACGGCGGACTCTCCACGGCAGGCCCGCGACACCCTGCGCGCCCGTGGCCTGACGATCCAGCAGGTCGCCGCCCACAGCGCGTCCACGCCGTTTAGCCTGCGGCGTCTGCGCCTGCCCGGTCGGCGACACCAGACCAAGACCGTGATATTCATCGGCGAACTGTCAACACTCCTGGGGGCAGGCATCCCTCTGCTGGATGCGATCGACACCATCCTCAAGCAGCACCACGGCCCGTTCCACCACACGATTCTTCAACTCAGAGACCGCATCGCCGCGGGTATCGGTCTGGCCGACGCGATGCGCGAACAGCCCGGCGTGTTCGATGAACTCACCATCACAATCACCGAGGTCGGCGAAAACTCCGGCACCCTGGACACCGTCCTCGCGCAACTCGCCGGATTCAAGCAGCGGTCTCAACAGTTCAAGGGGCGTGTTGCCAATGCCTTGATCTATCCTTGTATCGTCCTGTTGCTCGGGGTCGCCGTAAGCCTGTTCCTGATGACGTTCGTGTTGCCGAACATGCTGAATGCCTTGATCGAAGCCGACCGAGAACTGCCCCTGATTACCCGGCTGGTCAAGTCGTGCAGCGACTTCCTGATTTACCGGTGGTGGCTGATTGTCGCGGCGGTGGCGGTGGGGGGGCTGGGGCTCATCGCCATCTCCCGATCCGGGCATTGCAGGTATCAATGGCACAGGGTCCAGCTGCGCCTGCCCGCCATCGGGATGCTGATACGCAAGCAAGCGATCGCACGTGTCGCCATGGTTATTGCAACCCTGATGCGTAGCGGTGTCGAGTTTGTCCGCGCCATCCAGATCGCCCAGCGCACCACACACAATCTGGCCCTGCGTCAGGCCCTGCGCCAGTGCGAGGCCGCCGTCCACGCGGGACAGGACATCGCCGACGGTTTGGAAGATACCGGTGCGTTCCCGCCCACCGTCCTCCAGATATTTTCCGTCGGCCAGCAGTCCGGCAAGCTGGAATCCATGCTCGATCGACTGGCAAGTGACTACGACCAGCAAGTAGCGCTCGCGTCTCAAAGACTCGGCGCTATGCTCGAACCGTTCCTGATCCTCATCATGGTGTTCATGGTCGGGGCCATCCTGTTCGCGACCATCCTGCCAATATTGGAGACCGCCAATGTCTTCTAATCCCACAATGGAAAACACTCGAATGCCTCACCCGCCACGCCGGGGATCTGGTTTTTCTCTGATCGAGATACTCGCCGTCCTGGTCCTGATCGGCCTCGCCGCGGGCCTCGTCGCGGTCAACGTCCGCCCATTGATGACCAAGGGGAAGCAGAACGCCGCCCGCTCGGATATCAGCACCATCGTCAGCGCCCTGGAGAGCTACTACATGGCCGTGGGTGAGTTCCCCAGCAACGACCAGGGGCTTGATGTCTTGAAGGAAAAGAACGAGCACTTCGATGAACCGCTGCTAACCAGGTCATTGGTCGATCCCTGGGGCAAGCCCTATCAATACAACCATCCCGGCAGCCATGACCAGCCCTACGAGGTCTTCAGCTACGGTGCCGATGGCCGCGACGGCGGTGAGGGGGCGGACATGGATATACGGAGTGATGATGAAACGGAGGGCGTTGAATGACAGGCAGGCGTCAACAGGCATTCACGCTGATCGAAGCCGCAGCGGTCCTGGTCCTGATCGGGCTGATGGCATCCGCCGGTGCGTTGTCGTTGCGCAGCGCCTACCGGGGCTCACAGATGAACGACGTCGTTAGCCGGGTCAAAGCCCTGGATCGGTCCGCGCGGAGCCTCGTACAACTGACCGGCCAATCCGGTGCCATTCATATCGATACCGCCAAGGGTTCGATCCGTTTCGCTCAGAACCACGAGTCGCATGCGGGGCTTTTACCGGTCGTGTTGCCGGACGGGTTTAAATTGACGGGGGTTGGGGGTGCTTCGTCACTATCATCCGGGGGGGCTCTTGAAATCCCCTGTTCGGCGCTTGGTCAGACGCCGGTGTACTCACTATCGATCTCAGGGCCCAAAGAACAAACGCGATTACTGGTCTTCGCCGGATTGACCGGGCAAGTCACTGAACTGGAACATGATGCATCATTCGACCTCGACAAACTGCTCTCGCCGGGGATTGACGCTGATTGAAGTGGTGGCGGGCCTGGCCCTGATGGGCACCCTGCTCGCCGCGATGCTCTCCGCCAAGAGCAACTTCACCCGTCAGCACCGCCACGCGCAGCGCGTACTCGCCGCGGTCGCCGCGGCGGACGACCTGTTGATGAATCACTGGCAGGATATCCGGGGTCTTGAAGGCCTCGGGGCGGGTGGCTTCAATCAACACGACGACCTGATATGGACCGCCACAAGGATTAACGATTCATCCGCTAACGATTGGTACTGCAAGATCGTACGGGTCCAGGTGATGGATGCCGCCGGGGGCCCGGGCGACCCGCCGCTTGTCAGCGTCGACCTCCTGGTCCCCGACGCGTCAGCGATACCCTCGCGGACCGAAGCAGGCCACGGTACCGACGACGAAGGGCTGGAAGAACCGCCTAATGTAACCGATGTCACGAGCTCACCCGACCACGAAGATGAACTGGATGTCAAAACCTTGCAGAAGGAGGCATCCCCATGAAGCATCATCTCGGCTTCACACTGATCGAAGCGTTGGCCGCGACCGCGTTGGCGGCGATCATGATGGTTGCGGTGACCTCCGTGGTCTCGGCGCTCGCACGCCATGACACCCTGACCGACACAGACCCGCATACCGATTGGCGACGCCAACTGACGCGCGTGATCCAGAGAGACCTGCAACATGCCCAGCAGTATCATTCACAGGATAATAAACTTACGCTTACAGGCCCGGTCTCTCTGGACGCCGGGACGCTCAAGCCAACGCACCATCCAGCCATTGTGACCTACCAGATCAATGAATACGCGGGACAGTCCTGGTTATTACGCACACAAACCGACCCCGATAGCCGCGCCCTGAATAACGCGTGGACCCAACTGGTCTGCCGCGGTGTCCGGGGCCTCGCGGTGATGGATGTGCCACAGTCGGCCGGGGTCATAGCCTCGCCCGAGTCACACATCGACGGGAGCGAGACAGAGACTATCTCAGACCCTCAGACCCTCTGGGTCCCTGTGAAAACGGTCACTCTATCTTTGGCATGGGCAGGCCCGGAACAACCCGCATCATCAACCACGTTGTTAATACGCTAACCCAATATGACTGGACACGCCGAAACATCCCGACGCGGTTTCATCCTGGTGATGACGCTGATGCTGATCGCCATCGCGGCGGTGGCGTTGGTTTCGGTCGGGCGGTCGAGCATGGGGCTGGCCGTTGATGCCGTGCAGGCTCGGCAGGACCTGCAACGCCGTTGGGGCAGCATCAGTTGCAGGCATACCACCCTGGCACTCGCGCCGATAATTCTGGATCGTGCGGGAGCCGACCCCGACCCATCCCCCGGTAGCATCCATACGCAGGTTCAACTTAATGGTTGGCATTACTCACTGACCCTCAGCGATGAGCAGGCCAAGGTCAATATCAACACGATGCTACACGACCACGGCCGTGAAGTGACAAGAACCTTTATCCGTCGACAATGCGGCGGCCAACCCTGGTCAGACGAAATTACCCTGCCAACCACTCACAGGCCAGCCCCAACCCGGGACATACATCAAGAGGAGGGATCTCATCGAGATATTATCAGCGTCAACCATTTCTTGCCGGCGTATGATCCGGGGGGAATTGATCAGACGGATAGTTATCCTCTGGATACACTCACCTGCTGGGGCGACGGCCGGATCAATCTCACGCGCGCGCCGGACGATCTCGTTCAGTTGGTTCTAAGGCCCTTGCTGAGCACGATCGAAATCACCAGGCTCCGCGAGTCGCTCTCCACCTCTGAAACCAAGTCGCTTATCGATGCACTTATAAGCACAGGTATCTCAGAGGACGATATCCCCAAGGTCCTGAAACGATTGACACTCGATTCAAGTTGCTACTCGGTCTGGGTGGCCGTGGATACCCAGAAGCGAAGCTGGTATGAACTAGCCGTGTTCGAGATGCCGCCCGCTAGCCCCGCCGAATCAAGGACCGCTGAATCTCAAGAATCGGATGAGGCTATCGATGCCCCTGACATAGCCACATTAGAGGATGCGCAGCCGGCCGATCTTCCGCCTGTAGCTGATGAAATCACACGGGAAGAATCGGATGAAGCGCATACGGACTCAGATAACAATACCGGTACACGGCCCCGACTCTATCTTTATCAATGGTGAACGATGAATATCCGACGCATCAAACATGTACTGTGGGCTCTGGCAATAGCTTTAACTGGCGGTGGGGTAGTCATCGTTGTAATTAGCTTGTGGTTGCCTTACGACCAACCCGCAGCTTACGTCGTCGACAAGCCCACTGCCGTAGTTACAGAACTTGATTTACCGCTTCGGCCAACACTACAGGATTTTGCGGGCATCTGGGACAGGGACCTCAGGCCCCCGTTGATTGATCCACCGGTCGTGGCGCCGCCGGATACGACCGTCGAAACGAATTCCGTGATCGTTGTCCGGCCCAATCTTCGATTAATCGGCTACACCGTTGAAACAGACCACGCCTTGGCCATACTGATGGGGCAGCAAGGTACGGTTGAATTCAAACAAGCGGGGGAAGAACTCGACGGTGTGACCGTCTTGTCGATCTCATCCGCCGGCGTCCTACTGGATCACAATGGAGATGAATACACACTCAAGTTCGACGAAGACCCGCACGCCTCATCGCCCGTTATTCAGGACGCGAGGCGGGTAGACCGTTCCGGAAATGAATTGGGGGGGTACAACTGATGCAGGATCAATTCGTGATCTTCCCCGACGACGGCCCTTGGCGGCTCGCTCGTATCACCCGCGATGGCACCCGCATCTCCGTCATCGAAACGGACGACGCCGACGGCTCTGATCCTTGCCCGGATAAGACCTGCCAGGCGATGACCGAACTCGGCTACGCCGGTGGACCCGTCCTGATTGCGGTCCCTTCACGGTGGTGTGCCTCGGCTTCGATCTCGACCGAAGAGCTGCCGCGTAAGGACCGCCAGGCAGCGATGGCGTACCGTCTTGAAGAGAAGCTGCCGGTCGCCGCCGAGCAGTTCGCCGCCGGATTCGTTCTCGGCGAGAAGAAAGCAATGGGTGTCTGTGTCATGCTGAACAAGGCCCGCCCGATAGTTGAACAGCTCGAAGCGCGCGGCGTATTCATACACTCGGTCATCCCCACCGCCATCCTCGCCACTCAGCACGGCTATCGTCAAGCGTCGGCGCATAACGACATGGTGATATGGACCAACGGTGACTGGTGTGACATCTTCATCTTTGATCCGACGGGACCTCTGCCCACCACCTGGTCTACGCTCCCGACTGATCCCCGTGAGATCACATTTCAACTTAACATGCTGGCGATCCTCGGCCGCGACCAACTCAATGTAGTCGTGGCCGGCAACGAGGCCACGGCAATCAGGAACACACTCGCCGAATCACCCGTTGTCCATGAAGTGGTATCCCACGACGCGGACATGGTCGCCGTTGCCGCGGAGGGGGCCGAATTGATACTCAGCGACCGGCTACAACCCTGGGTCGATCTCAACGGCATCGCCCTGGGCGCGGCGGGCAGGTTCCAACGGATACTTAAACCTGTCAAAGCTGCGCTCTTCGCAGCCGTACTATTATTGATCTGCCTCAATGCCGCCATGCTCTGGCGCGCACACAACTACCAGCAGATGGCGGACTCAGACACCCGGCAGCAGCGCACCCTGTTCACAGACCTGTTCCCCAACCAGAAGCCACCGATCACCATCGACAAGCGGCTTGACAGCGAATACAAGAAAATCAGTGGAACCCGCGGTAAATCCCAGGCATTGCCACCGCCACCGACGACCCTGACCCTGCTGCATCACGTTCTGAATCGACTGCCCGGCAATGTCAGGTTCCGGCTGACGGAAATCCGAATCGAGGATGACAGCGTTTATCTGGACGGGCAGGCACGTTCACATGGCGACGTGGGGTCGATCGCCAGGGCGTTGGGTGCTGACGACGCCACGCTGACAGTCGAAACCAGACACACCGAGCAGTTGTCAAACGGTACAGGCGTCAGCTTTGTCATTGTCGCTTCACCCGCAACACACAACAACCAAGTCACCATGAGGTAGCACCCCTTGGAACCATCGACACGAAAACCCGACCGCGAAACACTGCTCATGGCACTTGTGGTACTGGCGCTGACGGCCGCCAGCCTGTGGAGCTACGGCCAACTGAGTTCGGCTCGATCACGCGCCGACCTCGAGGGCGACGCACGATCACGCTGCGAAGCGCTGGCCGCTCAGGTTCAGGCCCTGCGCGACGAGCCCACCATGGCCGACGACCACGCTATGCTCAAATCCGACATGACGCGCCACATCGCCGCCGCAGCCGCCTCGGCATCCCTGGGCGAGAAGAAGCTGGTCGCCATCGACCATCAGAACGCCCGACGGATCGGGCGTACGCCTTACCTTGAGAAGCCGACCCGCGTCACACTACGCGACGTGCATCTGCCCGGGGTCCTCCACATGCTGTACACACTCACCCAGGACAACGCCCGGATGAATGTCTCTCGCCTGCGCCTGATCGCCCCACGCGACGAGGCAGACACTAAAACCTGGTCCGTGGATACCACCGTGACCTATCTGATCTACGACCCCGTGGAAGCCAGCGGCTCCTAACACAGCCCGGATTAAGTTATGACTATTATCTTTCACCATAACACCAGACCAGAAAAATCTATCATGCTAAAATGGGCCCGCATCGTCATGTTTACGCTCGCGCTCTCCCCGCTGGGCTGCCAGTCGCAAGGCAGCCGTAGCGCTCCCGGCTATGAAACCATCGCCGGGGAATCACTGCGTGACAGCGAGACCGCGCGTCGCCACAACGCCACGGGTCTCCAGGCGATCGAGGACAACGATCTGGATAAGGCCGAGCAAGCCTTCAAGAATGCCCTCGAAGCCGACGTCATGTTCGGCCCGGCACACAACAACCTCGGCAAGCTCTACCACACGCAGGAACTATTCTACAAAGCCGCTTGGGAATACCAGTACGCCATCAAGCTCATGCCTTACCACCCCGAGCCCAAATACAACCTCGGCCTGGTCTACGAATCCGTCGGCAAACTCGACGAAGCCATCGCCCTCTACGACCAGGCACGCACTATCGAGCCGGACAACCCCGTCCTCATCGGCAACTTCGCCCGAGCCCGCATCAAGCGCGGCGATAAAACGCCTGACATGCGCGACCTCCTCACCGAACTGATCCTGAAAGACACCCGTCCCGACTGGATCGCATGGGCAAGAAACAAACAGGCCTTGATGACCTCCCCGAGTTCGGATTAATACAACCCGAAATATCTACGCTCCAAGCCTTCGATGACATCGGCCGCTTGCGGCTTAGCGCGAACCCACGTTCCTGAACGCGGGCACGTCTAAACGTATTCACACGCAAGTATTCAGTAACCCGTATCCGCCCCCACACCACATCCTCACGCCCAATAAAAAACACCCGGCTTTGATAAGTCGGGCGTCTTTCGTGAGCCGATGGGCCGTTGATTTCAACGACGTTTCAGGAAGCTCCCCGGGCTGGACTCGAACCAGCAACCAAGTGATTAACAGTCACCTACTCTACCATTGAGCTACCGGGGATCGGGATGTCGAGTCGTAAAGGTTAGCATCCCTATCGGTACTTTCAAGCATGGGGTTTTGCCCCGCCTCACACACCGCTCAGGAACCCGGCTTTTATCATGCCCGTCCTCCATAAGCGCCTCCCCCCAACCGCCCCAGAAGCCCGGTCATGGCACAAAGGGCCTTGGCCCGGGTCCCCCCGCCCGGATATCCCCGTATATCCCTGGATTTTCCCGTATCCCCTCAGCCTTATCCTTATATAGACCCCGCCCCCGAGGCCCACGTTTGCCAAACGTGGGCTTCTGCTTACACACCCATACCACGCTACCCGGTCTCTCCCCGCGTCACACGTCCGATAACACCCTATTTTCACACCCCCCAACCCCGCTCCCACGCACTAAATCCCCATCCAGCCCCCGCCCCTGCTTGTCGATAAGTACACGTCAGGCTGCTATACTTGCAAGGCTATATCGCGGGCCACCCCCCGGAACCCCGGCCCCGGAAGTTTCCTCAGGCATCCCACCGGATGCCCCTTGGACTTCCCCCCACCTACGGTTCCCCGGCCAAGCCCGCCTAGCGAGGATTTTCTCATGGCGACCAGCTTTGGTGCACTGTGCACCGACTTCTACATAAACCAGAAACTCGCCCTCAAGATGGACCTGCCCACCGAGCGCGATACCCTCCTGCACTTCTTCGACCAGATCCGCAAGACCCAGCCGGACATGACCCGCTTCCGCAGGTACGACGGCGAGCTCTCCCTGGAATCCTCCAAACGCGAGGCCGAATACACCTGGCTCACGCTCCGCCAGGGCAGCATCCGCACGGGCCACGTCAACCCCGACTCTATGGAAGACGCCTACCGCTTCCACCAGCAGATCCTCGAGGTTACGCCGTACTACCTCACCATCAGCCCGCTGGATGTGGACTACCTCGAGCTGATGTTCGGCTTCGACCTGGAATGCAAGAGCAACCACGACGAGGTCGTCCACGAAGCGCTCTTCGCGGACTCCCCGTTGGGCGAGTTGCTTAAGCCCACCGAGGCGACCCCGCACACAAAGATCCTCGACGCCCAGCCCGTCTTCGGCATGAACCTCTCCGAGGACGGCCTGCTCCAGGCCTACTTTGAGGTCAAGACCCGCCGACGCACACGCCGCGGCTCAGGCCGACGGTACGCCGAAGAACCCATCAGCCTCTTCGTCACCCTCCGCCGCTACGGCCCCATCGACAAGCTCGACGACCTTCAGGAACTGTCGACCATGCTCGGCCAGCACTGCGAGGCTTTAGCCACCGACCGTCTCATCCCGAACTTGCTTAATCCGATCGTGCAGCATATTTCGCCTAGTAGTCGGTGAGTGTAATCAGCAATCAGCAGCGATGCCTCGTAGTCTCGGTTCAGACAACATTGTCAGTCGACATGCTTTTTTCTGGCTCGTATACCAACAGAGTTAGACTTAACTGATGCTGGCTCGCAGCTCTTTTCCTGTTTCTTGATTTTTCTCATTTAATAAAACAGAGCAGGCAATATGACTGGCGTCGTTAGTCAAGGGGTGGCCCAACCGCTGTATTGCAAAAAATGCCAATACCCACTGCGCGATTTACATTCAACGGAGTGTCCAGAATGCGGCACGGGTTATTCGTCTGAAGACCCATCAAGTTATTTAGACAATCTATCGAGATATGTTTGGTCGCGGCGTTTAAATGCGGCGTTTGTTGTCAATGTATTGTGTGGTGGTGGGTCGCTTATTTCGGTAGTGATTGCCCCTATACAAAGCTCAAGCCCTTTACACGATTCGATCTGGACGGCCTTAGTCCT
>JAJDCW010000186.1 GCA_029260635.1 Phycisphaeraceae bacterium | reverse complement strand
GGCGCTGCCGTTGGTGCTGCCGATGACGGTCGTTGGCGGTGTGATTGGCTTCGCGGTGGCACACAGCGTCAAGTCCAAACGAACCCGTGGCATGTTGTGCATCGCCATCCTCCCGGTCTGGTGTATGGGGCTGATCGCGGAACCCAGTCTTAAACCCGAACTGCCGCTTAGGGCGGTGACCACCTCGATCTTGATCCGCGCGGATCAACAGCAGGTGTGGGATACGGTTGTTAAGTTCCCTGACATCACAACGGAGCCCGGCGGCGTTTTCCGTTGGGGGATCGCGTATCCAGTGTCCGCTGAATTAGAAGGGCAAGGTGTGCGGGCGATACGCCGGTGCAGTTTTAGTACCGGCGATTTCGTAGAGCCGATTACTGTCTGGGATGAGCCGAATCTGCTCGCCTTCGATGTGGTGGAGAACCCGCTGCCGATGCGCGAGTGGTCGTTTTACGGCCCGATCGATACCCCTCACCTGCACGGCATTTTTGAGTCCACACGCGGTCAATTCAAGCTGATCCCCGCACAGGCCGGCTGGGTCGAGCTTCAGGGCACGACCTGGTACACACAGAACCTCTGGCCTAATGCTTACTGGGGATTCCTCGCCGACAAGATCATCCACCGCATCCACCTGCGGGTGTTGAATCACATCAAAGAGGTGGTTGAAGAAACGAACGATTAGAGGTCGTAACCATTACTTACACGTTTAGCGTCGGGGCGTAAGCAATCGCCTCCGCGTACCGCTCCCGGATCGGCCCGACGACCTGCTGGATAAACGCATCCACCTGCTGCGGGGCGCGGCCGACGAACTTTGAAGGCTCCAGCGCCGCGTCGAGGTCGACATCCTTGAACGCGGCTTCGCCACGCAGCCGATCCAATAGATCATTCGCGGCGCCTTCGGACTTCACACGCTCCGCCGCTGCCTGGCTGTGGGTGCGGATGACTTCGTGCAGTTCCTGCCGGTCGCCGCCGGCCTGCACGGCCGCCATCAGGATGTTCTCGCTGGCCATAAAGGGCAGCTCGGCCGCGAGGTTGGCGGCGATGGTTTTTTCGTAGACCACAAGCCCCGAGGTGACGTTGACGAGGAGGTCCAGTACGCCGTCGAGCGCCAGGAAAGGCTCGGGCAGGGTCAGCCGGCGGACGCTTGAGTCGTCCAGCGTCCGTTCGAGCCACTGCTCGGCCGCGGTGACGAAGGGTGTCTGCGTCATCCCGATCACGAACCGGCTGAGCCCGCAGATGCGTTCGCAGCGCATCGGGTTGCGTTTATACGCCATCGCGGACGAGCCGATCTGGTTCTTGCCGAACGGCTCCTCGATCTCTTTGCGGTTGGCCAGCAGGCGGATGTCGGTGGCGAACTTGTGGGCCGCCGCCGCCACCGACGCCAGGCTCGATACGACCAGCCCATCCACGACCCTCGGGTACGTCTGCCCCGTCACGGCGTACCGCTTGTCCGGGTCCCAACCCATCTTCTGGGTGACCAGCCGATCGAGCTGATCGACTTTGTCGTGTGATTCGGGCGTGTTGCCGCCGAAGAGCGCGAGGAACGAGGCCTGTGTGCCGGTGGTGCCCTTGACCCCTCGGAAGCGGAGCGTTTCCAGGCGGTGCTCGATCTCTTCAAGCCCGATCGCGAGCTCCTGGGCCCATAGCGTGGCGCGTTTGCCGACCGTCGTGGGCTGGGCCGGCTGGAAGTGGGTGAACCCGAGCGTGGGCAGATTCTTGTATTGATCCGCGAAGACCGCCAGCCGGTCGATCGCCGCCGCGGTTTTCTCGGCGACGACGGTCAGGGCGTCGCGTATCTGGATTAATTCAGTGTTGCAATTCACGAACTGGCTGGTCGCGCCCAAGTGGATGATCGGTCTCGCGGTCGGGGCGACATCGCCCAGGGCGTGCACGTGGGCCATCACGTCGTGCCGGAGCTTCTTCTCGTAGCCCGCCGCCGCGTCGTAGTCGATGTCGTCCAGGTGCCCCCTGAGCTCTTTGATCTGCTGATCCGATATATCAAGCCCCAACTCCCGCTCGGCCTCGGCCAGCGCCAGCCAGAGCCGACGCCACGTGCCGAAGCGCTTGCGGGGGCTCCAGATGGCCTGCATACGTGGCGAGGCGTTGCGGGTGGATAGCGGGGAGACGTAGCTTTGGTCGGGGTCCATCGTCGCTCTCAAATAAGGGTTGTTTGACCGCCTGCGACGGCGAAGCCATAGTACACACTTCCCCGACACACAGCGACGCCCCCGGCCCCCGGATTTATCCCGATTCTCGATTGCCTTATTGCATCGACGTCCCCCGGATCACCGGAACCCGCCCCGCAGCCGGGACGTAAGACCTTATAGCCACCGACCTGACCGGGGGCCACACACGCTCGAGACCGGAACCCTTTGTATGTCCCACACGCCCGAACAGGCTATGCTCGCCAAAGCCAAACGCGGCGACCAGCAGGCCCTCGGCGAGCTGCTCGTGGCCTATCAGGACCGGCTGTATAACGTCTGCCTGCGGATGGTCAGCAACCGTGACGACGCCGCCGAGGTCTGCCAGGACGTGCTGGTCAAGATCATCCAGGGGATCGGCAAGTTCCGTGGCGAGTCGGGCCTGGCGACCTGGATGACCCGGATCGCCATGAATCAATCGATCTCGCACCTCCGCCGACGCCGGGTCCGCCGGACCGTCAGCATCGACCAGTCTTATGGTTCCGATAACGGTCCTGACGATCAGGCCACCGCCCTCCGCCACCAGATCCAGGATCAGCGTGAACCCGGGCCCGAGCAGTGCGTCCAAGATAGTGAGATGCTTGAAAGGCTCCACCAGGCGATGGCCAATCTGGACGACGACTTCCGGGCCGTGCTCGTCTTAAGGGATATCGAGCAGCAGGACTACGCCTCGATCGGCCAGACGCTGGACGTCCCGGTCGGCACGGTCAAGAGCCGGCTGTTCCGGGCCAGGCTGGCGCTACGCAACGAGATGGATCGGCTCTGTTCGGTGAGTGGTATGTCCGGGGAAATATCCGGGGGCACGGGCTCCGCCGGAGGTGGACAATGACGGAACGTTATGACCAGGACAAGATACTCGGCTACGTCGAGGGCGAACTCAGCGACGACCAACGCGCCGGGTTTGAGGCCGTCCTCGCCGACGACCACGAGCTGCGCCAGTTGGTTTCGCAGTTGAAGCTGGACCGTCAGGCCCTGCGTGGCCTGGGTACGTCCCGCGCCCCGGTCGGCCTGATCGACCAGGTCATCCAGACCCACGAACGCTCAGCGCTGCTGGGCGACCCCGCCGCGCCCGAGCCGCTGCCATTGACCGTCCCGGTAAACCGCTGGAAGTTTCGGCGGACGGCAGCCTATGGGGCCATCGCCGCGGTCCTGATCCTCAGCTTCGGGCTGGTCTTCCAGACACTCATCCCCCCGGACCTGCTCAACCGGGGCACACAGGTTGCGCAGCACGACCCCGCCACCGACCAGGCCGACACGCGGGTTCCCGACGTCGGCTCAGGCATCGCACTACTCGATGAAGATATCGCTTATGACGCGCTCGATGCCCGGGCATTAGGCCGTCAGCGCGCGGATAAATCGGCCGACGCTTCCAAGCCGGACTCGGTCGTTGGCAAACTGGAATCCAGATTAGCCGAAGCCGAGGGTCTTGATCAGGTCGCCGAAGCGGACAGCATTTATTCGGAACGCGATACGGTTGAATTGAAGGCCGCCCGCACCGCCGAAGCCGACCTCAAACTCGGGTCTGAGCTTGAGTATTCGGAGGCCGTGCCGGGTGAGAAGCGCGTCGCTGCCGGCGCGTTCGCCGATGCTTCGCAGATGCAGCGCGACGATATCGCCAAAGATTCAGGCACGCCAGAATCGGGCGTCGGATTGGATGGCAACGTCGAAGGGGCGCTGGCGATGGCGGAACCGACCCACGAGACCGACGCCAACCGGTTTAAAAAGCAGGTGCTCGCCGACGCCTTCGCGGGGTACGGGGTTGCGCCGGGCGACACGCCGACCCAGCTCGTGGTCAATTCGTCCAGCCCCACGCAGGCCCGCCGGGATATCCGCGACTGGGCCAACGCCAACAGCGTCCGGCTCGTCGAAGAGCCCACGCAGGCCTCTACGTTCGCTTTCGGGTCCGGTGGCAGGTCGGCGGGGGGCTACGGCGGCGCGGCGGGGTCAGGCCTCGCCGGGCAGGCAGGCATAGACAGCCCTAAACCCGGCGATGATTCCCGGGAGACACGCGAAAATTCATTACGCAGGCAGGTCCAGCTTGAAACTGCTGATGGGAAGGCCTTCACTCAAACTGCGGGCACCCGCTACTACGTCCTGATCGACCGGGGCCAGGTGCCCAGCCTGCTGACCTACCTCAACCGCACACAGGGCCAGCGCGCCGAATTGATCGACCAGCCCCCGGTAAATTTAAGCCGCGAGGCCCAACCCGTAACGGCCACCGCCGACGCGACGAACGAATTGTTCTACTCATCTCAGGACGGCGCCGCAGGACCGACACCCGCTGATGCTCAGAAGGATGAAACGGCAGAACTGGCCGAGGTCGAAGTGGTGGCCGACGCCCCCAAAGCCACCGCGAACCGCCTGGTCGATACCGAGTCCGGCTGGTTCAATAACTCACGCACAGCCCCGGCCGTCCGCGGCCTGACCACCGCCCCGACGGACCCCGGCCCGGCCCGCCGAAACGAAACACGCGAAGCACCGGTCGAACAGGAAAAACAGGACCGATCTCAGGACAACGCGACCGAGGCTGACCCGCAGGACGACCGCTCGGCCAAGAACAAGGAAGAAGCACGTAACGGCTCCACCCGCCAACCCACCTACTTCGACTGGAACCGCCTGCTGGAGCCCCGCAGGCGTGCAGCGCCACTGACCACCGCAGCGGCCGCCGCCGAACCATCAGAGAAGGTCGAAGAAGAAGCAGCCCGCGACACCCGTCTACGTCTGGAGGTCATCATCCAGCAGACCGCGGATGAAGCCTCATCGCCTGAAGATGAAAAGGAATGATCGGGTTATTCTTCCGGATCATCTTCATTAAAGTATTTTTCCCAACGATCGGGTTTGTCTTTGAAGAAAATCCATTTGATCTTATCGTTATCGAAGTTGTCTTCTTCGACGCGTGCAAAATCAACATGCCCATCGACGAAGGTCAGGTTGATCTTGTTATCGCGGTCATGGAAGTCGGCTTCATAGGCCGGCTCGTTGGTAGCATAGTACCACTGTGGGTCACCGGCCAAGATCAATTCTGATGTGCTGACTTCGATATCAGGGACGCGGATACCTGTCCAGTACTTGTCATTATCATCTACAGCGCTCTGCAATATTACATGGTTACCGAGATAACTGTTGCCAGTGTAATCATAGGTGTCATAGATCGTTCCGCTTCCCCCCACCGTCACATACCCACCCGCCAACTTTCTGATCGGTCGGTCTGAGGGGCAGCGAAACATCTCCGGACTATCCGTGTATGAAGTCAGGGGTCGTTCCGGGGGATTGGGGACCCACCATTCGAGGTTGCCGCCATATTTCCAAGATATATTAAAGCCATTAGGTTTTACGGGAAAGGTTTCATCGGTGTCATTGAGATACATCTGCCAGAGCAGGCTTATCTGACGCTGATTGGACGCACACACCGCTACTCTCGCGCTAGCACGCGCGCTACCCAACGCCGGCAGCAGAATCCCCACCAGCACGGCGATGATGCTGATGACGACGAGCAGTTCGATGAGTGTAAACGCCCCGGCTAAGTGAGTAGGGCGTTTGCGACGGGCGGGCATGAGGGAGCGCTCCGTGATTGCGTTCAGCGGGCCTTGTCCCCGGGATTCAGCCTTCCCGGAGGGACCCACCTTATTCTACACCTGTTAGGCCCCCTATCAAGACATATCTGCGGTGATTTGCCGGTTAAAACCCGTTTGTATCGGTACTAACGGCCGATCGGGTCACAGATCCCGCACACAGCGGAAGCCGGAATTGGAGGACGAGGTGTCGGGGGTGTTGAACATGCGGGCCGCGACGCGGTAGCGGTTGCAGTAGGAGCGGTGGCAGAGGAAGGAGCCGCCTTTCTGGACTTTGTGGGTCCCCACCTCGGGGCCGAAGGGGTTGTCGCGCGTCTGCGGGGAGTCGGCCTGGTGATGGTCGGGCGAGAACCAGTCGTGTATCCATTCCCAGACGTTGCCGGCGACGTTGTGCAGGCCGAACCCGTTGGCGGGGAAGGCGTCCGCCGGGCAGGTGCCGACGTAGCCGTCTTCTGCGGTGTTGTGCTCGGGGAACCTGCCCTGCCAGATGTTGCATCGGTGCTTGCCGCCGGGCGTCAAGGTATTACCCCAAGCGAACTCGTTCTGCTCAAGGCCACCACGTGCCGCGAACTCCCACTGCGCCTCGGTCGGCAGGCGTTTACCCGACCACTTGCAGTACGCCACCGCGTCGTTCCAGCTTACGTGCACCACCGGGTGATCCATCCGATCTTTAAGGCTTGACCGTTCGCCCTCAGGTCGACGCCAGTAGGCCCCGGGCACGCCCAGCCACCACTGCAAGCCGACGACCGCGTTGTCTTTGGAGAGTTTCTGCGCGTACTTCTTCTGCAGCAGCCCGTGAAACACAAACGACCAGCCAAAACGCTCGGCGTCGGTGGTGTAGCCGGTCGCCTCGATGAATGTCTGGAACTGGGTATTCGTCACGCAGCACGTGTCGATATAAAACGGCTTGACCGTGACCGAGCGGACCGGACCCTCGCCGTCGGCGGGGAAGGCGTCATCGCTGTCGGTGCCCATCAGGAACGCGCCGCCGGTCAGCTCGACCATCCCTTCGGTTGAACCGGAGTCCGCGAACGTGACAGGCTCCGCCATGGGAACCGATGTCACGACACCCGGGGCCTTCGCTCCCGCATCAGCGCCGCCGGAGGGGCGGGTAAACGTCCCCGAATTCTTCCGCTGGTCACGCGGCCCGCAGCAGGGGCTCTGTTTGTCTGGTTTTGCTTCGTCTGCCATGTCGATTCAATCACTGATTCGCCCATACCAGCCACTTGCGGCTTAGCGGGCTTACACCATCAATCATCCGTATCGAGCCCGGCGACATCAAACGAGCTGCCAACCAGCTCCTTCGCCCGCGTAAACGCCTGCTTGGCGCTTCCGAACACGCCGAAACCGGTCTCGAAGATATTATGCGGCCCGATCAATTCGACCAGCCCGAATGATTTAAGTTTCTGTGTCAGGTCGGGACGCAGCCCGCAGAGGATCACGTGCCGATCGCGTGCGTTCATGTTGCGAACGAACTGATCGAACACGCCCAGCACGGTTGTGTCGAGGTAGTGCGTGCGCTTGAGCCGGAGGATCACGACGCGCGGTGTGTCGTTGATCAGCATCGTGAGCTTGTCCTGCAACTCGTCGGCGACGCCGAAGAACAGGTCGCCCTCCAGCTGAAGGAAGACGACGGGCTGGTCGCCGTGCCGGTCTTTGAGTGGCCGCTCGATGAATGGCCCGCCGGTCGGGTGCACGACCTCGGCCATGTGCAGCCGGCTGGCGCGACGCATGTACAGCGCGATGTTCAGGAAGATGCCCAGGTAGATCGCATACGCCAAAGGCAGCACCAGCGCCGAGCCAAACGTAATCAGACAGACAAAGGCGTCGGACCGGCTGGTCCGGACGATCTGGATGATCCGCTTGAAATCGATGAGCTGGTACGCCAGCATCATCAGGATGGCTGAAAGCGCCGCCATCGGTACGAAACGCGCCAACCCTGAGCACAGCAGCAGGATCAGCGCGACAAAGCCGGCGTTGAAAACACCTGCAAACCGCGTCTTGCCCCCGGCGTGGTAGTTCAGAGCCGTGCGTGTAAAGCTGCTGGAGCCCGCGAAGTTCTGGAAGAATGACCCGGTGACATTTGCCATGCCCTGCGCGAAGCACTCGCGGTTCGCATTGATCTTCGCGCCGGTGTGGATCGCGATCGACTTGCCGATCCCGATCGTCTCGATCATCCCCAGCAGCGCTAACGCCCCCGCGCCACCGAGCATCGCCTCGGCGTGCGACCATGAAAGCGCCGGCCAGCTCGGTGAGGGCAGGAACGCCGGCAGCCGACCAACCAAATCAGTCTCGGTTTCGGTCCACCCAAACAGATAGATGGGGATCGATGCCAGCACCACCGCGAACAACGCTGCGGGCGCGGTCCTGGATAGAGCGCGAATCACAATGATCAGGATCAGCGACCCCGCCGCAATCCCCAGCGTGATCGTGTTGATCTCGGCGATGTGTGGCCAGAGCCTCTGGGTGATCCCGATTATCCCCGGGTATTCATCCCCCGAGCGCTCGACTTGAAGCCCAAGGAAGTCCGCCAGCTGCCCGAACCCGATCAGCACGCCCACCCCCGCGGCGAAGCCGACGATCACGGATTGAGAAACATACTTCACCAGGTCGCCCACGCGCGCCAGCGCGAATGCCAACTGGATCACGCCCTTGAGCATCGTCAGTGCGATCACCAGCTGCAGGTACATCGCCGGGTCGCCGGGCTCGACGATCCGCGTGACCGTCGCGGCGGTCAGCAGCGCCTGCGTGTTCGTCGGGCCACAGGTCAAATGGTCGTTGGAGGTAAAGATCGCGCAGACCAGGCATTGGATGATCGAGGAGTAGATCCCGTATTGCGGCGGGACCCCGGCGATGTAGGCGTAGGCCATCGACTGAGGCACGGCGACGACCGCCACCGTCAGCCCGGCCACCAGGTCGCTGCGCAGCTTGGAGGCGTTGTAGGTCTTCGCCGAGTTGATCGCGGGCCTGAACGGCCGGATCAATACACGCGCGACCGGGTGCATGTCTTGGCCGGGTTCTGAGGCATCGCAGTTCATCTAGGCGGTCGAGGGTCCGGGGTGATTCAATAGTAGGTATCGATCATACCAAAGAGCATGATCGATACCATGAGCACCTGTTTGACTACCGTGGGAACCGATCACGCCTTCCATGATAGGGTAGAACGACCATGCATATCTGCTGATATGCCTCCCTATGTTGTCTTTAGGGTTTAGGCACATTCCGGAGCACCAAATTATGTTCACGTGAACGCTACCTCGACAGCCGTCACGCGTGGGCTACTACCCCCGTTGGTCGCCCCGAGTGCAAGGCGATACTGCACCCATGGACCGTGTTGGAGTAAGCCTGCGGCATGTTGACCATTTTCGAACCAACTATCCTCGCCATCCGGGCCTTGCCACGGGGTTTTGGTTAGTTCTTTCATTGTCTTGGCGCACCGTAGTTGCGCGCGTACCCACGTCTTGGGACCCAGTTCCGCCTCCCATGCGATCTGTTCGATCCTGGCCTTCTCGGGTAATCGGTGTGCGTTCGAGATGTAGTATTCTTCCGGGCCACGGTCTGCGATGTTGCCGGGGTCGACCGCGATCATCCCGTGCGGGCCGATTGTTGGAAGAAGCGTGACGTTTTTGTCGTTGAATCCATCGGGACCGTTCCACCATACCTGCGACTGCGTCATATGGTTGCCGTATTCCTTGTGGTTGGCCAGCGCAATATCCACCCAGCCGTCCTCGTTAAAGTCCGCGACGATACAACCCGAGGGCGAATGGGCGAACAACCGTGTGCAGTTGTACTGTGAAAACCCGCCCCCCGGCTGCCCCCAGTAGATGTATGAATCCAGGTCCCGAACCCGGTCGGCCCGGTAATTGCCTACGAACAGGTCCAGGATGCCGTCGTTATTGAAGTCGGCTATTGCCAGTGAATTGGCGGCATTAGAAGGTAACTGCATCCGCCGCTGTTCACTGAAGCCCTCGGCACTTCCCCAGTAAATGGTGACATATGAGTCATTGACATTCTGCTTATAAGTAGCGCGGTAGCTACCCAGAACCAGATCGAGGTAGCCGTTGCCTGTCAGGTCAGCCGCCGTAACCTGTGTACAGCCGCATGTATACAGAGTAGTCGATCGGTCCAGGCTGAACCCCTCCGGTCCACCCCATAAAATCAGTGTGTAATCATCCGCTATAAGTGTAACGATCAGGTCTAGCCAGCCGTTGTTATTGAGATCTGCCGCAATAATCCAGCGGACTTCTTCGCCGGGTTTACCGACATCCCAGATATCGGCAATAGTCTTGCGTATCGGGGCCGGTTGCTTCCTTTCCGGGTCTAAGTGTATGTATTCCGGGTGGTCAAGATCAAAACCATTTGGGCCTCCGCGGATGACTGTTAGGTGTGGATTCCCAATGCCGCCAAAGATCAGGTCGAGTTCACCACAACGACGGAAGTCCCCGGTTGCGCTGGCCCAGCCCCATACCACAGGCAATGCGGTTGGTGTCTTGTCGCCGAAGCCGTCGGGTCCGTTCCAGTAGATATACGGGCCCGGATCCAGGGGCAGCGCATTCTCAGAGCTGTTACACAGCAAGACATCCGCCCACCCGTCATCATTGAAATCAACCAACATGCCGTCGGACGCCGCCCAGCCGGGGAATTCTTCCCGCCGCTGTGCCGAGTATCCATCGGGGCCGCCGTAGTAAAGGTAGGCGGGTACGTCTCCCCTCACACGATTACCCTCGTGATTGACCCAGATGACCTGCGGGTATCTATGAGCAGATGTTCGACCTACAAGAACCGTTATGGCGTCGTGCGTAACCATACGTTTAGGCGGTTGAAGCTCGCCGAGTTTATTCATCCGGTAGATCAGGCTCTCGGTTGTATACAAGACATTAGTTCGTCCCTGGGCTATCGCAATTTCATGCTGCCCGTCGCCATCCAGGTCTGCAATAGTTACATCGCGAGCACTTTGCGTTTCAATGGAAGTCAGCTTGACCAGCCCGTTATCCGTGTGTCGATAGATCCACGAGGGGCACGGCTCCTGCCGATTGTGACACGCAGCAACGACCAACTCATCGCGCCCGTCACCATCCAGATCACCCGTGTCGGCCGCCACTGCACCGGGACATGCCAGCCCGACTGGTTCACCAAATGCTCTATCGGCGTTTACCGGGTAAAGCACACCGTCACGGTTCTCGGCCCTGAACAAATAGCGTTGGTCATTCAACTCAATTACGGCCGGCGCCCAGCCCTCGACGAACATCAATCGGCCGGGTGTGGTACCGGAATTGTCGTCTATGTCAGAGTCATCATCGCCTATGTACGTGTAGCGATCCAGGCAGATGCCGTCGGGCCCGCCCCACAGTACGCGGGGGGGTTGCTTGTGCACACGCACATAGAGATCCGTATAACCATCGCCGTCAATATCCGCCGCCGTCAGGTGCGTAACTTCTAGGTCCAGATCCTCATATTCATGTGGGTGGAACGTCCCGTTCTGCTGGTAAAATAGTCTAAGCTTGCCGTTGGCGGCGAAAGCCAACTCCGGCTTGCCATCCCCATTAAAGTCACCGATCGCGACGCCCCGGCTGTTAGGTGCGGGCAATTCCATCCGGTAACGTTCGGTGAGCCCTTCGGGCGACCCCCAATAGATGTAAGCCGGCAGGTCCTGGTGGGCCCCGTCGTGTTGGTGTGCAACCACCAGATCGTCGTATCCATCGCCGGTTAGATCGCCTAGTGCTCCCGCGTAGGCACTTTGGGTTGGTAATTCCAGCCGAGAGCACGTGCCATAGACGTCGGTGCAGACCTCCACGGGGGGGCGCTCGTTCATGTCCTGGCTATTGACGAACAACAGGTCGACGTGGCCGTTACGGTTGACGTCGAAGTGGAAGATGCGCTGAAGCACGCCCCGACGGGATACATAGAGATTCTGCCCCCCGTTGCCAAAAGTACCGTCCGCGAAGTCTTCGTATCCCTCTTCACGCCATACAGAACGCTCGGATGATTGAATCTTCGGGATTGATAATTTGGTTTTCGTCATACGTTTCAGCCTCTATAAGAAATCAACATAAAAGGCACCGAAGCGGTCCATAAACTGTTCATAGTACCGGCAGATCCGGGCCCCACATAGTGATCTATTGTTAGCCCCCTACCAAATCAAGGGGTCTCCCTGTATACATGGATAAGGATGTTGTTCTCGCCCGGCTCAGCCGGGGCGTCGTGGTGATACTCGACAAAGACCCGCTGGCCCGGGCCGGGTGTTTCAAGCAGTCTGATCGTCCCCGACCCTGCCTCGTAACCACCGCCGTATTCGTAATCAGCCACCGCGGGCGCGCCCGGCTGGTGCTCGGCGCCGGCAATATTGATCGTTGTCGTCAACCAGTCCCCGCCATAGTAGGCGCCCCAGTAGAGGTTATATCTAACCGTTCTACCAAGATGCCTGGCAAGAATCTCCCTGTCGAGTTGGTCAATCACACCGTCGTTATTCATGTCATAAGTGCAGGCGTAACCTCGGTACCCCTCGGCACTGGAATCGAACGCATTCTCCATCCCGTACCCCACACGGCCCATGCTCAGGGTTGTCCCCATCCGCAGTTCGAGCTGGTCCAGATGTGCCTGATCAACAACACCGTATGGCTCGGACTTCATGCCGATCTCGCGTTCGTAGACACGGCTCGCAACTAATCGTTCAGGGAAACGCATAAGACCAATCCTTGGCTCGTCGATGGGGATCAGCCAATCGTCACGCAGCCTGTCGGGGTCTATACACTCGCCGGTAGCCGCATCAAACATCCCGCGGTCGTTTGCCTCGGCCGTCGATATCTCGTACATCCCGTGACACTGAACAACGGGCGTGTGCGGCGCTATCGCGTAGACCCCGTTGTGCATGGCGATCCTCTGGACGATACGTTTCGCGTACAGATTCGTGCCTGTTTTTCCCGCATCCTGCCAGACACCGCGCACCGCGCTGTTGGGTAACGGGTAGTGCACGTTACCCTCTACCGTTTGGCTGATCGGCGTGTTGCGTACGCGGACCGTCATCCCGTCGTTGTTATCGGTGACCGCCTCCTCCAGCTCGACGTGCTTGTGGAAGTGCGTTTGCAGGTGGCCGTGGGTCATATCCCATGTGTACTCGTGCGTGTACAGCGTATGGTCGGCGAATGGGTAGCAGAGCAGCGTATGCGATACGGCCCACCTGGGCCGGCCGACCGGGTACTCGACCCGTGGGTCGCTGGGATAGATCCCCGCGTCGGTGAACGGATCATCTTTCTGGTGCAGGTCATCCCGCCATTCGACCCGGCCTGTATCAGGGTCACATAGTGCTCCCGGAAAAAAAGTCGTCTTTCCATCACCGCTGAGTTGAACGGTCAGGCTTTGAGCTTTGCCCCACCTCTTTTTGTGAACGCGCCAACCCCCCGGCGTCCATATGCCCATCCACGTATCGGGGTTGTGGATAATGTTGGGTTCGTAGATGCGTTCAGGAATCCGTTGGAGTAGGACTTGGTTCATATGTACATTACCCACGCATTATAGAATGAAATAAGTGCTTCAAGCATAACTACCATATCTGCGGGCCTACTCTTTGAGAGGATCACATCAGCCAGCCGTACCGAACGGATCACCGCCGACAGGATGCGCTGATGTCGGTGCAGACGATTAGGGCGTTTTCGGGGCGCAACGTATTTGCTTTCTGTCGGGGCTTGCTGCAATCCAATATGCGGCAAGCCCTTACACGAGACGTGCGATTCTAAGCGGAGAGGGTGGGATTCGAACCCACGGTAGGGCGAACCCTACACTGGTTTTCGAAACCAGCTCCTTCAGCCGCTCAGACACCTCTCCAAAGGGTCGGCTGTGCGGGCGGCCACAGCCGAGCGGGGCGGACATGATAACCAGTTCGGCCTGGCTTGGCGACGGGCTTGAAAGACAATGTTCCTTTCGAGGCTATCGCAAGGAGTATCCTTGGTGAAGGGCCTTGGATAGGGCTTTAAGTGCCGTCTATTAATTGATTTGCGCCGATTCAGATCGGTGGTTGTCCGCCCCGTATTCACATGACCCCTATCCAGGTCTTGTGCCAACCTGAAAAAAGGACATGATCGGGACAACGCCGTCACAAGACCGTCACATGGGCTGGGTATCTTTCTGTCGTGCTAAGAGATAACCCCGGCCCGACGGGCCTTGTATAAAGGAGACCACACCATGCTGACACGCAAACTCACCCCGGTCCTGCTGGCCTGTGTCCTGGCCATCACCTCGAGCACCTACGCCCAGGCCGCCTCGGAGCTGCTGGAGAAGGGCATCTTCACCGAGGAGACCGTCGGTGATCTGGACAAGGCCATCGACATCTACAAGCAGGTCGTGGAAGAGTCTGAGGCCAACCGCAAGCTCGCCGCGCAGGCCCAGCTTCGCCTGGCGATGTGCTACCTCAAGAAGGGGCAGGACGACGAGGCGACCACGGCCTTTGAAAAACTCATCGAGAACTACCCCGATCAAAAAGAGCTCGTCGCCGAGGCACGCGACCATATGCCCGGCCGACTCGTCATCGGCCCGGTGGCCTGGGAGGACGGCGAGGTCATGCGTCTTGGTATCTCCCTGCCGACCGGCATGAAGATCGGCACGTTTATCTGGTCCGTCAATCAGGCCCAGGCCGATGCCGGTGAGGACGTCTGGCGGATGAAGACGCGTCGTTATATCGCGATCAACGGCTCGCAGGGCGTCAGCAGCGTGGACGCCAACAAGGAAGATTTCCGCCCGCTGACCAGCCGGTTTATGCACACGATCCTCGGCGAAACCAACGCCAACTACTCACCTAAACAGGTCGAGATCATCTCGATCGCCAAGGGTGAGGATACGACCAACGCCATCGATCTGGAAGTGCCCGTTTACGACAACGAGCAGGCGGTCTACCTGATCCGGCGTCTACCGCTGGAAGTCGGTTACAAAACCACGCTCCCGATCATGGCTACTTTCGGTAGTCAGCGTCTGGACATCCCGATCACGGTCCTTGAAAAAGAAACCCTCACCGTCCCCGCCGGGGAGTTCGAGTGCTACAAGGTGGATCTACTGATCAAGAACGTCATGCATCAGACGATGTGGTTCAGCGCGGATGAGAAAAAGGTTCTGGTCAAACTCAACGCCGAGGGCATCGTCGGCGAATTGATCGCGGTCGAGATGCAGGCTGCGGGGGATGTGGTTGAATACACCGATTCAAAATTCGGGTTTACCCTTTCCGCGCCAACCGGCTGGTCTTTCTACCAGACCGACCAGACCAACCCGACGGAATCGGGCGTACACCTGGTCGATCCCGACGCGACCGCGATGAATCTCCTGGACGTCGACACGCTGGAGTCGCTTGAACTCAATGCGAGTCAGACGCCACGCGAGATGCTTGAGTCTCATCTGAAACGGATGGCGCAGCACCGGGCTGATTTTAAGACCCGTGACGACAGCTGGGTTGAGCACACCGTGGGTGGACGCCCGGCCGTCAGCCTGTACGCCGACTTCGTGGACCAGGGCAAGCCGGTCGTCGTGTACATCACGGCCATCGCGGGCGAAACCACGCTGACGAAGTTCAAAACCCTCACCACGTCTGATAAGCTCGACAAGGCCAAGTCTCAGATAGACACGGTCATCGCAACCTACAAGGCGAAATAACCGTGCCGATCCGATTCCCACGTTTCCGACCCGGCTCGGGCCGAGAGAGAGGCTGGTGGCCCGTGGTGTGGCTGCTGACACTGGTCGTGCTGCTCCCGACGGCCTGCGTCCTCTGGTTCATGATCCAGGCGATGCAGAACGAACGGCTGGCGGTGCAGCAGAAACTGATCGATGTCTACCATGGCCAGCTCGATGTGCTCAGAGACCAGTTAGATGATTTCTGGGCGCATCGGGCCGGGCAGCTTGAGGCGATGTCGGATTCGATGCAAGCGGCTGCGATGTTCGCCGACTCGGTGGATTCCGATCTTGTCGACAGCCTGATCGTCTTCGATGAGTCGGGTCGGGTCGAGTACCCCAGGCCTTCTGTGGCAACCCATGATGACGGCGACGATGAACGATGGGAGCAGGCGATCCGGTTGGAGCAGCGGGACGGCGACCCGATCGGCGCATCCAAGCTCTACGCCGAGATCGCGTCACAGTCGGCAAGCCTCAACCAATCGGCACGCGCGATTCAGGCCCAGGCACGTTGCCTGGCTCGGGCGCAGCAGGTGGACGAAGCGGTTGCGTTATTGTCGAAGACACTTGCCGAAGAATCGTATCGTGAAGCGGTCGATAAACGTGGCCGATTGATCGTGGCGGATGCCGAGTTGCGAGCGTTGCAGCTGATAGACCCCTTAGATAACCAACGCGCCGCGGTCGTGGAACGACTGGCATCACGCCTCTTGGATTACAACAACATTGTCATGCCCTCGCCGCAGCGTCGGTTCCTGATGACGCAGCTGCGCCAGCTCGCCCCGGACCTGCCCGCGTTTGCTTTGTTCCATGCCGAGGAATTAGCGGCTCAATGGGTAGCCTCTGATGCCGAGCCACCGGTCGGTCCGGGCGTGCAGTTAAGCCCGTTAGCTGAGGTTTGGGCGTTTCCCACAGCAACCGGCCGGGTGGTGGCGCTCTATACGACCGAAGGCCTGTGCCGGCGGATCAGTGAGTGGGCCGCTACGAAAGCATTGCCTACGGATATGAAGGTCGAAGTTGTCCCGCCCGGTCAAGAACCCGTCGGCCAATCACCGGCCGTGTCGCTGGCCGGCTCTTGGATGCCGGGTTGGCGTTTATCGATCGCGTCCGATGATAAGTCACTCTTTGACGCCTCGGCCGAACGACAGATCACGGCTTACCTGTGGACCGGCGTGCTCGTGATCGTCTCGACCCTGGCGATGGCGGCCCTGATCGCCTGGGCGGTCCGCCGGCAGATCCGTGTCGCACGACTGAAAAACGACA
>JAJDCW010000185.1 GCA_029260635.1 Phycisphaeraceae bacterium | reverse complement strand
CGTATTGATGGCCGCGATCACACTTTCGGTCATACCGATGCTGATCCTGTTTGTTGTGTTACAGAAATACCTGGTTAAAGGTATCCAACTGGGTGCGGTCAAGGGATAATCACTTAGTCGAGAAAGGGAAACGAATGAAACGCCTACTGATAGCGCTTATGGGAGCACTCATATCTACAAATACCATGGCACAAGACGATGCCGGACACGATCTGGTGATCTACGGCGGCACGTCCGCGGCGATCACGGCGGCGGTGCAGGCAAGCCGGGGCGGCTTGTCCGTCGTCATCGTCTGCCCGGAAAAGCACCTGGGCGGGATGAGCGCCAGCGGACTGGGCTGGACCGATTCTGGTGACAAGTCTGTCATCGGAGGCCTGAGCCTGGACTTCTATAAACGTATCGGCAAACACTACAACGACAGCGGCGACGCGCAGTGGACCTTCGAGCCGCATGTGGCCGAGCGTGTGTTTGAAGACATGGTCCGAGAGCACAGCATCCCCGTTCACCGGGACCAATGGCTGGATCGTTCGCCCGGCGCGGGGGTCGAGATGGACGGCAATAAGATCGTGTCGATCAAGATGCTGTCCGGCGAGCACTACCGGGGCAGAATGTTTATTGATGCGACTTATGAAGGCGATCTGATGGCGGCGGCCGGTGTGAGTTATGCCGTTGGGCGCGAGGCGAATAGCCAGTACAACGAGACGCTTAACGGCGTGCAACTCGATAACGCGGTGAAGCATCAGTTTGAGAATGACATCAGCGCGTACGTCGTCCCCGGGGACCCGACCAGTGGGCTACTTCCGCGTGTCTCAGCCGAGCCCCCGGGCGTTCAGGGCGAAGCCGACCACCGTGTGCAGGCCTACAATTTCCGGATGTGCCTGACGCGCGTGCCGGAAAACCGCGTGCCTTTCCCTAAGCCCGAAGGATACGACCCCTCGCAGTATGAACTGCTCCTGCGTGAACTGCAGGCGGGCTCACGGCATATCACCGGCGCGTTCAGCCCGATGCCCAATGGCAAGACCGATACAAATAACAGGGGTTCGTTCTCCACCGATAACATCGGTATGAACTACGACTACCCTGAGGCGAGTTATGAACACCGACGGGAGATCATCGACGAGCACAGGACCTATCAGCAGGGCTACTGCTACTTTCTGGCCAACGACCCGCGCGTACCGCAAGACGCGCGTGAATGGTACAGCGAATGGGGTCTGGCCAAGGACGAATTCACAGGGAACGGTAACTGGCCACACCAGATATATGTGCGAGAGGCACGCCGAATGGTCGGCGACTTTGTCGTAACGCAAAACCACCTCACGCGGGAAACCCCGACGCCTCGGCCGATCGGCATGGGCTCTTACAACATGGATTCTCACAACGTCCAGCGTTACGTCGACAAAAATGGATTCGTCCGCAACGAGGGCGATGTACAGGTGAATCCCGGCGGCCCGTACCCAATCGATTACGGCGCGATCATTCCAAAGCAAGTCGAGTGCGAAAACCTTCTAGTTGTTTGTGCGGTGTCAAGTTCACATATTGCCTACGGGTCGATCCGTATGGAGCCGGTATTCATGATCCTCGGCCAGAGCGCCGCATCCGCCGCAAGCCTGGCGCTCGACACGGACGTCTCGGTGCAGCAAATCGATTACTCACAACTGCGAGATCGCCTGTTGGTCGACGGGCAGGTGTTGCCGTAATCGTATGCTCCAGCTTCGCACCGGATGGTTATCACCGAATACCAAGGATTACATATCAATGCTGACAGAATTACCCTCAAGATTCACTGGTGCAAAATCGACTACGAGCTTAACCGCGTGTTGGTTGATATCCGTGCTATTTCTGGTTACGACAGCACATGCCGCGACAGCGTTGAAACTGCCAACGGTTTTGGGCGACAATATGGTATTCCAGCGGGACATGCCGGTGCCGATCTGGGGCTGGGCCGATCCGGGCCAGGCGGTGACCGTGCGTTTTGCCGGTCAACTAAAACAGACTACGACGGACACGAAAGGTCTTTGGCGCGTGGACCTGGACCCAATGCCGGCGAACGCTTCGGCGAACGTGTTACAGATCGAGTCGGGCGGGCAGACACTGGTATGTGAAGATGTCCTGGTAGGCGAGGTCTGGTTGTGTGCCGGGCAATCCAACATGCAGATGGGCCTGTCGCACGCGGTAGACGGCGCGGCGGAAGTGGCTAAGGCAAACGATCCGATGCTGAGGCTGTTTCGCGTGGAGAATCACGTTGTGCCGCGAGGTGAAGACCTGGTGGGTGCATGGTCGGCCTGCTCACCGGGATCGGCAGAAAAGTTCTCAGCGGTGGGGTACTACTTCGGCGCATCACTGCGGCGAGAATTGAACGTGCCGGTCGGTCTGATCAGCAGCGCTTGGGGCGCAACCGGTGTGGAGTCTTGGCTGCCAATAGAGGTGATCCGGGATGAGCCGGCGTTCGCTTCGACGCGTGAGCGGGACCGAACCCGTTTAGACGAGCGTCCCAGGATGCAGGCTGAGTACGAGGCTACGCTAGCCAGGTGGCGGACCGAGCGTGACGCTGCCGAGGCGGCCGGCAAAGAGTTGCCTAACCCACCCCCCCAACCGATCGCATTACGCCCGCAGTCGCAGTCCGGCAGCCTTTACGACGCGATGATTATGCCCCTCGTCCCTTATGCCATGCGCGGGGCCGCCTGGTACCAGGGCGAGAGTAACATCGGCCAAGGCGACTACTATCGGAAGATGCTGATGGGTCTTGTTGGTTCATGGCGCCGAGCGTGGGGTCAGGAGAACTACTACTTCGGCATCGTCCAATTGCCCAATTACCGACCCGTCGCCACCGAACCGGGCGATTCCGATTGGGCTCTGATACGCGAAGCCCAACGCCTCACCGCCTTGACCCTCCCCGATACCGGCCTGGCCGTGACTATCGACCTAGGCGATGCCGACAACGGACACCCCAAGAACAAACGCGGTGTTGGCGAACGCCTCGCGCGATGGGCGCTGGCGGATGTCTATGACAGCCAAGTACCGGGACAGGGACCCGTACTCCAAAGCGCCGTATTCATGGAAGGCGCCGTTGAACTGACATTCACCGAAGGACCGGGCGAATTACACGCAATCGACGTCCGGGAACTCGGCTCATTCGCCGTCCGCAGTTCGGATCAACGCTGGCACTGGGCGCAGGTCCGCGTGGTGGAGCCCCGAAAATTACGCGTGTGGTCATCCGATGTCTCCAGACCACTCGCCGTGCAATACGCGTGGTCCGACAACCCGCCGTCCGCCAACCTGACCGACGACAGCGGCCTGCCCGCATCGCCATTCCGTGTCACTGACTAAGACAAGCGATACTTGTCCGCGGCTCGATATATACACGGCTAGGCAAGCTCGTAGCTTTCAAATAAGCTCATTTATCAGATGACGATCCATTTGTGCTGCGCGATACCTGATCGATCCACGCCCAGACTTCACGGCGTTGGGGGCTGTCCTTGAGGAGCCAACGATCTGTGTGAGGATGAACCGCTGCGGCATTGGGGAAATTTCCCAAAATCCGGGCAGTGTCCACGTTG